>NZ_JBLRVZ010000022.1:2500-126789 GCF_048159505.1 Streptomyces sp. T028
CGGGAGTAGTGGCGAGCGAAACCGGATGAGGCCAAACCGTATGCGTGTGAGACCCGGCAGGGGTTGCGTATACGGGGTTGTGGGATTTCTCTTGATCAGTCTGCCGGCTGGTCGGCGAGTCAGAAACCGTATGGATAGGCGAAGGACATGCGAAAGGTCCGGCGTAGAGGGTAAGACCCCCGTAGCCGAAATCTGTACGGCTCGCTTGAGAAACACCCAAGTAGCACGGGGCCCGAGAAATCCCGTGTGAATCTGGCGGGACCACCCGCTAAGCCTAAATATTCCCTGGTGACCGATAGCGGATAGTACCGTGAGGGAATGGTGAAAAGTACCCCGGGAGGGGAGTGAAATAGTACCTGAAACCGTGTGCCTACAAGCCGTGGGAGCGTCGGAATGAGGACTTGTCCTTGTTCTCGTGACTGCGTGCCTTTTGAAGAATGAGCCTGCGAGTTTGCGGTGTGTTGCGAGGTTAACCCGGGTGGGGTAGCCGTAGCGAAAGCGAGTCCGAACAGGGCGACTGAGTAGCACGCTCAAGACCCGAAGCGGAGTGATCTAGCCATGGGCAGGTTGAAGCGGAGGTAAGACTTCGTGGAGGACCGAACCCACCAGGGTTGAAAACCTGGGGGATGACCTGTGGTTAGGGGTGAAAGGCCAATCAAACTCCGTGATAGCTGGTTCTCCCCGAAATGCATTTAGGTGCAGCGTCGTGTGTTTCTTGCCGGAGGTAGAGCACTGGATAGGCGATGGGCCCTACCGGGTTACTGACCTTAGCCAAACTCCGAATGCCGGTAAGTGAGAGCGCGGCAGTGAGACTGTGGGGGATAAGCTCCATGGTCGAGAGGGAAACAGCCCAGAGCATCGACTAAGGCCCCTAAGCGTACGCTAAGTGGGAAAGGATGTGGAGTCGCAGAGACAACCAGGAGGTTGGCTTAGAAGCAGCCACCCTTGAAAGAGTGCGTAATAGCTCACTGGTCTAGTGATTCCGCGCCGACAATGTAGCGGGGCTCAAGCGTACCGCCGAAGTCGTGTCATTGCGATATATACCCCCAACGGGGATCGTGATGGGTAGGGGAGCGTCGTGTGCCGGGTGAAGCAGCCGTGGAAGCGAGTTGTGGACGGTTCACGAGTGAGAATGCAGGCATGAGTAGCGATTCACACGTGAGAAACGTGTGCGCCGATTGACTAAGGGTTCCTGGGTCAAGCTGATCTGCCCAGGGTAAGTCGGGACCTAAGGCGAGGCCGACAGGCGTAGTCGATGGATAACCGGTTGATATTCCGGTACCCGCTGTGAAGCGTCAAACATCGAACCAGGCGATGCTAAGTCCGTGAAGCCGCCCCGGAGCCTTCGGGTGAAGGGGAGTGGTGGAGCCGACGGACCAGACTTGTAGTAGGTGAGTGATGGGGTGACGCAGGAAGGTAGTCCATCCCGGGCGGTGGTTGTCCCGGGGTAAGGGTGTAGGACGGTGTGCAGGCAAATCCGCACACCACCAAGTCTGAGACCTGATGCCGAGCCGATTGTGGTGAAGTGGATGATCCTATGCTGTCGAGAAAAGCCTCTAGCGAGTTTCATGGCGGCCCGTACCCTAAACCGACTCAGGTGGTCAGGTAGAGAATACCGAGGCGTTCGGGTGAACTATGGTTAAGGAACTCGGCAAAATGCCCCCGTAACTTCGGGAGAAGGGGGGCCACACCCGGTGATGGGTTTTACATCCTGAGCTGGGGGTGGCCGCAGAGACCAGCGAGAAGCGACTGTTTACTAAAAACACAGGTCCGTGCGAAGCCGTAAGGCGATGTATACGGACTGACGCCTGCCCGGTGCTGGAACGTTAAGGGGACCGGTTAGCTCACTTTCGGGTGGGCGAAGCTGAGAACTTAAGCGCCAGTAAACGGCGGTGGTAACTATAACCATCCTAAGGTAGCGAAATTCCTTGTCGGGTAAGTTCCGACCTGCACGAATGGCGTAACGACTTCTCGACTGTCTCAACCATAGGCCCGGTGAAATTGCACTACGAGTAAAGATGCTCGTTTCGCGCAGCAGGACGGAAAGACCCCGGGACCTTTACTACAGTTTGATATTGGTGTTCGGTTCGGCTTGTGTAGGATAGGTGGGAGACTGTGAAGCTTGGACGCCAGTTCAGGTGGAGTCGTCGTTGAAATACCACTCTGGTCGTGCTGGATGTCTAACCTGGGTCCGTGATCCGGATCAGGGACAGTGTCTGATGGGTAGTTTAACTGGGGCGGTTGCCTCCTAAAGGGTAACGGAGGCGCCCAAAGGTTCCCTCAGCCTGGTTGGCAATCAGGTGTTGAGTGTAAGTGCACAAGGGAGCTTGACTGTGAGACCGACGGGTCGAGCAGGGACGAAAGTCGGGACTAGTGATCCGGCGGTGGCTTGTGGAAGCGCCGTCGCTCAACGGATAAAAGGTACCCCGGGGATAACAGGCTGATCTTCCCCAAGAGTCCATATCGACGGGATGGTTTGGCACCTCGATGTCGGCTCGTCGCATCCTGGGGCTGGAGTCGGTCCCAAGGGTTGGGCTGTTCGCCCATTAAAGCGGTACGCGAGCTGGGTTTAGAACGTCGTGAGACAGTTCGGTCCCTATCCGCTGTGCGCGTAGGAGTCTTGAGAAGGGCTGTCCCTAGTACGAGAGGACCGGGACGGACGAACCTCTGGTGTGCCAGTTGTTCTGCCAAGGGCATGGCTGGTTGGCTACGTTCGGGAGGGATAACCGCTGAAAGCATCTAAGCGGGAAGCCTGCTTCGAGATGAGGACTCCCACCCACTTGATGGGGTAAGGCTCCCAGTAGACGACTGGGTTGATAGGCCGGATCTGGAAGCACAGTAATGTGTGGAGGTGACCGGTACTAATAGGCCGAGGGCTTGTCCTCAGTTGCTCGCGTCCACTGTGTTAGTTCTGAGGCAACGACCGTGTTTTTTCCGGTCNACCCACTTGATGGGGTAAGGCTCCCAGTAGACGACTGGGTTGATAGGCCGGATCTGGAAGCACAGTAATGTGTGGAGGTGACCGGTACTAATAGGCCGAGGGCTTGTCCTCAGTTGCTCGCGTCCACTGTGTTAGTTCTGAGGCAACGACCGTTGCCGGCTAGAGCTGAACACACAATTGAAGAGTGTGCTTGTTCGCTCGAAACCATTAGGGTTTCGGTGGTCATAGCGTGAGGGAAACGCCCGGTTACATTCCGAACCCGGAAGCTAAGCCTTACAGCGCCGATGGTACTGCAGGGGGGACCCTGTGGGAGAGTAGGACACCGCCGAACAATCTTTGGGAAGGACCCCTGGTCACCAGCGTTCAGCTGGGACCAGGGGTCCTTTCGTTTTTAGAATGATTGCGGTACCGAAGACAGGAGTCACCGATGTCCACCAACTCTCCCGACGACCGACCGGAGCGCGACCAGCGGCGACGGGACGGTGGGGATCGCGGCGATCGTGGCGGCTACCGCGGAGACCGTGACCGTGGCGATCGCGGGGGCTTCCGTCGTGACGACCGTGGTGAGCGCGGTGGTCAGGGCCGGCGCGACGACAACCGCGGTGGTGGTTACGGCCGTCGTGACGACCGTGACCGTGGCGACCGTGGTGGCTTCCGGCGTGATGACAACCGGGGTGGCGGGTACGGGCGTCGGGATGATCGGCGTGACGACCGCCGTGAGGGCGATCGTGGCCCCCGTCCCCACTTCCAGCGTGACGACCGCGACCGCGGGCCGCGTCGGGACGACCGGGACCGCGGGTTCCGGCGTGACGACCGCCGAGACGACCGCGGTGACCGGCCGGCTTTCCGGCGCGATGACCACCGTGGCGGGTTCGGCGACCGGGACCGTGGCGGCTACGGGCGACGCGACGATCGTAGGGACGACCGGCGCGGCGACGAGCGTGGCGAGCGCGGTGGCTTCCGCCGTGAGGACCGGCGCGACGACCGGCGCGACGACCGTGGTGACCGTCCCTCCTTCCGGCGGGACGACAACCGAGGTGGATACCGCAGGGACGACCGGCGCGATGACCGTCGTGACGAACGGGGCGGCGAGCGCGGGGGCTACCGGGGCGACGACCGTGGGTTCCGGCGCGATGACCGTCGTGACGACCGCGGTGACAGGGGAGGGTTCCGTCGGGACGACCGGCGGGACGATCGCCGTGATGACCGTAGGGACGACCGGCGCGGTGACGACCGGGGTGGCTTCCGGCGGGACGACCGAGGTGACCGCGGTGGGTTCCGGCGGGACGACCGGCGCGACGACCGCAGGGACGACCGCGGCGGGCGTGGTGGCTTCCGGCGGGACGACCGGGGTGGGCGGCCCGGCGGTTTCCGGGGTCGTGACGACCGTAGGGACGACCGGCGCGGTGATGACCGGCGTGCTGGTGGTCGGTTCCGTGACGAGCGGGACCGGGACCGCGACCGTGAGCCGATCAAGCGGCTGCCGATCCCGGAGGACGTCACCGGCGAGGAGATCGACAAGGACGTACGGCAGGAGCTGCAGAGCCTGCCCAAGACGCTCGCCGATGACGTCGCCAGGAACCTGGTGATGGTCGCTCGGCTCATCGACGAGGACCCCGAGGGCGCCTACGGGTACAGCAAGGTGGCGCTGCGGCTCGCGTCGCGTGTCGCCGCCGTACGGGAGGCGGCCGGGTTCGCGGCGTACGCGAACCAGAAGTACAGCGAGGCGCTCGCCGAGTTCCGGGCGGCGCGGCGGATGACCGGCTCGGTGGAGCTGTGGCCCGTCATGGCCGACTGCGAGCGTGGGCTCGGGCGGCCGGAGAAGGCGCTGGACATGGCCGGTGCCCCCGAGGTGCACAAGCTCGACAAGGCCGGACAGGTGGAGATGCGGCTCGTCGCGGCCGGTGCCCGGCGTGACATGGGGCAGCTGGACGCGGCCATCGTGACGCTGCAGAGCCCCGAGCTCGCCTCCAACTCCGTACAGCCGTGGACCGCGCGGCTGCGGTACGCCTATGCCGACGCGCTGCTGGCCGCCGGACGTGAGGGCGAGGCGCGGGAGTGGTTCGCCAAGGCCGTCGAGGCGGACCGGGACGGCAGCACGGACGCCTCCGACCGGCTCGCCGAGCTGGACGGGGTCGATTTCGTCGATGCCCTCGACGAGGGCGAGGGGGAGGGCGTTCCCGAGGGTGAGTCCCAGGAGGCGCCGGGCGAGGACGAGTCGGAGGACAAGGACTGAGTTCGGCGCATGAGTGAGCGAGGGGCAGGTTCCGCTGGGGACCTGCCCCTCGTCAGTTACCCCGGCGGGTGTTGAGCCGGGCGGCCTGTCGGGTCAGGTGGTCGCGTTCGGCGAGGTTGGGGGCCTTGTGGGCTGCCTCGGCGTACAGGCGTGCCGCCGTCGTGAGGTCGCCGTCGCGTTCGTGCAGGTAGGCCGCTACGGCGGTGTGACGGGGGAGTGTGTCGTCCAGTGCCGCGAGTGCCGCCAGGCCGGCCCGGGGTCCGTCGGCCTCGCCGACGGCGACCGCGCGGTTGAGGCGGACGACCGGGCTGTCGGTCAGCCGGGTGAGCTCGTCGTACCACTCGACGATCTGCACCCAGTCCGTCTCCTCGGCGGTCGGCGCGTCGGCGTGCAGGGCCGCGATGGCGGCCTGGGCCTGGAACTCGCCCAGCCGGTCACGGGCGAGGGCTGTCTGAAGGATCTCGACGCCCTCGGCGATCGACCTGGTGTCCCAGCGGCTGCGGTCCTGTTCGGCGAGCGGTACCAGGCTGCCGTCGGGTGCGGTGCGGGAGGCGCGTCGGGCGTGGTGGAGCAGCATGAGGGCGAGCAGCCCGGACACCTCGGGGTGGTCGATCGCGGCCGCGAGCTGCCGGGTGAGGCGGATGGCCTCGGCGGCGAGGTCGACGTCGCCGGAGTAGCCCTCGTTGAAGACCAGGTAGAGGACGCGCAGCACGGTGGCGACATCGCCGGGCCGGTCGAGGCGCACGCCGGAGACGGTGCGCTTGGCGCGGCTGATGCGCTGGGCCATGGTCGCCTCGGGGACCAGGTATGCCTGGGCGATCTGGCGGGTGGTGAGGCCTCCGACGGCGCGCAGGGTGAGCGCGACGGCGGAGGAGGGGGTGAGGGAGGGGTGTGCGCAGAGGAAGTAGAGCTGGAGGGTGTCGTCCGCCGAGGGCGTGGGGCCGGGCGGTGGCTCCTCCTCGACGCGGTCCTCGCGTCGGCGGCGGGCGGTGTCCGCGCGGGTCGCGTCGAGGAAGCGGCGCCAGGCGACGGTGACCAGCCAGCCCTTGGGGTCCCGCGGCGGGTCGGCGGGCCAGACGCGGACCGCCTCGACCAGCGCGTCCTGTACGGCGTCCTCGGCCGCCGCGAAGTCTGCTCCGCGGCGGACGAGGATCGCCAGCACGCTCGGCGTGAGGCTCCTCAGCAGGGCCTCGTTCATCAATGGCACTCGGTGATGGTGGGCGTCGCGGTCAGGAACGGGCGCAGCTCCAGCCACTCGTGGATCGGCTTCCCGCCGGCGCCGGGGGCGGCCGACAGTTCCCCGGCCAGTTCGACGGCGCGCTCGTGGCTGTCGACGTCGATGATCATCCAGCCGGCGATGAGGTCCTTGGTCTCGGCGAACGGGCCGTCGGTGACCGGCGGGCGCCCTTCACCGTCGTAGCGGACCCACTGCCCCTCGGGGGCGAGCGCCTGGCCGTCGACGAACTCGCCGGTCTTCTCGAGCCGGGCCGCGAAGTCGTTCATGTACTGGATGTGCGCCGAGATCTCCTCCGGCGTCCACCGGTCCATCGGCACGTTGTTCACCGGGTCCGGGGCGCCGCGGTAGTGCTTCAGCAGCAGGTACTTGGCCATGGTGTGTCTCCTCGGTGCTGTGCGGCCCATTGTGGTCGCGTTCACAGCGGGGACGGAGCCCGACGCGGGTTCTCGACATCGCCCGTGACTTTTTCTCGAGACCTTCTTCCGGGCCCTCGGACGTCCGGGCCCTCAGACGTCCGGGCCCTCAGACGTCCAGTGCGCGCAGGACCAGACCGGAGGCCGGTTTGGGGCCGAACGACGTCGACTTGCGGGGCATGGTGACGCCCTGGCGTGCGAGGTCGCGGACGACCTCCTCGCGTACGGGGTGGAGGAGGACCGCCGTGGTGCCGGTGCGTTCCGCCTTCCGGACGGTGGCGGCGGTGTCGTGGATGTAGGCGATCCGGGTCGGGTCGTCCTCGGGGATGTGCCACACGTGGGCGAGGAGGGCGGCGTGCAGGACGGTCGCGTCCAGGGTGCGCCAGGCCTGCGGGCGGTCCTGGGGGACCGTGCGGTCCAGGAGGGCCGGGTCCGGACGGTCCAGGAGGTGGAAGGCCCCGTCGCCGGCCAGCAGGAACGCGTTTCCGGCGCAGGCCGCGTCCGCCAGTGCCTCCAGGGCCTCGGGGAGGGGGACCCGCAGGTGCCGTACCCGGAACAGGTCCTGTACGGCGGTGAGGGCCTCGGCGACCGGCAGGCCGTGCAGGAAGCGGTGGATGGCGCGGACGCGCAGGGGGTAGCGGGCCGTGTCGACCAGGAGGACCAGGCCGTGGTCCCAGGGGCTGGGGGAGGAGTGTGCGGCGCGGAGCCTGCGGTAGGTGGCCCAGCGGTGGTGGCCGTCGGCGATCAGGGCCTGGTGGTGGGCGAGGTCCGCCTGGACGAGGGACTGGTCGGCGTGGTCGGTGATCGCCCAGAGGCGGTGGCGGTAGCCGTCCTCGGTGGTCGTGGTGAGGAGCGGGGGGCGCTCGGCGACGCGGTCCACGATCTCGGCCGCCGTGCCGTTGCCGCGGTAGGTGAGGAGCAGGGGCTCGAGGTTGGCGTAGGTGGCGCGCATCAGGGCCGCGCGCTCCGCCACGACGGGTTCTATGACGTCCTCGTGGGGGAGGACGATCCCCTCCGCCGGGTCGGAGACGCGCAGGGTGCCGATGAGGCCGCGCTGGAGCATGCCGTCGGCGTGCCGCTGCTCGTAGACGTACAGGGCGGGCTCGGGGTCGGCGGTCAGGACGCCTTCGGCGAGCCAGCGGCGCAGGGCGTCGGCGGCCTGTTCGTTGCGGGCGCTGGGTGTGGTGGCCTGGGGGAGGATCAGCCGGACGATGTTGTAGGGGTCGGCGTCCTGGAGGTGGTGCAGGCCGTCGGGGCGGACGACGACGTCGTACGGCGGGGAGGTGACGGCGGCGAGGCTGCCGACCCGGTCGGGGTCGTAGCGCAGGCCTCGGAACGGGGTGAGTTCCAGGCCTCGGGGCGCCGTTGCTTCCGAGTGACCTGCAGTGTTCATCCCGGCATCGTACGTGTGTCGGTGGCGTGCGGGATGATCGAGGGAAAGCGGATCGAGCGAGGAGCGATGTGGAATGAGCCGGAGCGTCAGGACGAGGCCCGAGGGCAGTGGGCAGGCCCTGAGCGAGGCGTACGACACGGCGCTGCTCGATCTGGACGGGGTGGTGTACGCGGGTGGAAGCGCGATCGTGCACGCCGTCGAGTCGCTGGCCACCGCTCGTGCGGGCGGGATGCGTCTCGCGTACGTCACCAACAACGCGCTGCGGACGCCGGACACGGTGGCCGGGCATCTCACCGAGCTGGGGATCCCGACGGGTGCCGGGGACGTCATCACCTCGGCCCAGGCGGTCGCGCGGCTGATCAGTGAGCAGGTGCCGGCGGGGGCGCGGGTGCTGGTGATCGGCGGAGAGGGGCTGCGGGCCGCGCTGCGGGAGCGGGGGCTCGTACCGGTGGAGTCCGCGGACGACGATCCGGTGGCCGTGGTGCAGGGGTACGGCGGTCCCGATCTGCCGTGGGGGCGGTTCGCGGAGGCTTCGTACGCCGTGGCGCGCGGGGTGCCGTGGTTCGCGTCGAACACCGATCTGACGATTCCGAGCGGACGGGGGATCGCGCCGGGGAACGGGGCGGCGGTGGAGGTGGTGCGGATAGCGACCGGTGCCGAGCCGCAGGTCGCGGGCAAGCCGCTGCCTCCGATGCACCGGGAGACGATCCTGCGGACGGGCGCGGAGCGGCCGTTGGTCGTCGGGGACCGGCTGGACACCGACATCGAGGGGGCGTTCAACGGCGAGGTGGACTCGCTGCTCGTCCTCACCGGGGTCACCGACGGGGCGCTGCTGCTGGCCGCGCCGCCGCAGCACCGGCCGACGTTCGTGGACGCCGATCTGCGGGGGCTGCTCACCGGGCAGCCGGAGGTCACCCCGGCCGGGGAGGGTTTCCGGTGCGGTGGGTGGACGGCGACCGCGGGGGAGATGGGGGTCCCCCCGCTCGAGCGAAGCCGAGAGTGGGGGAGGTTGGAGCTGGAGGGGGACGGTGAGGCGTTGGACGGGTTGCGGGCGCTGTGCGCGGCGGCCTGGACGGCGGCGGGGGAGGGGAGTTGTGCGCTGGACGGGGGGAAGGCGCTGGCGCGGCTGGGGTTGTGAGGCGCTCCGGGGGCTTCGGCCTGCTCCGGGGCACCGACCGAATTGGCAGGGTAGGCTAACCTAACTGCGTGTTGGTCGACAGTGTTCCCGAACAGCGCGCGGAGACCGCCCCCGCGCCCCCAACCCGCCGGGCGATCCGTTCCGTTGGACTCCTCGTCGCCCTGGCGGTCCTCGCCGTGGTGGCGTTGGCGAGCATCGCCGTCGGGGCGAAGGAGCTGTCCGTCGACCAGGTGTGGCACGGGCTGTTCGCGGACTCGGGGACGTACGCGGACGTCGTCGTCGACGAGCGGCTGTCGCGGACCGTGCTGGGGCTGCTGGTCGGTGCCGCGCTGGGGCTGTCCGGAGCCGTGCTCCAGGCCCTGACGCGCAATCCGCTGGCCGACCCCGGGCTGCTCGGGATCAACGCGGGCGCCTCGGCCGCCGTCGTCACCGCCATCACCTTCCTCGGGGTGACGAGCCTGACCGGGTATGTGTGGTTCGCCTTCCTCGGGGCGGCCGCGGTCGGTGCGCTGGTCTGGTTCCTGGGCGGCAGCCGGGGGGCCACGCCCGTACGGCTCGCGCTCGCCGGCACCGCGATCAGCGCCGCGCTGTACGGCTACCTCCAGGCCGTGATGATCATGGATGAGGCCGCGCTGGCCAGGATGCGGTTCTGGACGGTCGGTTCGCTGTCCTCGGCGACCGACGAGACGATCTGGCAGGTGCTGCCCTTCCTGGTCGCCGGTACGGTCCTCGCGCTCGCCCTCGCCCGGCCGCTGAACGCGGTGGAGATGGGCGACGACACCGCCAGGGCGCTCGGCGCGAACCTCAACCGCACCCGGGCGCTGGCCATGCTCGCCGCGACCGTGCTGTGCGGGGCCGCGACCGCCGCCTGCGGGCCGATCGTGTTCGTCGGGCTGATGGTCCCGCACATCGTCCGCTCCTTCACCGGCCCCGACCTGCGCTGGATCATGCCGTACGCGGCGATCCTGTCGCCGGTGCTGCTGCTCGGCTCCGATGTGATCGGCCGGGTCGTGGCCCGCCCCTCGGAGGTCCAGGTCGGCATCATCACCGCGATCATCGGCGGGCCGGTCTTCATCTTTCTCGTACGACGGCGGAGGACGGCCCAGCTGTGAGGATCGCGGAGACAACCGAGAAGACGCCTCAGGCGCCCGCGGGGACCGGGCGCCGCGCGCTGCGCACCCCGGGCGGGCTGTCGGTGCGGCTGGACGTACGGGCCCTGGTGGTCGTCGTCCTGTTGCTGGCCGCCGCGTTCGCCGCGAGTGTCGTGCTGATCGGCACGGGCGACTTCCCGATCTCGTTCGGCGACGTCGTCACGACGCTGTTCGGCGAGGGGACCCCCGGCCAGGAGCTCATCGTCAACGAGCTGCGGCTGCCCCGGGTCCTGGTCGGACTGCTGGTCGGAGCCTCGCTGGGGCTCGGCGGCGCGCTGTTCCAGGCCGTGTCGCGCAATCCGCTGGGCAGCCCCGACGTCCTCGGCCTCGGACAGGGGGCGACGGCCGGAGCGCTCGTGATGATCGTACTGTTCTCCGGGACCACCACCCAGGTCACCGTCGGCGCGCTGGTCGGCGGGCTGGTGACCGGGGCCGCGATCTATCTGCTGGCGTGGAAGCGGGGCGTGCACGGCTACCGGCTGGTGCTCGTCGGCATCGGCGTGTCGGCCGTGGCGACGGCGGTCAACGGCTATCTGATCACCAAGGCCGACTTCGTCGACGCGGCGCGGGCCGTCGTCTGGATGACCGGGACGCTGGACGGGCGGGACTGGAAGCAGGTCTGGCCGCTGCTCGCCCTGGTCTGTGTGCTCGTACCGCTCGTCCTCGGCAACGCGCGCGGGCTGCGGATGATGGAGATGGGCGACGACGTCTCGAACGCGCTCGGGGTGCGGGTGGAGCGCGTACGGCTGGTGCTGATGGTGTCGGCCGTGCTGCTCACCGCCGCCGCCACCGCCGCCGCGGGCCCCGTCAGCTTCGTGGCGCTCACCGCGCCGCAGCTCGCCCGGCGCCTCACCTGCTCGCCCGGCCCCAACCTCATGGCGTCGCTGTGCATGGGCGCCGCCCTGCTGGTCACCGCCGACTGGGCCTCGCAGCGGCTGTTCGGTGACGGACAGCTGCCTGTGGGCGTGGTCACCGGGGTGCTCGGCGGTGTCTATCTGCTGTGGCTCCTCGTCACCGAGCGCAAGGCGGGCCGGATATGAAGGCGGGCCGGACATGAACCAGAACCATCCAAGGAGCACCGTGAACCGCCTGTCCGCCGAGAACGTCACCCTCGCCTACGACCAGCGGGTCATCGCCGAACAGCTGTCGGTGGAGATCCCCGACAACTCCTTCACGGTGATCGTCGGCCCCAACGCGTGCGGCAAGTCCACGCTGCTGCGGGCGCTGTCGCGGATGCTGAAGCCGTCGGAGGGCCGGGTGCTGCTCGACGGGCAGGTCATCCAGTCGATGCCGGCCAAGAAGGTGGCGCGCACGCTCGGCCTGCTGCCGCAGTCGTCCATCGCGCCGGACGGCATCACCGTCGCCGACCTCGTCGGCCGCGGCCGCTACCCGCACCAGGGCATCCTGCGGCAGTGGTCGGCCGAGGACGAGCGGGTCGTCCAGGAGTCCATGACGCAGACCGGGGTGGCCGGACTCGCCGACCGGTACGTCGACGAGCTGTCCGGCGGCCAGCGCCAGCGGGTGTGGATCGCCATGGCCCTCGCCCAGCAGACCCCGCTGCTGCTGCTCGACGAGCCGACGACCTACCTCGACATCCAGCACCAGATCGACGTCCTCGACCTGTGCGCCGAGCTGCACGAAGAACAGGGCCGCACGCTCGTCGCCGTGCTGCACGACCTCAACCACGCGGCCCGGTACGCCACCCATCTGATCGCGCTGAAGGGCGGCGAGGTCATCGCGCAGGGCGCGCCGAACGACATCGTCACGGCCGCACTGGTCGAGGAGGTCTTCGGGCTGCGCTGCCAGGTCATCGACGACCCGGAGACGGGTACGCCGCTGGTGGTGCCGGCGGCGCGCACGGCACGGGCACGGGTGGTGGCTACAGAAGCTTCCTGAGGACGAACAGGTCGCGCACGCCCGCGTGCAGCTTCACCCGGCCCGAGCCCCAGGCCTTCGCGAAGTTCAGCCCGCCGCCCACCAGGGCCACCAGGTCGTCCCCGGTCATGCTCAGTCTGATCTGGGCCTTCTCCCGCGGAGGGCCCTGCATGGTGTCCTGGACCACGATCCGGCCGCCCGCCATACGGCCCACGAACGTGACGTCCAGGTCGCTGATCCAGCAGCTGACCGAACGGTCCAGTTCCGCGGCTGTGCGGACGTTCCCTTCGGCGTGCTGCATGTTGTCCGAGAGCTTCTCGAGTGCGGCGCGGCACTCCTCGATCGTGGCCATCGACATCGACGGTACCCCAGGGGTTCGGGGTAGCGTCTGGGCATGAGCGACACAGTGCCGGAGAGCGAGCCCGCACCGGACCCGGTGAACGAGGCGGCATCGGCCTCGGTGGTCGAACCCGAGTACGACCCCGCCGCGCCCGCCCCACTGGCCGTCCCCCGCACGCCCACCGGCAACGCCGAGGTCGACGCCCAGCTGGACCGGCTGGCCGACGCCGACCACCTCGCCACCGACGGACACCTCGAGGTGTACGAGGATGTACACAGGGGGCTGCGCGACGCGCTCACCGCGCTCGACGCCCGCCCGGGACCTCCGGCGCCCCCATCGACGTACAGCAGTAGGAGCTGAACCGAACGTGGCAGGAGTCGCACGTCGCCGTCTGGACGCGGAGCTGGTACGCCGCAAGCTCGCGCGCTCGCGGGAGCACGCCGGGCAGCTGATCGCCGCCGGGCGGGTCACCGTCGGCAAGACCGTCGCGACCAAGCCCGCCACGCAGGTGGAGACGGCGGCGGCGATCGTCGTCGCCTTGGACGACGACGACCCCGACTACGTCTCCCGGGGCGGGCACAAGCTCGCCGGGGCGCTGAAGGCCTTCGTGCCGCGGGGGCTTGTCGTCGAGGGACGGCGGGCGCTGGACGCCGGGGCGTCCACCGGGGGGTTCACGGATGTGCTGCTGCGGGCCGGTGCCGCGCACGTCGTCGCCGTCGACGTCGGATACGGACAACTCGCCTGGTCTCTGCGGAGCGATGAACGCGTCACCGTCAAGGACCGTACGAACGTACGCGAGTTGACGCTTGAAGCGATCGATGGGAAGCCAGTGGATCTTGTCGTGGGGGACTTGTCCTTCATCCCGCTCGGGCTGGTGCTGCCGGCCCTGGCGCGGTGCACCGAGCCGGACGCGGATCTGGTCATGATGGTCAAGCCGCAGTTCGAGGTGGGGAAGGAACGGCTCGGCAGCGGGGGCGTCGTGCGCAGCCCGCAGCTGCGGGCCGAGGCGGTGCGCGGCGTCGCCGGCAAGGCGTGGGACCTCGGGCTCGGGGTGAAGGGTGTCACCGCCAGTCCGCTGCCCGGGCCGTCGGGCAATGTCGAGTACTTTCTGTGGCTCCGGGCCGGGGCGCCTGCCCTGGACCCGGCCGACGTTGACCGTGCAGTTGCGGAGGGGCCGCGTTGACCGAGAACCGAGCTCGTACTGTTTTCCTCCTCGCCCACACGGGCCGGCCCGCCGCGATCCGCAGTGCGGAACTTGTGGTGAAGGGGCTGCTGCGCGAGGGCATCGGGGTGCGCGTCCTGGAGTACGAGGCCGCCGACCTGCACGTGCCCGACGAGGTGGAACTCGTCGCCGAGGCCACTCCGGACTGCCTGGAGGGCTGCGAGCTGCTCATCGTCCTCGGCGGTGACGGAACGCTGCTGCGGGGCGCCGAGTTCGCGCGGGCGTCCGGGGTGCCGATGCTCGGCGTCAACCTCGGCAGTGTCGGGTTCCTCGCCGAGGCCGAGCGGGACGACCTCGACAAGGTCGTCGACCGGGTCGTCAGCAAGGCGTACGAGGTCGAGGAGCGGATGACCGTCGATGTCGTCGTGCATCGCAACGGGGACATCGTGCACACGGACTGGGCGCTGAACGAGGCGGCGGTGCAGAAGGCCGGCGCAGAGAAGCTGCTTGAGGTCGTCCTCGAGATCGATGGGCGCCCGGTGACCGGGTTCGGGTGTGACGGGATCGTTCTGTCCACGCCCACCGGGTCCACGGCCTATGCGTTCTCCGCCGGTGGGCCTGTGGTGTGGCCCGAGGTCGAGGCGCTGTTGATGGTGCCGATCAGCGCGCACGCGCTGTTCGCGAAGCCGTTGGTGACCTCGCCGAACTCCGTGCTCGCCGTGGAGCTGCTGCCGCACATTCCGCCGGGGGTCCTGTGGTGTGACGGGCGGCGGACCTTCGAGCTGCCTCCGGGGGCTCGGGTCGAGGTGCGGCGGGGGGCTGTGCCGGTGCGGTTGGCTCGGCTGCATCATGCTTCGTTCACGGATCGGCTGGTGGCGAAGTTCGCGCTGCCCGTTTCCGGGTGGCGGGGGGCTCGGCCTTAGCGGTCTGTGAGGGGTGGCGGGGGCTCGTCGGCGGCCGCGGGTTCGCGTCCCTGAAAAGCACCTCCACTCGCCCGGGTGACCAGGGTGCCTCGCACTCTTCGGGGTGGACCTCGTATGGTCTTCTCCGTGTTGGAGGAGATGCGGATACGGTCGCTCGGAGTCATCGACGACGCGGTCGTCGAGCTGTCGCCCGGGTTCACCGCCGTCACCGGTGAGACGGGTGCGGGCAAGACCATGGTGGTCACCAGCCTCGGGCTGCTGCTGGGCGGGCGCGCCGATCCCGCGCTCGTGCGGATCGGCGCCGAGCGGGCGGTCGTCGAGGGGCGCATCGCCGTGCCCTCGGGCGCCCCGGTGGTCGTACGGGCCGAGGAGGCCGGCGCCGAGCTCGACGACGGCGCGCTGCTCATCAGCCGTACCGTTTCCGCCGAGGGGCGGTCGCGGGCGCACGTCGGCGGGCGCAGTGTGCCCGTGGGCGTGCTGGCCGAGCTGGCCGACGAACTGGTGGCCGTGCACGGGCAGACCGACCAGCAGGGGCTGCTGAAGCTGTCCCGGCAGCGCCAGGCGCTCGACCGATACGCCGGGGACTCCGTCGCCGTGCCGCTCGCCAAGTACACCGAGGCCTACCGGCGGCTGCGGGCCGTGGCCGTCGAGCTGGACGAGATCGTCACACGCGCGCGTGAGCGGGCCCAGGAGGCCGACATGCTGCGCTACGGCCTTGACGAGGTGTCCGGCGTCGAGCCGCGCGCCGGGGAGGACGTGGAACTCGCGGAGGAGGCCGAGCGGCTGGGGCACGCCGAGGCGCTGTCCTCGGCCGCCACGGCCGCGCACGCCGCTCTCGCGGGCAATCCCGAGGATCCCGAGGGCATCGACGCCGCGACCTTGGTGGCGGGCGCTCAGCGGGCTGTGGAGGCCGTGCGGTCCTACGACCCGAGGCTCGCCGCGCTCGCGGACCGGATCGGGGAGATCGGGATCCTGCTCGGTGACGTGGCCGGGGAGCTCGCGGGGTACGCCGACGACCTCGACGCCGATCCGCTGCGGCTGGCGGCGGTCGAGGAGCGGCGGGCCGCGCTCACCGCGCTGACGCGCAAGTACGGGCCGGACGTGACCGCGGTACTGGCGTGGGCCGAGCAGAGCGCGGCGCGGCTGACCGAACTGGACGGCGACGACGAGCGGATCGACGAGCTGACCGCCGAGCGGGACGCGCTGCGGGCCGAACTGGGCGGGCTCGCGCAGGCGCTGACGGACGCGCGGACCGAGGCGGCCGAGAGGTTTGCGGCCGCGGTGACCGCAGAGTTGGCTTCTCTGGCGATGCCTCACGCGCGCGTGTCGTTCGCGATCCGGCAGACCGAGGATCCGGAGGGTGTCGAGGTCGGCGGGCGGGCGGTCGCCTACGGGCCGTCCGGTGCCGACGAGGTCGAGCTGCTGCTCGCCCCGCATCCGGGCGCCCCGCCGCGGCCCATCGCCAAGGGCGCGTCCGGCGGTGAGCTGTCGCGCGTGATGCTCGCCGTGGAGGTCGTGTTCGCGGGGACGGACCCCGTGCCGACGTACCTCTTCGACGAGGTCGACGCGGGTGTCGGCGGCAAGGCGGCCGTGGAGATCGGGCGGCGGCTCGCGAAGCTCGCGAAGAGCGCGCAGGTCGTGGTCGTCACCCATCTTCCGCAGGTCGCGGCCTTCGCCGACCGGCAGCTGCTGGTCGAGAAGACCAACGACGGGTCGGTCACCCGGTCCGGCGTGAAGGTCCTGGAGGGCGAGGAGCGGATCCGGGAGCTGTCCCGGATGCTGGCCGGCCAGGAGGACTCGGAGACGGCCCGGGCGCACGCCGAGGAGCTGCTGGCGACGGCACGCACGGACGCGTGATCGCGGACGCGTGAGCGAGGAGACGTGACCCGGGGACCCCGGCTGTAATCGAACGGATCCCTGGGTTCATTCGCTCTTGTGGGTGACATGTACGGCCGTGTCGCCGGGGGTCCGGCGGTCGGGCGGCACGGAACACCCGTGCGTGCTGGCATCCTTGGGCTGGTACGAGGAGGAAGCCGAGCGGTCCATCCCTCCGCCGGTCCCCAGTACGTTCCTTCGTGACCGTCCGACGCCGAACCCAGGAGCCCCGGCCACGTGAGCAGCCACGCACCGCACGGCCAGTCGCCGCTGCGCACCGTGCAGGTGCTGGGCGGCGGCAACGCCGGCAGCAGCGCGCACGTGCGCTCCCTGGCCGCGGGGCTTGTCGCGCGGGGCGTGCGGGTGACGGTGTGCGCCCCGTCCGAGGCCGAGCGCCTCTACGACTTCACGGGCGCCGGCGCCGAACACGTGCACGTACCGCGCAGCAGCGACCCGGGGTCGGTGGCGGCGCTGCGGGCGGCCTGCACGGACGCCGACGTGGTCCACGCGCACGGGCTGCACGCCTCGTTCCGCGCCGTCCTCGCGCTCGGCGGGCGCCGCACCCCGCTCGTCGTCACCTGGCACAGCCGGGCGCGTGCCGACGGCGCCCGCGCCCATCTGCTGCGGCTGCTGGAGCGGCGGGTGGCGAGGGCGGCTGCCGTCGTGCTGGGCACCACCTCCGACCTCGTCGACCGGGCGCGCCGGACCGGCGCCAAGGACGCCCGGCTCGCCGGTGTGGCGCTGCCCGGACCCGGCGCGGCCGGTCGGGTCGAGGAGCCCGAGGACGCCGAGCAGCCGCGTCCCAAGGTGCGGGCCGAACTCGGCGCGATCGGCCGTCCGTTGCTGATGGCCGTCGGATCATTGGACCGGCACCGGGGCTACGACCTGCTGCTGGACGCCACGCACGCGTGGTGCCGGCTGGATCCCGTGCCGCTGGTGGTCATCGCCGGGGAGGGCCCGATGCGGCCGGCGCTGCAGCGCCGTATCGAGGACGAGGAGCTGCCGGTGCGGCTGCTCGGGCGGCGCGACGACGTCGGCGCGCTGCTCGCCGCCGCCGATCTCGCGCTGCTGCCGGGAGGCGAGGAGGCCCGGTCGGTCCTGGCGCAAGAGGCCCTCCACGCGCGCGTGCCGCTCGTCGCCGCCCAGGCCGGCGGGATCCGCGAACTCGTCGGCGACGCGGCCGAACTCGTCCCGCCCGGCGATGCGCAGGCCTTCGCCGAGGCCGTCGTACGCCTGCTCGGCGATGCGGAACGGCGCGAGCGGCTGCGGGACCTGGGCCGGCGTCAGGCGGCCACCTGGCCCACCGAGGACGAGACCGTCGCGCAGGTGCTGAGTGTGTACGACGAGCTGACGCAGCCTCTGCCGATGATCTGACGCCCTACGGCAGATGCCGGCGGGCGCGCAGGGCCAGGCTGAGGGCCAGGACCGTCTGCGGGTCGTCCAGGTCGGTGCCGAGCAGCTCGCCGATGCGGGCGAGGCGGTTGTAGAGCGTCTGGCGGTTGAGGTGCAGCTCGCGGGCCGTCTCCGCCTTGCGGCCCGCGTGGGCCAGATAGGTCTCCAGGGTGGGCAGCAGGGGCGGCTTGGAGCGGCGGTCGTGGTCGCGGACCGGGCCGATCGCGCGGTCCACGAAGGCCGCCAGGTCCGGGTGGTCGCGCAGCCGCCACAGCAGCAGGTCGATGTCGAGGCGGCGGGCGTCGTACCAGGGGCGGTCCGACAGGCCCTGGGCGGCGGTCGCCGCCTCCGCCGCGTGCCGGAGGCCCGCCGAGGCCGCCGCCCAGCCGCCCGCGACGCCGACCACCACGATCGGTGGCGGCGCGCCCGGCCGCTGCATCCCGGCCCGCTCCACCCCGGCCCGCAGCGCCGCCGCGACCCGGTCCGCGACGGCCGACCGCTCCGGCTCCGACCGCAGGCCCACCAGGAGCGGCACGCGGCCCTCCACCGGCCGTACGCCGAGGAGCACCGGCACGCCCACCGACGCCAGCTCCTCCGCGACCGCGCGGGCCAGCACCGCCCAGCCGCCGCCGGGGGCGTGGGGGTCCCCCCGCTCGAGCGAAGCCGAGAGTGGGGGAGCTTCGCCCACCCGCATGACGACCGGCAGCAGCGGGCCCGCACCGGGCTTGAAGCCGAGCACGCGGGCCTGTGCCGGAGCGTCCTCCGCCGTGATCCGGCCCTCGGCGAGATCGGTCAGGAAGTCGCCCCGGCCACGCGCCGCCAGCTCCTCCTCCTGGCGCGCCTGCATCAGCACCACGGCCAGGATCCCCGCGGCCCGCTCGGCGGCCATCCGGTGCACCGGAGCGAGCGGGCCGCGCACGGGCAGCAGTACGAGCCGGGCGCGGACCGAACCCGCCCCCGGCCCGCCCCCGGGCACGTCCACCAGTACCGAACCGGCGGGCGGCGGCACTTCCTTGCGCGGGCCGCGCAGCCCCTCCCACACCTGGAGCGGATCCGCCCCCTCCGGTCCTTCCCCGGCGGCGTAGAGCAGCTGGCCGTCCGTCGTCTCCAGGAACACCGGGTTGCCGCCGAAGTCGGCCAGGATGCCCAGCACCTGCGGGATCCCGCCACCGCCCAGCAGCGCCTCGGTGCAGCGGCGGTGCACTTCCTCCGCGCGCTGGAGCAGCGCGTAGTGGCCGTTGACGATCTCGGTGTGGATCTCCTCCGTGACCGTCACGAACGGCACCTCGCGGTGCAGCTGCACTAGCGGCAGGCCGTTCACCCGCGCCGTCTCCACGAGGGTCGCGGGCAGCCGGGTGAAGCGCGGGCCCAGCTCGATCACCAGGGCCGCGATGCCCCGCTCGGCGAGGGTCCGCACGAACGCCCGCTGCTCGGCCGGCCGGGTACCGAGGCCGTAGCCCGTCGTCAGCAGCAGCTCGCCGCCCTTGAGCAGGGAGGCGATGTGCGGGACCTCGCCCGCGTGCACCCAGCGCACGGTCCGCCCCAGCCGGTCGGCGCCCGCGAGGACCTCGGGCAGTCCACTGCGCAGGCCGGGCAGCTCCAGCGCCCGCCGCACGGTGATGCCGGCGTCCTGGCTGTCGGGTCGATGGTCCGTACGGCTGTCCATGCAGCGGACGCTACCTGCGAGGACGCCCCGGCAGACAGCCGAGCGGCCGGTCAGGTGGGCTTGATGTTGTGATTGAAGCGGAAGACGTTGTCGGGGTCGTAGTGCCGCTTGACGTCCCCGAGCCGCCGCGCGTTCTCCGCGCCGAGGCCGGCGACAACCCGGTCGGTGCCCTCGTCGCCGATGAAGTTGAGGTAGACGTCACCCGTGCTCCACGGGCGGACACCGGCGCGTACGTCGCGCACCCACCGCACACAGCGCTCGTCGTCCGCCGGGTCCTCCCAGACCCCGAAGGGATGCACGACCCAGGCCGCGTCCCGGTACGGCACCGGGTACTCGTGTGGCCCGCCGGCGATCGCGCCGCCCTGCGGCCACAGCAGATGCTGGGTGCCCGTCGGCACGGGCACGGATTCCGCGAGAGCGCAGTAGGCGTCCACGAAGTCGTCCGGAGCACCCGTCAGATACTCCGCCGACCAGTAGTTACGCATCCCGGGCGGATCGTCGATCATGCACTGGACGTCCGCGTACGGCATCGCCCCGACGATCTCCGTCTCGTGCGGCAGCGCGAGCAGCGGCTGGGCCAGCTTGCGCATGTCCTCCTCGGCGCCGGCGTACGTCAGCAGCACCGCGCACACCTTGTGGCCCACCAGGTGGGGTGGTACGAAATCCTCGGGCGGGCCGGTGAGGAACAGAACCGCGCCGCTCGCCTCGTCGGGAGCCGGCTCGATCAGGTCGCGGTAGGTGCGCACGGCCTCGGGGCCGTACTCCGGGAGGTACAGCAGCATCGCGATGGAGAACTCGGGCAGCTCGTACAGCTTCAGGGTGAGCGCGGTGGCGACGCCGAAGTTTCCTCCGCCGCCGTGCAGGGCCCAGAACAGGTCGGGGTGTTCGTCGGCGCTGGCGTGGACCTGCTCGGCGTCGGCGGTGACGAGTTTGACGCCGAGCAGGTTGTCGACCGCGAGGCCGCAGCGGCGGTCCAGCCAGCCGCTGCCGCCGCCCAGGACGAAGCCGCCGACACCGGTGGTGGAGACCCGGCCGCCGGTCGTGGCGAGGGCGAAGGGCTCGCAGGCACGGTCCAGGTCGCTCATGGTGGCGCCACCCGCGACCCGTACCGCCTCGGCCGCGGGGTCGACGGTGACGGACCGCATGTGCCGCAGATCCACCACCACGGCTCCGTCGCCCAGCGCCTGGCCCGACACACTGTGCCCGCCGCCGCGCACCGCGATCTTCAGATCCAGGTCACGGGCGAAGCGGACCGTCCGTACGACGTCCGCCTCGTCCACGCACTGGGCGATCACCGCCGGGCGTCGGTCGATCATCGCGTTGAAGACCGTGCGGGCCTCGTCGTAGCCCGGGTCGTCCGGGGCGAACACGTCGCCCGACAGTTCCTCGCGCAGCGCGGTGAGGGCTGCGCCGGCTTTCGAGGGGGAGGCCATGGGGCGCCCCCTTTCGCGCAGGGGCAGTATGACCTTCCCAGCGTAGGCGCTCCGCTGGGAGGGCCGCGATGCGTCGTCGCCCGTCTGCGGCGCCGTTGTGGCTGATCGCGCAGTTCCCCGCGCCCCTTTGGGGCGCTTGTAGGTTTCCGATGCCTGGTGCGTCGTTAGGTCGCCTGAGCTGGGGTTTCATGAGCCATTTCCACTGTTGTGTCGGTGGCTTCGTCCCGTGGCCCTGTCGTTTTCCTCAGAGTCACGGGAGTCGCCGAGCGGAAGGCGGGCTGAGGCTCGGTGCGCCGCCGCGGTCAGCGAGTAGTAGGTGCGTCGGCGTGCGGAGCCTGGCCGTTCGGCCCGGGATTCGAGGCGGCTTGTGAGCCAGCCGGCTGCTTCCAGGCGCTTGAGCTGCTTGTAGACGGTATTGAATGGAATTCCGGTGGCGGTGTGGATCCGGGCTGCGTAAGTTTCCTGCTCGCCGGCAGCCAGTAGGTGGTGCAGGAGCGGCTGCAGGGGCATAGGGATGCTCAGATGCCGAATTGGCGTGTCCGGGTGCAGAGTGGTCAGTGCTGCGTGTGCGCCGTCAACGGTTCTGGCTGCAGAAGTCAGGACATCTCGCCCTGGCATGGGTTCTATGGTGGAACCGAGGCTGTGACGCATGAGTTCCTGGACGTGACTGCCCTTGAGATGTTGCAAGAGCATCGTCCCGCGGTTGGTTGGTCGCTGGGGTCTGTGGCGGCCAGGTCGGTGGAAGAGCCGAGCTCCGATGTCGCGTTCCAGTTGGTCGAGCTGTAGAGCGAGAACGGACTGCGTAACCCCAAGGTATGTAGCCGCAGTTGTGGCGGTAGGGAAAGCCATGCAGATCTGAAAACGACGCAGTCGAAGCCAGCCATGCAAGGTTCCCTCTACTGCTGACCTAATATCGAGCGGCACTGATTCGTCGAGTTTCGCCGTCAGGGCGGGCCGACTGTGAACGCCCATAGGGCGGCGAGGGATGCCGAGCTTTTCGAGCCGGTTGAGAATGGCGTTGGCGCTAACCCCGACATCTTGGGCGATATCTTCAGCGGTGCGGACCCTGAGGAGATACTGCTGTCGCAGCCAGTCGTCATCGATCGGCTGCGGCCGGTTTCCGTGATAGATCTCCATATCGAGCTCTCGTGCACGCAAGATCACTTGCTTCGCTGACAAGTCATACTCTTCGGCGATTCCGCGGAGAGTCTTTTTCTTTGTCGTGTACTCGCGGTGCAGGAAATCGGGGGTGAGGAGTCGGCGTCCTCGTTCGCGGATGCGCCAGCTGCCAAACGGCGACGTCGGGCTGGTGGCCTCTTTGTGTGACCTTTCCCAAGATCTCTGGGAGATTTCGCTCATGCTTTGAAGGTCTGAGAGTGATAGCGACTGCACAAGTGTGGAGAAGGGAGTGTCCACCGCTGCAAAGACTGACTCGGCGCTCATATGTCTATCAATGGAGAGGGAGTCGAGTTTGTGTTGGGCCTGGAGCAGAGGATGTTGTGGGTCGAAGTCCAAGAGAGGTGCGGCGGTCAGGTTGGTGCCACAAATGCTTCGTCGGCCGGTTCGGCGCATGCAGTGTTCTGGGGGGTGTAGGTGCACCGGCCTGGGCAGGAACTCACGAGGCTCTTTGCAGCAGCTCGGGCAAACATTGTGCAGGAGCGCGTGATGCTTCGTGCAGGCGAAGGACCAAGGCAGCCACCAGCGTGTGGGCCAGCGACCTTGCATCTCGCCCAAGCACTGCGGACAGAACCGCCAGTGTGGTGCACGGTGGCCGAAGATGTCTGCTGGCACGACGGCCTGGTCGAGCAGGCCAGCAGGCAGCACAAGCTGCTTCTCCAGGCTCTGCAGCTGTGGGGTGCTCAGTCCGACGAGGAGGTAGTGGGTCCGTTCGGCCATGGGCAGGCTCAGTGCGTCCACGAGGGCGGACAGGGAAGTCCAGGAGCGGCGGGCGAGGGCCTCCAGCCAGCTGTCCAGGCTCTCGCCGGGCTGCGGGATAACGCGGATCGCCAGGGTGCGGAGTTCGCTCAAGACGTCTGCTTCCGGTTCTGCCCAGGGCGGCTGACGAGCCGGCCGGCGTCGAGGGCGTCGTGGTACTCCTGTCGGGCCCGTTCGGAAGCGGCGTCGTTTTTCACCTGGTCCAGCAGCTTCGTGTCTAGGCGCTCGGCGCCGGTGCGTACGGCTCTCTGGCAGCCGCGGTTGACGAGCGTCATGAGCGAGCCGATGTGTCCGGTGCTGCGGGCGAAGAGATAGTCGGACAGGTCGTCCGCGATCATGCCGGGGTACTTGTTCGCGAGGATGACGCGTTCCTCGATCGCGAGGAGGGTGTCGCGCCAGCCGCAGCGTCCCTTCTCGGTCTTGATGTCGAACGGTTCCATGCCCAGGCGGGTTGTGCGGCGTCCGGTCTGTGCGAGGACCGCGTCTTCGTGGCTTGCTCCCTCGCTGAACAGGCCCCGGTTTTCCAGGCCGACGCCCACCATCAGCAGGGTCACCGGGAACTCGTTGGCGATGTATTTGAAGTGGTTGCTGACCTCGATACCGCTCTTGTTCCGCCACTTCAGGAAGTGCAAATCGTCCACGATCAGTAGTTTTGTCTCCGCGGACAGAACGGAATCGAGTGCCCGGTATCCGAATTCTGCTGTCGTGCCGCGGTGACGGCCGGGGTGGCTGAAGTATTCCAGAATGGCCCGGTTGAAATCGCGCATTCCGGTGTTGCTCGTCAAGCCGACGCGGCATACCGGCCAGCGCTCGTGACCGTCGTCGGTGTATTCGCCTTCTTCTTTGATGATGCGGCGGTGGAGCTTGCGGGCGAAGGCGAGCACGGCGGTGGTCTTGCCCAGACCGGGGAAGGCGTCGAGGGCGATCCCGCCCTTGACCTTGTCACCCTCCTGGTCGTTGCTGTCGAAGATGTCCCACAGGTCTTCGTGCAGTGCCTTCATCTGCGGGGTGTCCAGCGGGCCGAGATTCGCGTGCCACCTGCGGCGGGTGCGGTTGTATTCGGCGAGCGCCTCCTCACACAGCTTCTTCAGCTGCCGGCGGGACAGCAGCTCAGGGCGGACCCGGCGCGGGGCGTTGGCGAAGCGGCCGAAGCCTTCCTTGCGGGACAGCGTGAGGTGGTCCAGCCGGGAGCGCAGATCGGCTTCCTCGGCCAGAGCCCGGGCTGTCTTATTCATCGTCATCGACGTCCTTCAAAGCCGTGGCGTAGAAGTCGAGTTCTTCGTCCAACTCCTCCAGGCCGTCCGCGTCGTCGTCCCCCTGCTCGGCCTCGCCCGTCTCGATGGCTGGCGCCGAGGACTGTTCGGGAAGGGACAGCACGCGGGCGACCGACGGCAGGACGTCGGCTTCGGAGACTTCGTCCTTGGGCAGGTCCACGGCGGCCTGTTCGCGGGAGAGCCGCAGGGCCATGCGCCGCTCGACCAGGGAATTGCCGAGCCCGAGATTCCACCGCTCCAGCAGCAGTGCGACGGCGAGCCGGTCGTTGGGGTAGGTGTACTGCTTCGCGGCCAGGCGCCGGGCGAACTGCAAAGCTTCCTCGCTCAGCGGCATCTGGAGACTTGGCGCGTGTTCCCAGCGCAGTGTGTGCCACTTTCGCTCCGCGTCGCGGAAGTAGACGCGGGTGACGTCATCGGGGTCGGCGAAGAACTCAAGCCGCCGCTGGGACAGCGAGATGTCCGATCCGGCCATGTCCCGCAGGCCGTCGAGACCCGGGCCGTCGTAGCGGCGTCCCTTGATCTCAACGCCGTAGTGCTGGACGGTCCGCATCGTGACGTCCAGGAACTCGTAGGCGAGATCCGGATCACGTGGCACTTCGATGTAGCCGGCCCGCGCGAGCCCGTGCTCGAACATCGCCGCCGGCGACAGGTCCACACTCGGTAGGTGCGGATCGACGAGACCGCTGTGTGGCCTGCGGTGATACACACAGGCCACCCACTCACGGATGATCGCCTCAAGCTCGTGGAGGAAGAAGAAGGCATCTTTTTCGGGGTTGAGTCCCCGCGAATGGATGTCGGGTCCCTTGTAGCCTGGCAGCAGTTGCAGCACGTCTTCCCGCGCGGTCCTGAAAAATCTCTCCAGCGGGCCCTTGTCCCGGCCCGTCCGTAGCCGGGCTGGCTGGATCGACATGCCCATCCGGCGGCAGACGCTGGTCAGGTGGGCAGAGAGATAAATCTTGCCGTGGTCGACGATGACCGTCTCCGCCGCCAGTGCCGGGCCGACGGCCCCCGTGACGGGGCCATGGACCGCCTCGGCATCCACCAGGACACCGCGGGGGATCCCGTGATCGGGCCAGGCCGCTTCCTTCGGCCAGTTCTCAGGCACGGGCCGGGGCCGGTAGGTCTGGAACAGGACGGCCGCCGCGTCGACGGCCTTCGTCGACACCGGCGTGACGCGGATGCCGGTGATGCAGCGGGTGTACCAGTCCATCGCGACTGTCAGCTCCGCCTGCACCCACTTCAGCGTCACCGGGTCGAAGGCGAAGACATCCAGCCGCGTGGTGTCCATCAGCACGTACTCGCCCGGCCGGGTGGGCCGCAGCTTCCCGTAGACACCAGCGGGACGAGCCGCGATCTCACGGTTGCGTTTCGTACTCAGCCGGAACGTCGGATGACGCCGATCAAGCTCGTGCATCCACCGATAGCCCGCCGTCCGCTTCGGCAGCGGCACCACCTTGGGTCCGAAACGCTCCTCCAGCCGGGCCTCCACCCGCTCCAGCACGAGCTTGATCGAGGGCCGGGACTCCTCCTCGTACTCGCCCAGAACCTCTTCAGCCACTTCCACCCAGCGCGGATCGGCATGAGAAAGACCGCCCTCCGCCTGAGCCTTCTTCGGGACGAGCCCCACCTCACCGCTCTCAAGGAACGCGCGTGCCCAGCGCTCCACCGACCGCACGGTCACACCCAGCTCGGACGCCTTGGCCGCATACCGCTTCCCCAGCGAAAGGCCGGGAGCGTACTCAGGCCGCGGTTCACCGGGCCTCGCCAATTCCTCGGAACCCGAGCGGTAACCCGTCAGCGTCTCCCGGACGTGCTCGGCCCGTTCCAGCACGTCCTTGCGTTCCTCCTTGGTCAGCCGGGCCAGAACCACGGAGACCAGGTCCCCATCGTCGGCGGCCGGCCCCCGGTCCTCGGCGATCACCTCAGCCCGGTCCGAGGTCAGCAGTTCCCGAACCGACATCCGCACCAGCCGGTCACGGGCGTCCTTGAGGATGACCTCCATGCCCGTGGCCAGGCTCGCGAACTCCACGACCTCGGCCGTCTCGCCGTCGAGCCGAAAACGTGTGCCGACCCCGAGCCGCGTTCCCGCCCCGCTCATGCGGCCCTCCTCAGCACGTGCCCAGAGCTGAGCGGCCGGTCCAGCTCGGTCGTCACGTGCCCAGACCACAGCAGGTGCAGCACCGCCGACTTCACCAGCGGCCGGGGGCAGTCGGGCAGCAGCCGGAAAGCCTCGCCCAGCGAGCGTCCCTCCAGCTCACAGGCCCTCAGACCGTCCAAGAGGCCCGGATCGAACAGCCAGTCCCTGCGGTAGCCGGCGAGAAAGCGCACGTTCTCCAGCTCATGAGGATCCGGTTCACTCCAGACCTCGTAACGCCACCCGCGGGAGGCGACCACCGCACGCGTCCACGCGAACGTGAACGCGACCTTCGGCCGTTCCAGCCGATGCCGCGGCTTGACGTCCACGACCACCGGCCCGTCATCGGTCAGCAGCAGATAGTCCGGGATGTGCCGCCGCATCCTGCCCTCAGCCACGGCCTTGAGTAGGAACGGTTGAGCGACGACATGCCGGACGTCCGGCGCGAAGTCCGCG
Source organism: Streptomyces sp. T028 (assembly GCF_048159505.1). NCBI lineage: Bacteria > Bacillati > Actinomycetota > Actinomycetes > Kitasatosporales > Streptomycetaceae > Streptomyces > Streptomyces sp. T028. The sequence continues at coordinate 29,475 of NZ_JBLRVZ010000022.1, forward strand.
AACAGCAGCCGGGCCAGCTCCAGCCGCGACTCGTAGATCACGTGGTCGCGTACCGTCGCCGCCCAGTACGTCCCCGAGTAGTGCTGTTGGCCCTTGTACCAGCGGAAAGTCCGCCACGGCTGTGCGTGCCGCAGGAGATCGAGGGGCGCGGACGCCCACTCCAAGTCCTCCACCACACACTCGTCGGTCTGCCGGACACTCACCTGTACCGACGTAGCCAGATCTGTTGCGCTCACCGGACCCCCAGCCTTGCGTTCTCCAAGGCGGCTTGATCGGCCGCCGAACGCTGCTGGCATGCCCCGGTCGTCTGCGTTGATGACGACCGGGACGGCCTGGTACACGAAGAGTGGAACTGCTTGAGTTAGAGGCATGAATCCCGCTCACCTGTCGTATCCGACACGGCTACGACATCCCCGCGCGGAATCCGACACGGGGAACGGGATCCCACAGCGCTTCAGCCTCCGTAAGCCCCCGAAGCCGTCAGGCGCAGGGCCGTGTCGATCAGTGGCACGTGGCTGAAGGCCTGGGGGAAGTTGCCGACCTGGCGCTTGAGGCGGGGGTCCCATTCCTCGGCGAGGAGGCCGAGGTCGTTGCGCAGGGAGAGCAGCTTCTCGAAGAGCTTGCGGGCCTCGTCCACACGGCCGATCATCGCCAGGTCGTCCGCCATCCAGAACGAGCAGGCGAGGAACGCGCCCTCGTCGCCGGGCAGGCCGTCGACGCCCTCGTCGTCGCCCTGGGTCGGGTAGCGCAGGATGAAGCCGTCCGGGGTGGACAGCTCGCGCTGGATCGCCTCGATGGTGCCGATGACCCGCTTGTCGTCGGGCGGCAGGAAGCCCATCTGGGGGATCAGGAGCAGCGACGCGTCCAGCTCCCTGGAGCCGTAGGACTGGGTGAACGTGTTGCGTTCCTTGTCGTAGCCCTTCTCGCACACGTCCCGGTGGATGTCGTCGCGCAGCTCGCGCCACCGCTCCAGCGGGCCGTCGGCGTCGCCGGACTCGATGAGCTTGATGGTGCGGTCGACGGCGACCCAGGCCATGACCTTGGAGTGCACGAAGTGGCGGCGCGGGCCGCGCACCTCCCAGATGCCCTCGTCGGGCGTGTCCCAGTGCTTCTCCAGGTAGCGGATCAGCTTGAGCTGGAGCAGCGAGGCGTAGTCGTTGCGGGCGAGGCCCGTCATGTGGCCGAGGTGCAGGGCCTCGGTGACCTCGCCGTAGACGTCCAGCTGCAGCTGGTGCGCCGCGCCGTTGCCGACCCGGACCGGGGCGGAGTTCTCGTAGCCGGGCAGCCAGTCCAGCTCGGCCTCGCCCAGCTCGCGCTCGCCCGCGATGCCGTACATGATCTGCAGGTTCTCCGGGTCGCCGGCGACCGCGCGGAGCAGCCACTCGCGCCAGGCGCGGGCCTCCTCGCGGTAGCCGGTGCGCAGCAGCGAGGAGAGGGTGATCGCCGCGTCGCGCAGCCAGGTGTAGCGGTAGTCCCAGTTGCGGACGCCGCCGATGTCCTCGGGCAGGGAGGTGGTCGGGGCCGCCACGATGCCGCCGGTGGGGGCGTAGGTGAGGGCCTTGAGGGTGATCAGGGAACGGATCACCGCCTCGCGGTACGGGCCGTGGTAGGTGCAGTGCTCCACCCACTCGCGCCAGAACTCCTCCGTCGCCTCCAGCGACTGCTCCGGCTCCGGCAGCGGCGGCGGCTCCTTGTGCGAGGGCTGCCAGGAGACCGTGAAGGCGATGCGGTCACCGGGGGCGACCGTGAAGTCCGCGTACGTGGTCAGCGACTTTCCGTAGGTCTCGGCGGTGGTGTCGAACCACACCGAGTCCGGGCCCGCGACGGCGACCGTGCGGCCGTCGTGCTTGTGCACCCAGGGGACGACACGGCCGTAGGAGAAGCGCATGCGCAGGGTGGAGCGCATCGGGACGCGGCCCGTGACGCCCTCGACGATGCGGATCAGCTGGGGCGCGCCGTCGCGCGGAGGCATGAAGTCGGTGATCCGGACCGTGCCGCGCGGAGTGTCCCACTCGGACTCCAGGATCAGCGAGTCGCCGCGGTAGGTGCGCCGGGCGGCCGCGGGCGGCTGAGCGTCGGAGGGGTGGGCCGGGCCAAGGCGCCAGAAGCCGTGTTCCTCTGTGCCGAGCAGACCTGCGAAGATCGCGTGCGAGTCGAAGCGGGGCAGGCACAGCCAGTCCACTGTCCCGTCACGGCAGACCAGGGCAGCGGTCTGCATGTCTCCGATGAGTGCGTAGTCTTCGATGCGCCCGGCCACGTGCAACTCCAGTCGAACGGCCACGTCACCCCCACGCGAACGGGGGGCTGTCGCTAGTACGGTCAAGGGGGTGTTGTAATGCGTCGTTGAGCGATGAAGCAAAGCAAACGCATCGCCGTATGGGCAAAACGCCAATTCTTGCTCAACGAACTGACGAGCTCTCGTTGTTCCGGTGGATACGGGCTGGGGTGTGCCGTCTTGCCGGCCGGGCTCGGCAGCGAGTGTCCGAGCAGGATACGACGCACGTAGATGATCTGTGTGTCGCTCCGGGCAACGTGCGTCCGCCGAACGGGTGAGCCACCGGTGTGAAGCCCGTAAGAAGTAGTCTGCCCGGCTCGCGCGCATGGCGCGTCCGGTGTCGGCGCGTGTGCGGAGCGTGGCCGGAAGCCATCCCGTCGAGGCGCTGATACCCTGGTAGCCCGTGGACCGGTGGGCTCGAAACCCCCGAACCGCAGCGACCCCAGACCGCGACCACGGGAGCCCCCTCTTGGCCATGCCACCGGCTGCTTTTCGAAATGGCACAGCTACGACGACCAAGCACATCTTCGTCACCGGGGGTGTCGCCTCCTCTCTCGGCAAGGGTCTGACCGCCTCCAGCCTGGGCATGCTGCTCAAGGCGCGCGGTCTGCGTGTCGTGATGCAGAAGCTCGACCCGTATCTGAACGTCGACCCGGGCACGATGAACCCCTTCCAGCACGGTGAGGTGTTCGTCACCAACGACGGCGCCGAGACCGACCTGGACATCGGCCACTACGAGCGCTTCCTCGACCGCGACCTCGACGGCTCGGCGAACGTCACCACCGGCCAGGTGTACTCGACGGTGATCGCCAAGGAGCGGCGCGGCGAGTACCTGGGCGACACCGTGCAGGTCATCCCGCACATCACCAACGAGATCAAGCACCGCATCCGCCGGATGGCGACGGACGAGGTCGACGTGGTGATCACCGAGGTCGGCGGCACGGTCGGCGACATCGAGTCGCTGCCGTTCCTGGAGACCGTCCGCCAGGTGCGGCACGAGGTCGGCCGGGACAACGTCTTCGTGGTGCATATCTCGCTCCTGCCCTACATCGGGCCCTCCGGCGAGCTGAAGACCAAGCCCACCCAGCACTCCGTGGCCGCCCTGCGGAACATCGGTATCCAGCCCGACGCGATCGTGCTGCGCTGCGACCGCGAGGTGCCGACCGCCATCAAGCGCAAGATCTCGCTGATGTGCGACGTCGACGAGGCGGCGGTCGTGGCCTGCCCGGACGCGCGGTCCATCTACGACATCCCGAAGACCGTGCACGGCGAGGGCCTGGACGCCTATGTCGTCCGCAAGCTGGACCTGCCGTTCCGTGATGTGGACTGGACGACCTGGGACGACCTGCTCGACCGCGTCCACAACCCCGACCACGAGATCACCCTCGCGCTGGTCGGCAAGTACATCGACCTGCCCGACGCCTACCTCTCGGTCACCGAGGCGCTGCGCGCGGGCGGCTTCGCCAACAAGGCCCGCGTGAAGATCAAGTGGGTCACCTCCGACGACTGCAAGACCCCGGCCGGCGCCAAGGCCCAGCTCGCCGACGTCGACGGCATCTGCATCCCGGGCGGCTTCGGCGACCGCGGTGTGCTCGGCAAGGTCGGCGCGATCCGCTACGCCCGCGAGAACAGGATCCCGCTGCTGGGCCTGTGCCTGGGCCTGCAGTGCATCGTGATCGAGGCGGCCCGCAACCTCGCCGACATCGGCGACGCGAACTCCACCGAGTTCGACGCGGCCACCGCGCACCCGGTGATCTCCACCATGGCCGAGCAGCTCGACATCGTGGCGGGCGAGGGCGACATGGGCGGAACGATGCGCCTGGGCATGTACCCGGCCAAGCTGGCGGAGGGCTCCATCGTCCGTGAGGTCTACGACGGCAAGGAGTACGTCGAGGAGCGGCACCGGCACCGCTACGAGGTGAACAACGCCTACCGCGCCGAGCTGGAGAAGAAGGCGGGCATCCTGTTCTCCGGCACCTCGCCGGACGGCAAGCTCGTCGAGTACGTCGAGTACCCGCGCGACGTGCACCCCTACCTGGTCGCCACCCAGGCGCACCCCGAGCTGCGCTCGCGGCCGACGCGCCCGCACCCGCTGTTCGCGGGCCTGGTGAAGGCCTCGGTCGAGCGGCAGCGGGCCGAGGGCGAGCGGCTGCCGGCCGAGGGCGAGCGGGAGAATTCCAAGTAACACACCAGCTTGTACGGTGGCCGGGGTGCATACCTTCAAAGGTGGGCACCCCGGTTTTCGTTCGTGCAGGTGGAAGGACGGCAGAGGGCAATGACGATCAAGGACACCCCCGAGGCGTGGGAGATCCGCTCCACGGAGACCCCGTTCGTGGGCAACAAGACCTCCGTCCGCACGGATGAGGTGGTCATGCCCGACGGCGGTGTGGTGCGCCGCGACTACCAGGTCCACCCCGGTTCCGTCGCCGTCCTCGCCCTCGACGACGAGGACCGGGTGCTGCTCATCAAGCAGTACCGCCACCCCGTACGGCACAAGCTCTGGGAGATCCCGGCCGGCCTGCTCGACGTGCCCGGCGAGAACCCGCTGCACGCCGCGCAGCGCGAGCTGTACGAGGAGGCGCACGTCAAGGCCGAGGACTGGCGGGTGCTGACGGACGTGTACACGACTCCCGGCGGCTGCGACGAGTCCGTACGGATCTTCCTCGCCCGGGGGCTGTCCGAGGCGGACGGACAGCGCTTCGAGGTGGAGGACGAGGAGGCCGACATGGAGCACGCGCGTGTGCCGGTCGACGAGCTCGTCCGCGCCGTTCTCGCCGGCGATGTGCACAACAACTGCCTCGTCGTGGGCGTGCTGTCGTTCGTGGCCGCACGCGGCGGGGACGGCCTCGACGCGCTCCGTCCCGCGGAGGCGCCGTGGCCGGCGCGCCCGTTCGAGGCCTGAGCCACCTCGAGGACGCTGCGGTATGACGATCGCCTGATCCGATCGGGGGACCTCGTGGCCGTGCCCCGCCGTCCTGCGCCCGGAACGTCGCAGAGCGTGAACTAGGCTCTGGAATCGCCCGATCCGGAGTTCCGGCGGGCAGGCGTGCGCGTGGGACGGGAGTGTGGCCCGTGACGGATCAGGCAGTGGACACAGGCGGCGTACAGCTGTCCGGACACGCTGCGACACGGGGTCAATTCCTGGGCCGGACCCGGGAGTTGAAGGAACTGCGCGCCGACATCGAACGCACCGGGCTGGACACCCTGACCGGGAAGAAGGCCCCCCGCGCGCGCGTGCTCCTCATCGCGGGCCGGCCCGGCTCCGGCCGCACCGCGCTCGCCGAGGAACTCGTACGGCAGGTCGCCCGCCGCTACCGCGACGGCGTCCTGCGCACCCGGCTCGCCGAACCCGACGGCACCCCCGTCCCCGTCGAGCACGCCGCCCGCGATCTGCTCACCGCCCTGGACCTGCCGACCCCGGCAGGCGCCGACGAGGACGAGCTCGCGGCCACCCTGCGCGAGGCCCTCGCGGACCGGCGCGCGCTGATCCTGCTGGACGACGCGGCCGGCGCGGACCAGGTCGACGCGCTGCTGCCGGACACCCCGGAATGCCTGCTCGTCGCCGTCTCCGCGGGCCCCCTCACCGGCATCGCGGACGTCCGCCCCTGCACCCTCGGCGGCCTGGACACCAAGTCCGCCCTCGACCTCCTCACCCGCTACACCGGCTCGGTCCGCATCACCGTCGACCCGCGCGCCGCCGAGGGCCTGGTCGAGATCTGCCAGGGCCAGCCCGCCGCGCTGGTCCTGGCCGGTGGCTGGCTCGCCGCCCGCCCCCAGGCTGCCGTCTCCGACCTCGCCAAACAGCTGCACGCGGAGATCGCCGAGGACTCCGCGCGGACCCCGCTCAGCCGGATCTTCGGCCTCGTCCACGCCACCCTGTCCGCCCCCGCCGCCCGCACCCTGCGCCTGCTGTCCTTGGCCCCGGCCGGGCTCGTCGACCCGCACACCGCCTCCGCCCTCGCCGGCTGCTCGATGAGCGCCGCGCAGACCGCCCTGGACGACCTCACCGCCCTCGGCCTGCTGCGGGCCGTGGACTCCCCACTGCCCGAGTACGAGGTCCCCGGCGCCCTGCACCCCCTGCTGCGCGCCGCCGCCGAGGCCCATGAACGCCCCGCCGAGCTCCAGCTGGCCCGTGCCCGGATGTTCGAGCGGACGGTACGGCTGCTGCAGTCCTGCCGGGCCGTCACCGAGCCGGACAACCCCCAGGCACGCGAGAAGCTCCAGGGCACGCCCCGGGCCCTGCGCTTCCCCACCCGGGCCGCCGCCGCCGAGTGGCTGACCGCTCGCCGCCCCGCCCTGCTCGCCGCCGCCCGCGCGGCCGTCGCGGACGGTGAGCTGGACACCCTGGCCCGCAGGCTGATGTCCCAGCTGGTGAGGACGATGGTCGCGCACTTCGGCACCCAGGCGGCCGCGTCCGACCTGTACGGCATCCACCAGCTCGTCCTCGACGTGGCCGAGCGCCGCGACCTGCCCCGGGAGAAGGCCGCCGCCCTGCTGAACCTGGCCGACGTCGACGCCAGGACCGGGCGCACGGCCGAGGCCCTGGTGCGCTACCGGGCGGCACTGGACGCCGGACGGGCGGCGCACGACCCGTATGCGACCGGCCGCGCGATGGAATCCGTAGGAGGCGCGCATCTGGAGCTCGGGGACTACGAGCGGGCCGCCGACTGGTTCGGCCGGGCCCTCGCCCAGCGCCTGGCCCGCGACGAGCGCGCGGACGCCGCCCGGCTGTACGGCCGTATCGCCACCGCGCACACCTACGCGGGCCGCTACGGCGAGGCACAGCGGGCCTGGCGGGCCGCGGCGGCCGGACACCGCAAGAACGGCGACGTGGCCGCCCACGCGCGGGCGTTGAGCGAGCTGGCACGGGTCCAGGAGTACGCGGGGCGGCCCGAGGAATCGCTGCGCACCTGCGAGGAGGCGCTGGAGTGGGCGCGGCGCGCCGAGGACACCCGGCTGCAGGCGGCGGTGCGGCTGCGGCTCGCCGACACCCTGGACCACCTGGGCGATCCGACGGCCGCGCGGCTGCACCGAGGCGAGGCCGGCCGGCTGCTGGAGGAGGACCCCCGGGACGCCCATGGGAACGACCATGAGGACGACCACGAGGGGGCCCAGACCGGGGGGCCGGATCCGCGATCGGCTGGAACACAGCCCTAACGCCTGCGAAATCCGTAGTGCATCTGCTGAAGATTGATGCATTGAAAGGCTAGACAGCGGGAACACCTTCATTAGACTGGCTCTGCCGCACCTTCTCCTGCGGTGTATCCCGGTGTACCCCTTGCATCCGGGTATGTATCTCTATGCCCACCCCCCTCTGAGCCAAGGACCGTGATCGACGTGAAGGTCGGCATCCCCCGCGAGGTCAAGAACAACGAGTTCCGGGTGGCCATCACCCCCGCCGGTGTGCACGAGCTGGTGCGCCACGGCCACCAGGTGGTCATCGAGCGCAACGCCGGCGTCGGCTCGTCGATCACCGACGAGGAGTACGTGGCCGCGGGCGCCCGGATCCTGGAGACGGCCGACGAGGTGTGGGCCACCGCCGACCTGCTGCTGAAGGTCAAGGAGCCGATCGCCGAGGAGTACCACCGCCTCCGCAAGGACCAGACCCTCTTCACCTACCTCCACCTGGCCGCGTCCAAGGAGTGCACGGACGCCCTTCTGGAGTCCGGGACGACCGCGATCGCCTACGAGACCGTCGAGCTCCCGAACCGCGCGCTGCCGCTGCTCGCGCCCATGTCCGAGGTCGCCGGCCGCCTCGCCCCGCAGGTCGGCGCCTACCACCTGATGCGGGCCGGCGGCGGCCGCGGTGTGCTGCCCGGCGGTGTCCCCGGCGTGCCGGCCGGCAAGGCCGTCGTCATCGGCGGCGGGGTCTCCGGCTGGAACGCGGCCCAGATCGCCATCGGCATGGGCTTCCACGTCACCCTGCTCGACAAGGACATCAACAAGCTCAAGGAAGCCGACAAGGTCTTCGGCACGAAGATCCAGACCGTCGTCTCCAACACCTTCGAGCTGGAGAAGGCCTGCCTCGAGGCCGACCTCGTCATCGGCGCCGTCCTCATCCCGGGCGCCAAGGCCCCGAAGCTGGTCACCAACGAGCTGGTGTCCCGCATGAAGCCCGGAAGTGTCCTTGTCGACATCGCGATCGACCAGGGAGGCTGCTTCGAGGACTCCCGGCCCACCACCCACGCCGAGCCGACCTTCCCGGTCCACGACTCGGTCTTCTACTGCGTCGCCAACATGCCCGGCGCCGTCCCCAACACCTCCACCTACGCGCTCACCAACGCCACGCTGCCCTACATCGTCGAACTCGCCGACCGGGGCTGGGTGGAGGCGCTGCGCCGCGACGCCGCGCTCGCCCGGGGTCTCAACACCCATGACGGGAAGGTCGTTTACCGCGAGGTGGCGGAGGCGCACGGCCTGGAGCACACGGAGCTCGACCAGCTCCTCGGCTGAGCCCGCGTGCCGGACCCCCTCGGCCGGCACCGCGATTAAGTCACCTTTTCGCAAAGGCGATACGTCAACAAGGCGCGTCAACGACGAAGACACGGCCGGACCTTGCCCCACAAGGTCCGGCCGGATGTGTGTATGGTCACTTTGCGGCACTCGGTCAACTCGCCTCGAACGTAACCCTTCGACCGATTCGCACACCGGTTGAACCTGCCGTGCGACGGCCGTACGCCCTTGACAGAGGGATGTTTCATTGCCGACACATCGGGCCGGGTCCGGCGGATTGTGTTGCTGCGGACGCCCGACACGCCATAGAGTCGCCAACCGTCGGCATGGTGCCACGCTGACCTTGTCTAGAAGTTTCCTGGTCACCAAGGAGGTAAGACGACTTGTGAATGAGTCGACATTTGCTCCCGGGGGTGGTCAACCAGGAATGCCTACGCGGGGCCCGGGCCCCACGGGGCTCGAGGCTGTCGGCTCCGTCGCTGTCCGAACCTTCGCAGCCCACCAGAGCCAGACCAGCCCCCTCACGGCTCTGTCAGCACACCAGAGCATGGACGGTCATCACGTGAACGCCATGGCCGGCGACGGAAGTGGCGCGCCCCACAACCACTTCGCCGACTACGACGAACTGCCCGACGGGCACTTCTACGACCCCGACGCCGAATACGAGCCGGACCCGGAGTACGCGGCCACGCTCGCGCCCGACGCTGCCCGCCAGCGCCGCGAGCGCGTCGGCCCGACGGGCCGCCCGCTGCCGTACTTCCCGATCCCGGGACCGCTGACCAACCACGGTCCCGCGACGATCATCGCGATGTGCAACCAGAAGGGCGGCGTCGGCAAGACGACGTCGACCATCAACCTGGGCGCCGCGCTCGCGGAGTACGGACGCCGGGTGCTGCTCGTCGACTTCGACCCGCAGGGCGCGCTGTCGGTGGGTCTCGGCGTCAACCCGATGGAGCTCGACCTCACGGTCTACAACCTGCTCATGGAGCGGGGCATGGCGGCCGACGAGGTGCTCCTGAAGACCGCGGTCCCCAACATGGACCTGCTGCCCTCCAACATCGACCTGTCGGCCGCCGAGGTCCAGCTGGTCTCCGAGGTCGCGCGCGAGTCGACCCTCCAGCGGGCGCTCAAGCCGCTGATGGACGACTACGACTACATCGTCATCGACTGCCAGCCCTCGCTCGGTCTGCTGACCGTGAACGCGCTGACGGCCGCGCACAAGGTGATCGTGCCGCTGGAGTGCGAGTTCTTCGCGCTGCGTGGTGTGGCGCTGCTGACCGAGACCATCGAGAAGGTCCAGGAGCGGCTCAACCCGGAGCTGGAGCTCGACGGCATCCTCGCCACGATGTACGACTCGCGCACGGTCCACAGCCGTGAGGTCCTGGCCCGGGTGGTCGAGGCCTTCGACGACCACGTCTACCACACGGTCATCGGGCGCACGGTCCGCTTCCCGGAGACCACGGTCGCCGGTGAGCCGATCACCACGTACGCCTCCAACTCCGTCGGTGCCGCCGCCTACCGCCAGCTCGCCAGGGAGGTGCTCGCCCGGTGTCACGCCGAGTGAGTCTGCCGGGGGCCGACGAACTCTTCCGTACGACAGGGGGAATGGCGCTTCAGCCGTCCGCACCCCGACGCCAGGCCGGTGGCGAGGCCCGGGTGCCCGCCCCGGCCGGCGAGAGCGACGGGGTCGCCGCGGGCGAGGACGCGCCGCAGGCCGTGCCCGCGCAGGGCGGGGACGGCGAGGGCGCGGAGCATGTGGCGGCCGACGCCGACCAGACCGTCGCCGGGGAGCGTCCCGCGCGGCGGCCCGCGGCACCGGCGCAGGAAGGTTCTGCCTCCGCCGGCGAGGCTCAGTCGCGCAAGCGGGGGCGGCAGGCCGCGCGGCGGCCCAGCGGGCGCGAGCGGCACGACGAGAAGATCACGGTGTACGTGTCCGCCGAGGAACTCATGGACCTGGAGCACGCCCGGCTGGTGCTGCGCGGCGAGCACGGGCTGGCCGTGGACCGGGGGCGGATCGTGCGGGAGGCTGTCGCCGTGGTGCTGGCCGATCTGGAGGCCCGGGGAGACGCCAGCATCCTCGTACGACGGTTGCGGGGGCGGTAGGGGTAGCCTGCGGGGGCTATGACCTCCTCCGACGATGCTTCCGCGCCCGGCAGAGCCGGTGGTCGTCGGCGTGTGCTGGGCCGGGGGCCCGGGGCCGAGGTCGAGTCTCCGGCTGAGGCCGGTGGGGCGTTGTGCCCACCCGTTCCGCCCAGCGGAACGCCTGCCCACAACGCCGGCGAACCTGAAATGGGACCGCCCGTTGTACAACCGGAGGGCGCGGCCCCCGAGGCCCCCGAGGCCCCCGAGGCTTCCGAAGTCCCCGATGGTGTCTTCAAGGTGCGGCTGGCGAACTTCGAGGGGCCGTTCGATCTGTTGCTTCAGTTGATCTCGAAGCACAAGCTGGACGTCACCGAGGTCGCGCTGTCGAAGGTGACCGACGAGTTCATGGCGCACATCCGGGCCATGGGGCCGGACTGGGATCTCGATCAGACCACCGAGTTCCTCGTCGTCGCCGCCACCCTGCTCGATCTGAAGGCCGCCCGGCTGCTGCCCGCCGCCGAGGTGGAGGACGAGGCCGACCTCGCGCTGCTGGAGGCCCGGGACCTGCTCTTCGCGCGGCTGCTCCAGTACCGCGCGTACAAACAGGTCGCCGACGTCTTCACGTACCGGCTCGATGTCGAGGCCCGCCGCTACCCCCGTACCGTCGGCCTCGAACCGCACCACGCCGAGCTGCTGCCCGAGGTGGTCATCAGCATCGGGGCGGAAGGATTCGCCAGGCTCGCGGTGAAGGCGATGCAGCCCAAAGCGAAGCCGCAGGTGTACGTCGACCACATCCACGCGCCGCTGGTGAGCGTGCAGGAGCAGGCCGGGATCGTCGTCGCCCGGCTGCGGGAGCTGGGCGAGGCCAGCTTCCGGACGCTCGTCGAGGACACCGACGACACCCTGACCGTCGTGGCCCGGTTCCTGGCGCTGCTGGAGCTGTACCGGGAGAAGGCGGTCGCGCTCGACCAGGAGACCGCGCTCGGTGAACTGCTCGTGCGCTGGACCGCCGGGGACGGGGACGCCCAGCCGATGGTCACCGACGAGTTCGACCGGCCGCCGGAGACACCCGAGGAGCCCGAGAAGGAGAAGAAGCCGTGACCGAGAGCACCGTCGCCGCGCTCGATCTCAAGGGCGCCCTGGAGGCCGTTCTGATGGTCGTGGACGAGCCCGCCACCGAGGAGCACCTCGCGAAGATCGTGGAGCGGCCCCGGCGGCAGGTCGCCGACGCGCTGCGCGAACTGGCCGACGAATACACCGTGCAGGGGCGCGGCTTCGAGCTGCGGTTCGTCGCGGGCGGCTGGCGGTTCTACACGCGCGCGGAGTACGCGCCGGCGGTGGAGCGGTTCGTGCTGGACGGGCAGCAGGCCCGGCTCACCCAGGCCGCGCTGGAGACGCTCGCCGTGGTCGCCTACCGCCAGCCGGTCAGCCGCAGCCGGGTCTCCGCGGTGCGCGGAGTCAACTGCGACGGTGTGATGCGCACCCTGTTGCAGCGCGGTCTGGTCGAGGAGGCGGGCACGGAACCCGAAACAGGTGCGATCCTGTATGCGACGACGAACTACTTCCTGGAGCGGATGGGCCTGCGCGGTCTGGACGAGCTCCCGGAGCTCGCGCCCTTCCTCCCGGAGGCGGAGGCGATCGAGGCCGAGACCCAGGAAGCCGTGCCGTCGTTCGACCCGGACGCCCCGGACACGGACGACGGGCCCACGACGAAGACGACTGACACGACGACGACGGAACTTTGATGCGAAGCAGCGGCAGCGGTAGCGGCAAAAGCGGCGGGCGCGGTAACTACCGCGGAGCCGGCAACAGCAGGGACCAGAAGCAGGGTGGCCAGGGCGGCCAGGGGCGCCCCCGCAAGCCCCGTCCCGAGGAGCGCCGCTACGACGTCGGCCCCTCCGCCTCCCCGGACGGCCCGAAGTCCGGGCGCGGCGGCTCCGCGCGCGGCGGCGCCAAGGGCGGCCCGAGGAAGCCCCAGCCCCAGCGCGGGCGTACGGCCCCGGGCAGCTCCCGCGAGTACGAGGCGCGGGCCGAGGAGCGCAACCGCGAGCGGTACGCCGGCAAGAAGGACATCAAGCTGCCCAAGACCTTCCCGGGCGCCGAGCAGGAGGGCGAGCGGCTGCAGAAGGTCCTCGCGCGCGCCGGCTACGGCTCGCGGCGGGCCTGCGAGGAGCTGATCGAGCAGGCGCGGGTCGAGGTCAACGGCGAGATCGTGCTCGAGCAGGGCAAGCGCGTCGACCCGGAGAAGGACGAGGTCAAGGTCGACGGCCTGACGGTCGCGACGCAGTCGTACCAGTTCTTCTCGCTGAACAAGCCCGCCGGTGTCGTCTCGACGATGGAGGACCCGGAGGGGCGCCAGTGCCTCGGGGACTACGTCACCAACCGGGAGACGCGGCTCTTCCACGTCGGCCGGCTCGACACCGAGACCGAGGGCGTCATCCTGCTCACCAACCACGGTGAGCTGGCGCACCGGCTGACGCACCCGAAGTACGGCGTGAAGAAGACCTACCTCGCCGCCATCGTCGGCCCGATCCCGCGCGACCTGGGCAAGAAGCTCAAGGACGGCATCCAGCTGGAGGACGGGTACGCGCGCGCGGACCACTTCCGGGTCGTCGAGCAGACCGGCAAGAACTACCTCGTCGAGGTCACCCTGCACGAGGGCCGCAAGCACATCGTGCGCCGCATGCTGGCCGAGGCTGGCTTCCCGGTCGAGAAGCTGGTGCGCACGTCCTTCGGGCCGATCACCCTGGGCGACCAGAAGTCGGGCTGGCTGCGTCGGCTGTCCAACACGGAGGTCGGCATGCTGATGAACGAGGTCGACCTCTAGAGGCGTTCTGCAGGCGCTTTGCAGGCGCTCTGCACGGCTGTGTGGCGGCCGGTACCGGGTTCTCCGGTGCCGGCCGCTTCCGTTTGTGCAAAAGGCGGTCAGAGCGGCACTGAGGGCTTGTGGTCCAGCGACTCATTCTTTATAGTCGGCATGACTATTAGTCATAGTGACCATAAAGGCTGACCGCAAAGGGGGCGGTAAGAGTGCAGGGCTACGACAAGTACGCGCACGAACCCTTCGCCGTCACCGTCGACCTCGCCGTCCTCACGCTCCGCGAAGGCGCGCTGCACGTCCTGCTCGTCGAGCGCGGGCAGGAGCCGTACGCCGGGACGTGGGCGCTGCCCGGGGGGTTCGTGCTGCCGGACGAGTCCGCCGAGACGGCCGCCCGGCGCGAACTGGCCGAGGAGACCGGCCTGGACGACGTGACCTCGGCGTCCGGGCTGCACCTGGAGCAGCTGCGCACCTACAGCGAGCCCGGCCGCGACCCCCGGATGCGGGTCGTGTCCGTCGCGTTCGCCGCACTGCTGCCCGACGCGCCCGAACCGCACGGCGGCGGCGACGCGGCCCAGGCCCGCTGGCTGCCGTACGACAAGGCCGGTCCGCTCGCCTTCGACCACGACCGGATCCTGGCCGACGCGCACGACCGCGTCGGCGCCAAGCTCGAGTACACCTGCCTCGCGACCTCCTTCTGCCCGCCCGAGTTCACCCTCGGGGAGCTCCAGCAGGTCTACGAGACGGTCTGGGGGACGGGGCTCGACCGTCCCAACTTCCGCCGCAAGGTGCTGGCCACACCGGGGTTCGTCGAACCGGTGCCCGGAGCCGCGCGGCTGACCGGCGGCCGCGGCAAACCGGCCGCCCTCTACCGCGCGGGCACCGCCACCGCGCTCCACCCGCCCCTGCTGCGACCGCCCCGGGAAGGACGTTCCACATGACCATGACCACCGTGAGGAAGCGCGCCGCCACCGGCGCCCTGCTGGGCCTCGCCCTCGGCGACGCGCTCGGCTTCCCCACCGAGTTCGACGACGTCCCCTCGATCCTCGCCAAGTGCGGGCCCTGGCGGGAGATGGAGCTGCCACGGCGCCCGTTCGTCTCCGACGACACCCAGATGACCCTCGCCGTCGCCCGCGCCCTGCGCACCGCGATGGACCGCGGGCTGCTCGTGCCCACCCGGCTGGAGCGGCCCCTGCGCGAGGAGTTCGTGGACTGGTACCAGTCGCCCGAGAACAACCGCGCCCCCGGCCGGACCTGCCTGACCGCCTGCGCTCTGCTGAGGGACGAGCGGCGGCTGTGGCAGGACGCCAGCCAGATCGGCTCCAAGGGCTGCGGCGCCAACATGCGCGTCGCCCCGGTCGGTCTGGCCCCCGGCCTCAGCGAGGAACAGCGCGCCGGGGCCGCCCAGTTCCAGTCCGCGCTCACCCACGGACACCCCACCGCGCTCGCCGCCTCCGACCTCACCGCCCACGCCGTGCGGCTCCTCGCGCAGGGCGTCCCGCCGGCCGGCCTGGTCGGGCAGCTGCGGTCGTACGCCGTCGCCAACCGCACCCGCTACCACCACCGCTGGCTCGGCGACCTGTGGACCCGCGGCCAGGACCCGTCCGCCGAGCACTTCATCGCGCGCGGCTGGGACGAGTGCCTGGACGTCCTGGACCGCCTCGCCGAGGCGCTGCGCGACCCGGCACCCGAGAGCGACCCGTGCCTGGCCACGGGGGCGGGCTGGATCGCCGAGGAGGCCATGGCCACGGGGCTGCTGTGCTTCCTGCTCTTCCCGGACGAGCCGGTGACCGCGCTGCGCCGGGCCGCCTGCTCCTCCGGCGACTCCGACTCCATCGCCTGTCTGACGGGCGCCTTCGCGGGGGCGTACGCGGGCACGGACGCCTGGCCCACGCCCTGGGCGGACCGGATCGAGTACCAGGGGGAGCTGGTGACGCTCGGCGCGCTGTGGGACCTGTGATCAGAACAGCTGTGATCAGGTCGGCTGTGATCAGGTCAGCGTGATGCTGTCGCCCTGCACCGTGATCTGCTTCTGTGGCAGCGGCTTCGTCGCCGGACCGGAGGCCACCGAGCCGTCGGCGATACGGAACTCGCTCTTGTGACAGGCGCAGTTGATCGTGCCGTCGGCGACAGTGCTGACCGTGCAGCCCTGATGGGTGCAGATCGCCGAGAAGGCCTTGAAGTCGCCCTTCGCGGGCTGGGTGACGACGACCTTCTCGGCCGTGAAGATCCTGCCGCCGCCTTCGGGGATGTCGGTGGTCTTGGCCAGCGCGCCACCGGCGGCGGTGGACTTCGTCGAGTCCGCCGCGTCCGACGACGAACCGCCGCCGTCGTCGTCGTTGCCGCAGCCCGTGGCGAGGGCGGCCGCGGCGCCGCCCGTCACGATGAGCACCGTGCGTCGTGTCGGGGAGAGGGTCATGTCGTCACTCCGAGGATGCGGAAGCACGTACAGGGGCCAGCCAAGCCCGTACCGGCGGCGCCCCGCAACCGGACGCGCCGCGTCTCAGGGGGCGGGCGGGGCGCACTCGCGTCGGCGTGGGCTGACTAGGCTGGATGTCACAAGAGCCGTACATCAGCGATATCAGCGAGGAGCAGCGCCGTGGCGGTACGAGCGGTCCGGGGAGCCGTCCAACTGGAACGCGACGAGGCCGGGCACATGGACGAGCAGGTCGGGGCCCTGCTCACCGCAGTCCTGGAGCGGAACTCCCTCAGCGCGGACGACCTGATCAGCATCTGGTTCACGGCCACGCCCGACCTGCACAGCGACTTCCCGGCCGCCGCCGCCCGCAAGCTGGGCATCGTCGACGTCCCGCTGATCTGCGCCCAGGAACTCGACATCGCGGGCGCCATGCCCCGTGTCGTACGCCTGCTCGCGCACGTCGAGTCCGACCGGCCGCGCGCCGAGATCAGCCATGTCTACCTCGGCGCCGCCGCCGCCCTGCGCAAGGACATCGCCCAGTGAGGACCGCGCTCGTCATCGGCACCGGGCTCATCGGCACCTCCGCCGCGCTCGCCCTCGCCCAGCGGGGCGTCGTCGTCCATCTGGAGGACCACGACCCCGGACAGGCCCGTACGGCCGCCGCGCTCGGCGCCGGCACCGACGAGGCGCCGGACGGGCCCGTCGACCTCGCCCTGGTCGCCGCCCCGCCCGCCCATGTGGCCACCGTGCTCGCCGACGCCATGCGCCGGGGCGTGGCCCGCGGCTACCTGGACGTGGCCAGCGTCAAGGGCGGGCCGCGCCGGGAACTGGAGGCGCTCGGCCTGGACCCGTCGGTGATGTCGAAGTACATCGGCACGCACCCCATGTCCGGCCGGGAGAAGTCCGGCCCGCTGGCCGCGACCGGCGATCTCTTCGAGGGCCGGCCCTGGGTGCTGACCCCCACCCGGGACACCGACACCGAGGTCCTCAACCTCGCCCTGGAACTCGTCTCGCACTGCCGGGCCGTCCCGGTGGTGATGGACGCCGACGCGCACGACCGCGCCGTCGCGCTCGTCTCCCACATGCCCCACCTGGTCTCCAGCATGGTCGCCGCCCGGCTGCAGAACGCGGAGGAAGCCGCCGTACGGCTGTGCGGGCAGGGCATCCGGGACGTCACCCGCATCGCCGCCTCCGACCCCCGGATGTGGATCGACATCCTCTCCGCGAACCCGGGGCCCGTCGCCGACCTGCTCACCGACGTCGCCGCCGACCTGGACGAGACCGTGCGGGCCCTGCGCGCGCTGCAGTCCTCCGACGCGGCCAAGCACCGCGAGGGCGTCGACGGCATCGAGGACGTCCTGCGCCGCGGCAACGCCGGACAGGTCCGCGTCCCCGGCAAGCACGGTACGGCCCCGCGCGCGTACGAGGTCGTCGCCGTGCTCATCGACGACCAGCCGGGACAGCTGGCGCGCATCTTCGCGGACGCCGGGCAGGCGGGCGTCAACGTCGAGGACGTACGCATCGAACACGCGACCGGGCAGCAGGCGGGGCTGGTGCAGCTGATGGTCGAACCGAAGTCGGCGACGGTTCTCTCGGCGGCGCTGCGGGAACGGGGCTGGGCGATCCGGCAGTAGACGGTACGCACCAGGTTCCGAGGACCTCGGCCGGAAGACCTCGGCCAGAAGGGTGACGCGTGGCCGGTAACCTTGTGCGGGGCACAGTCGCGCCCCGTACACCCACCGCCTCGCACCAGGAAGGTGTCCCCCCGTGGAAAACGGCGCCGCCCAGCCCGTGATTGTCGCCATCGACGGCCCCTCGGGCACGGGCAAGTCGAGCACGTCCAAGGCCGTGGCCGCCCAGCTCGGGCTGAGCTACCTGGACACCGGCGCCCAGTACCGGGCGATCACCTGGTGGATGGTGACGAACGGGATCGACATCGAGGACCCCACGGCGATCGCCGCCGTAGCGGGCAAGGCGGAGATCCTCTCCGGTACCGACCCGGCGAACCCGACGATCACTGTCGACGGCGTCGACGTCGCCGGCCCGATCCGCACCCAGGAGGTCACCTCCCGGGTCAGCGCGGTCAGCGCGGTGCCCGAGGTGCGGGCCCGGATCACCGAGCTGCAGCGGTCGCTGGCCACCGGCGCGGAGAAGGGCATCGTCGTCGAGGGCCGGGACATCGGTACGACCGTGCTGCCCGACGCCGACCTGAAGATCTTCCTCACCGCCTCCCCGGAGGCGCGCGCCGCCCGCCGCAGCGGCGAGCTGAAGGGCTCCGACGTCGCCGCCACCCGCGAGGCGCTGATCAAGCGGGACGCGGCCGACTCCTCCCGCAAGACCTCCCCGCTCGCCAAGGCGGACGACGCCGTCGAGGTGGACACCACCGAGCTGACCCTCGCCCAGGTCATCGAGTGCGTCGTCACCCTCGTCGAGGAGAAGCGGGCCGGACGGTGAGCGAGCTGGAGCTGCCCTCCGAGAAGGGTGCCGAGATCGGGCGGCGCATCGGCGTCGGCCTGATGTACGGCCTGTGGCGGCCGCGGGTGCTGGGTGCCTGGAAGGTGCCCGCCAGCGGTCCGGTGATCTTCGCGCCCAACCACTCCCACAACCTCGACGGCCCGATGGTCATCGGCGTGGCGCCCCGGGCGTCGCACTTCCTGGTGAAGAAGGAGGCGTTCGTCGGCCCGGTCGGCACGTTCATGGTCCGCACCGGCCAGATCGCGGTCGACCGTGCGAGCACCGACCGCACCGCGATCGCCCGCGCCCTCGGCGTCCTGGAGAACGGCGGCGTCCTCGGTATCTTCCCCGAGGGCACCCGCGGCGAGGGCGACTTCGCCTCCCTGCGCGCCGGGCTCGCCTACTTCGCCGTACGCAGCGGGGCGCCGATCGTGCCCGTCGCGGTGCTGGGAAGTTCCGAGCGGCGCGGGCGGTTGATAAAGGGGCTGCCCCCGCTGCGCTCCCGCGTCGACGTCGTCTTCGGCGACCCGTTCGAGGCGGGCGACGGCAGCGGACGGCGTACGCGGAAGGCGCTGGACGAGGCGACCGAGCGCATCCAGAAGCACCTGGCCGCCCACCTGGACCACGCGAGGCGGCTCACCGGCCGCCCGCCCACGGGCGAATAAACGCAGGGCGCCCGACCGGGCGCTGGGCAACACTGAGTAGTGGATCAACCGGAACCACCGGAACCACCGGAACCACCGGGGTGATCCACCGACCACCACGATGGAACGACGAGGTACGCACTTCATGAACGACCACATCCAGCCCGGCGGCTCGGACGGTTTCGAGCACGATCACGGGGCGCTCGGCGACGCCGAGTACGCGGAGTTCATGGAGCTCGCCGCGGAAGAGGGCTTCGACCTCGAGGACGTCGAGGGCGCCATCGAGGAGGCCGGACACGGCCCCCTCCCGGTGCTCGCGGTCGTCGGCCGTCCGAACGTCGGCAAGTCGACCCTCGTGAACCGGATCATCGGCCGCCGTGAGGCGGTCGTCGAGGACAAGCCCGGCGTCACCCGTGACCGCGTCACGTACGAGGCCGAGTGGGCGGGCCGCCGCTTCAAGGTCGTCGACACCGGGGGCTGGGAGCAGGACGTCCTCGGCATCGACGCCTCCGTGGCCGCGCAGGCCGAGTACGCCATCGAGGCCGCCGACGCGGTCGTCTTCGTGGTGGACGCCAAGGTCGGCGCCACCGACACCGACGAGGCCGTCGTACGGCTGCTGCGCAAGGCCGGGAAGCCGGTCGTGCTCTGCGCCAACAAGGTCGACGGACCGAGCGGCGAGGCGGATGCCGCGTACCTCTGGTCCCTCGGCCTCGGCGAGCCGCACCCCGTCTCCGCACTCCACGGCCGTGGCACCGGCGACATGCTGGACGCCGTCCTGGACGTGCTGCCGGACGCCCCCGAGCAGAGCTTCGGCGGCGCCGGGATCGGCGGTCCCCGCCGGATCGCCCTCATCGGCCGCCCGAACGTCGGCAAGTCGTCCCTGCTGAACAAGGTGGCGGGCGAGGAGCGCGTCGTCGTCAACGAACTGGCCGGCACCACCCGTGACCCCGTCGACGAGCTCATCGAACTCGGCGGCGTGACCTGGAAGTTCGTCGACACCGCCGGTATCCGCAAGCGCGTCCACCTCCAGCAGGGCGCCGACTACTACGCCTCGCTGCGCACCGCGGCCGCGGTCGAGAAGGCCGAGGTGGCGGTCATCCTGATCGACGCCGCCGAGTCCATCTCGGTGCAGGACCAGCGCATCGTGACGATGGCCGTCGAGGCCGGCCGTGCGATGGTCATCGCCTACAACAAGTGGGACACCCTCGACGAGGAGCGCCGCTACTACCTGGAGCGGGAGATCGAGACCGAGTTCGGCCAGGTCGCCTGGGCGCCCCGGGTCAACGTCTCGGCGCGCACCGGCCGGCACATGGAGAAGCTGGTCCCGGCGATCGAGACCGCCCTGGCCGGCTGGGAGACCCGGGTCCCCACGGGCCGCCTCAACGCCTTCCTCGGCGAGCTGGTCGCCGCCCACCCGCACCCGATCCGGGGCGGCAAGCAGCCGCGCATCCTCTTCGGCACCCAGGCGGGCACCAAGCCGCCGCGGTTCGTCCTCTTCGCCTCCGGCTTCATCGAGGCGGGCTACCGCCGCTTCATCGAGCGCCGGCTGCGCGAGGAGTTCGGCTTCGAGGGCACCCCGATCCATATCTCGGTGCGGGTGCGCGAGAAGCGCGGCAAGAAGAAGTAAGCGTGAGCGAGGGGAGTTCCTGACGTCGTCACGAGCTCCCCTCGGCTCAGAAGCCCTGTCGGGAACCCGGCGGAAGCGCCGCCGGGACGGGCACCATCGCGGTGGACGTCGGCTGCCGCTCCGGCTGCTGCTGGCCGATCTGCCCGACCCGCTGCCACTGCGACTGCTGCCGGGCGCTCTGCACGCCCGCGCTGTAGGCGCTGTAGGAGTGGCTGAACGAACCGGGCCGGTACGCCGTCGGCGCGCCCGTGGTCGTCGGGATGTTCCCGAAGGCGGTGAACCCCAGATCGTCCTCACCGCTGCGGTCACCGGGCAGCGAGCGGAACGTCTTGACGTACTCGGCGTAGAGCGCGTCGTAGATCGGCGTGGCCGATGGGCCGCCCTGAGGGTCCGGGGCCGGTCGCGCGGAGGGGACCGACGGATAGGCCAGGCGGCGGGGAACGTCATAGCTGTGCACGTAAGTGAAAACGACGGCGCACTTCAAGAGATGCGGTTGAGGAGCGCCCCGAAAGGGGCGCGGGGCTGTACTCATTTGCGGCTCCGCCGCGTGGGCGCGACGAGCCACGACGGTGCCGCGGCCGCCGTACATCCGCACCCCCTTCTCGGTGGGCGCTCAGGTCCCGGCAAGCGGCATCGCCGCCCCCACCAGCTTCCCGTTCGCCGCGGCCTTGTCCAGCGCGTCCCGCAGCAGATCCTCCCGGGGCTGCCGCCCGATCGACCCCACCGGCGCCGCGAACATCAGCACCTGCTGGTGCTTGTTGGCGGCGGCCCGCCACCCCTCCGTCACCTGCAGCGGCTGATGCGCCTGCCACCAGGCGACCGGCTGCCCGCCGTTCGCCGAGGGCTGCAGTACGGCGTGCAGCTGACCCATCGCCAGCAGCACGGACCAGCCGTGCTGCACCGGCGGCACCTCGGACAGCTCGGACAGTGGCATGAAGCCCTGCTCGATGAGGAGCGGCAGGAAGTCGTCGCCGGCGCCGACGGTGCCGGGGCGCACGATGGGCGCGGTGGGCTCGACGACCAGCGCGGGGTGCAATTCCCCGGCGAGCAGCACGAGTCCGCTGGTCACGCCGAGGACGGCCTGCTCGGGGACGGCCTTCTGCGGGTCCAGGTCGACGGTGTCGCCGCTGATGGAGCGGACGGCGCCCTGGAGCTGTTCCTCGGTGACCTGGACGACCTGCGAGGGCAGACAGGTGGCGTGGGCGAAGGCGAGGACGGCGGTCTCGTCCCCGACGAACAGGACGGTGCTGGTGCGCTCGTGCGCGGAGTCGCCCGGGGTGCGGCAGGACGTGCAGTCGTAACTGCCCGGGGCGTTGTCTCCGGCGAGCAGCCGGTTGGCTTCTTCGTCGCCGATCTCGGCGCGTACCTCGTTGCTGACGTCGAGCATGCGCGGCACGGGTGACTCCCTCGGAAGGCGGTGCGTTGGCGGGCCGGGTGGGTCCCCGGCTCATGAGGTGACAACGGGGGAGCTGTGGTGGGGGTCACGCTGGACGACTGAGTCGTTACCATCGCCGAACACAGTCGGTCACGTTGCGTGCGGAATCTGGCACCCTCTGTCAAGTAACGGGAAGGTTACGAGGGTTGGCTTCGTGAACTGACTCACAGCACGCCTCAACAGCTGTCCGGTAAATCGTGAAATGGCGGTATGTAGTGGGTGGCCGAAATTGGCCGCTACCTACGGTAACCCTCAACTGGCCTGCGACAACAGGCATTTGGTTGATAACGGCTCGTCAGGCTCCCTAGATTGCTCCGCCGTGTGCAGCGAGCACCGCTCGGGTACGTCCACCAGCCGCGCAGAGCAGGACCGGCGCAGTGACACCGCCGGTGGACGGGGGCGGAGCGCGACACCCGCGTCGACACGTGGGAAGCGCCCCGCCCGGGGGGAAGCCCGGGTTTGCAGAGAGGGAACTTCATGTCCGAGTGTGCCGATCACTACACCCGCAAGACGCGCAAGACGGCGGTCCTCGCCGGGGCGGCTCTGCTCGCCCCCCTGGGACTGCTGGCCGCGAGCGGCAACGCCGCGGCGGCGGACAGCGGGGTGTGGGACCGCATCGCCCAGTGCGAGAGCGGAGGCAACTGGCACATCAACACCGGCAACGGCTACTACGGCGGACTGCAGTTCTCCGCCTCCACCTGGCGCGCCTACGGCGGTTCGGCCTACGCGGCCACCGCCGACCGGGCCAGCCGGGAGCAGCAGATAGCCGTCGCCACCAAGGTCCAGAAGTCCCAGGGCTGGGGTGCCTGGCCGGTCTGCTCGGCCCGCGCCGGAGCCACCGGCAGCGCTCCGTCGACCTCCGGGTCCTCCTCCACCAAGTCGAGTTCCAGCAAGTCGGGTTCCAGCAAGTCGAATTCGAGCAAGTCGGCGAACACGACGAAGTCCGGCTCGTCGCAGAGCAGTTCGTCCAAGGCGCCCGAGCGCACGCCGACCGGCACCTCGCGCGGCAGCAGCCGCGGCGACTACACCGTCCGCGTCGGTGACACCCTCAGCACCATCGCCGCCGCGCACAACACCACCTGGCAGCGCCTCTACGCCGCCAACAAGGGCGTCATCGGCGGCGACCCCGACCTGATCCTGCCGGGCCAGCGCCTCGCGTTCTGAGCCGGGCACCCCGCTGTACCCCGCGGCCCCACCCGGTTCATCCGCCGGGTGGGGCCGCGGTGCGTGGCGACCGGGTTCGTTCAGGATCCGGGCTCGGACTCGCCCAAGGTCCGGGCCCGCTCAGGGGACACGCCGCGCCCATTCGCCCGCCTCCCCGCCGAACACCACGGTCCCGCGCCGCAGTTCGTACACGAAGGCCCGGTGGCCGCGCAGCGCGGGCGGGAGCCGCTGCTCGGCGAGCACCACACACGCGTCGAGCGAGGCCAGCAGGGCGTACGTCCGGGCCGCGACCGCCGGGGACATCCCCTGGGTCGGCTCGTCGACGAGGACCACGCGCGCGTGGTCCGACAGGGCCCGGCACAGGGCCACCATCCGCTGCTCACCCCCGGACAGGGTCCCGGCCCTGCGCCCGAGCAACGGCTCCAGCTGCGGGTAGAGGCCGGGGTCGGACCCCGTCAGCTCCAGGTTCTCCCGGACCGTCAGCGAGCCGAACACCGCCCGCCGTTCCGGCACCAGGCAGAGCCCGCGCCGCGCCCGCTCGAACGCGGGCATCCGGGTCACGTCCGCCCCGTCCCACACCACCGCGCCGCCCGACAGCGGTACGGTCCCGGCCAGCGCCCGCAGCACCGTCGTACGGCCGGAGCCGTTGCGGCCCAGCAGGACGGTGAGGCCCGGGGCGGGGGCCGTGAGGGTGACGCCGTGCAGGGCCTCCAAAGGGCCGTAGCGCACGCGCGCGTGCCGCAGCGAGATCACCAGGCCGCTCCCTCCAGCGCGTCGAGGACACGGTCGGGCGGGCCCGAGGCGACGATCCGGCCCGCCGCCATGACGTGCACGGTGTCCGCGAGACCGGCGACCAGGTCGAGGTCGTGCTCGACGACCAGCAGGGCGGTGCCCTCGGCGGCCAGGGCACGCAGGACCCTGGACAGCGCGCTCACCTCGGCCGTGTCGAGCCCGGCGGCGGGCTCGTCCAGCAGCAGCACGCGCGGGCTTCCCGCGTACGCCCGGGCCAGCTCGACCCGGCGCAGGGTGCCGGTGGGCAGCCCGGCGGCGGGCCGCGCACGGACCGGCCCGTCCAGCCCGAACAGCGCCATCGCCCGCTCCACCGCCTCCGGCCCACCGAGCCGCCCCTGCTCGGCGCCCACCCGCACGTTCTCCGCCACCGTCAGCGACGGGAACACGGCCAGCTGCTGGAAGGTCCGCGCGACACCGAGCCGGGTCCGGGCGTGTGCGGGCAGCCGCGTGATGTCCCGCCCGCCGAACCGCACCCGCCCGTGGACCGGACGCAGGGTGCCGGCGAGACAGTGGAACAGCGTGCTCTTCCCGGCACCGTTGGGCCCGACGACGGCGGTGACCCGCCCGCCGAACACGTCCAGCCCGACCCCGTCGAGAGCGGTGAACCCGCCGTAACGGGCCCGCAGACCGCGGGCGGTGAGGAGGGCCGGGGCCGCCACACGGACCGCTCGGGGCGCGCGGCGCGGGGGCCGGTCCGGCGGGGCCGCTGCGGGGGCGGCCCCGGAGGGCCGGGGCGGGGTGCGGTCCGGCGGGATCGCCGTGCGGGCGGTGCCGTGGGTCCGGGGCGGGACGGTGCCTCGCGCGGCAGGTGCGGGTGAGGGGTGCGGGGCGCCGCCCGGTGGGGCCGGTGTGGGGGCGGGTTGCGGGGCGCCGCCCTGCGTGACGGGGGGCGGGGCGGGGTGCGGTACCAGCCGTCGCCGTACCCGTACCCCCAACGGCGTCAGCACCGCCTTCCGTCCGGCCTCTGTCCGCGCCCATGCCGCCCGCAGGGCCTCGACCGGCCCGTCCGGGAAGCGTCCAATCAGGGCCGCCAGGACGCCGACCAGGGCCGCCGCCACCCCGCCCCGGGCACCCGCGTCCAGGCCCACGAGCAGGGCCGCCGCCGTCAGGGCGCCCAGGGTGTTGTCGGCGCCCAGGACCACCACGGCCGCGAACCAGAGCAGGCTCCGTACGGGGTCGTAGGCCGTGGCGTCGAAGGCGCGCAGGCCCATGCCGAGCAGCGCGCCGCCGAGCGCGGCCAGCGCCGCCCCCGTGACGAAGGCCAGGAGTTTCAGGGACGGCACGCGCACGCCCGCCGCCGAGGCGCCCGGCTCGTGGTCCCGCATCGCCGCCAGGGCCCGCCCGGTACGGCCCCGGCGCAGTGCCCGGGTCGCCAGCAGGGCCAGGGCGAGCAGGGCCAGTTCCAGGACGTAGTAGGCGCGGTCCCCGTCGAAGCCCCCGGGGCGGCCGAGGGACAGGTCCGCCGTGGCGTACGGCTGGGCGAAGACGAAACGGCTCACGCCGACGCCGACCGCGAAGGTGGCGATGGCCAGGGCGAGGCCGTGGCGACGGATGGCCGGCCACCCCGTCAGCAGGCCCAGCGGCGCCACCAGCAGCACCGCCACGGGCAGCGCCGCCGGCTCGGGAAGGCGGGGGAGTCCGGGGAAGCGGCCCGCGGCCAGCAGCGCCGTGAACAGGGCGCCCAGACCGGCGTACGCGGCCTGCCCGAGGGAGATCTGGCCGCCGCGGCCGGTCACCACCACCAGCGACAGCAGGATCACCCCGAGGGCGGGCACCTGGACCGCGGTGTGCAGGTCGGACCCCGCGAAGCCGAGCGGCAGCAGGAACAGCACCGCGGCCACCACCCACGCCCCCGGCGGGGTACGCACGCGTGCCCCCACCGGGGCCGGCGGCGCGTCGCGCGCGCCCACGCCGGGCAGCACGAGCGCGGCGACCAGCAGGGCGACCACGAACAGGTTCGCGCCGACCGCCTGCACCAGCGGGGCCGCCCAGCCCGACGGATGCAGCCGGGTCAGCTGGCTCTGCGCGATCCCGATGCCCAGCGCCACGACCACCGCCACCGGCAGACCGCGCATCCGGGCCGCCACCGCGACCGCGAGCACCTCCATCACGAGGAGTGGCAGACCGTACGGGTCGAGCCGCACGTACGGCGCCAGCAGCACGCCCGTCACCCCGGCCGTGAAGGAGCCGAACGCCCAGCCCGCCGCCGCCACCCGGTCCGCGTCGACCCCGCCGAGCACGGCCAGCTCCCGGTCGTCGACCACCGCCCGCAGCTCGCGCCCGAAGCGCGTCCAGCGGATCACCGCGCCGACCCCGGCCGCCAGGACCAGCACCACCGCCAGCTGCCCCCACGGATCCTCCGGCACCAGCTCCGGCGTGTCGTCGCGCGCCCCCTGCCCCCACACCAGCGCCGCCCCGCCCACCAGCAGCACGAACACGCCGATCGACGCCACCAGCGTCCGCGCCGGATCCCCGCCCAGGACCGCGAGCGGACGGAAGACGAACCGTTCCAGCACCACCCCGATCGCGGGCGCGAGGAACAGCAGGGTCACCACGGCCCCGAGCCACAGCGGCCACCCCCACTCCACCACGCAACTCCGCAGCGCGTACGCGCAGACCATCGCGATCGCCCCGTGCGCGAAGTTGAGCACGCCGGTCGCCCGGTAGGTGACGATCAGGCCGACGCCCGTGAGGGCGGCCGCGCTGCCGACCGCGAGACCGGCGAGCGTGAGGTCGTAGGTCAGGGACGACATCAGGAGTCCGCCGCGTCCGGCTCGCAGATCGGACACGGGTCGAGGTCGCCGCGCGCGAGCAGCCCGCCGTCGACCGGCACCGCCTCCGGTTTCCCGGCGACCAGCGGACAGTCCGCCCGGTGCCACAGCGTGCCCCCGGGCACCATCCGCAGCTCACCGCTGACCGCGACGGGGGTGGAGGCCGCCGGCTCCGGTGCCTCGGGCTCCTCGCCGGCGGCGACCAGAAGGCCGTACAGCTCCTCCACGCGCGCGGTGGCGGACCGCTCCCGCCCGGACGCCAGCAGCACCGCCCCGGCGACGATCAGCGCGGCGCCCGGGACCGTGCAGGACGCGAGGTAGGGCAGCTGCCGTGCGGTGAAGCGCTCGCCGGAGACGCCGTACCAGCCCGCCACGCACAGCACCGCACCGGCGGACAGGGCGACCCAGCCGGCCCACAGGACGGAGGGCACGGTCCGCAGTCGTCCTGTCCGCATCCCACGCTCCCGCCGCAGTCCGCCGATGGCTTGCACTATGCCTTCTGCAAGCTGACCCTGAAAGGACCGGGCGCGCACGCCCGGACCGACACCCGGTGGTGAGCCAGATGGTTCTCGGGAGCGACCTCGGACGATCGAGACGATCGAGGGGTACGGCACTGGCGGCGGCGGTCGTCCTCGTGCTGGCCCCGGTCCTCGCGGCGTGCGGCGACAACGACAACGACGGGGGCGGGGGCGGCAGCCCGACCGCGACGGCCACCGCGACGGTCACCAGGCCGGCCACCGCGCCCTCCGACACGGCGGCGGCCGAGCAGCAGGTCCGGCAGAACTGGCAGAAGTTCTTCGACCCGGCCACCTCCACCGAGGACAAGCAGGCCCTGCTCGAGAACGGCCGGATGATGGGCCCGATACTCCAGGCCTTCGGCGGCGACCAGCGCGGCGGACAGGTGGCGGCCGAGGTCCAGAAGGTCGAGTTCACCTCCCCGACCGAGGCGACCGTGACGTACACCCTCACGCTCAACGGCGCGACAGCCCTGCCCAACGCCACCGGGAAGGCCGTCCTCCAGGACGGCACCTGGAAGGTCTCCGTCACGACCCTCTGCGCGCTGGTCGAGCTGAGCGGCGATGCGTCGGCGTCGGCGGTACCGGGCTGCTGAGACCGCTGCCGTCTCGCTGGTGCTCCTGCTGTTCCTGCTGAGCACGGCCTGCGGCAGCCGGCTCCCGGAGAGCGACTTCGAGCACACCACCACGACCCCGCGGGCCGCCCCCCTTCGCGTCGGCGTGATCACCAGCACGACCAGCCCCGTCGGCGGCGCCGCCTTCACCGGGCCGCGCGACGGGGCGGTGGCCTACTTCGACCGGCTCAACGCGCGCGGCGGCATCGACGGCCGCCGCGTCGAGGTACGGCTGTGCGACGACGGCGGCAGCGGCGTCGGGAACAACACCTGCGTGCACAGGCTCCTCGACGAGGACAAGGTCGTCGCCCTCGTCGCCACCACCTCCCTCGACTACGCGGGCGCCTCCCGTGTCTCCCACGCGCGCGTGCCCGACATCGGCGGCCAGCCCATCGGTCCCGCCTACGACACCTGGCCGCACCTCTACGGCATCTACGGCAGCCTCGCGCCCCGCGACGGCACCCCCGGCTGGGACGGCAGGCTGTACGGCGGCACCGAGGTCTACCGCTACTTCCGGCGCGAGCACGGCGCCCGTACCGCCGCCGTCGTCTCCTACAACCAG
Organism: Streptomyces sp. T028; assembly: GCF_048159505.1. Lineage (NCBI taxonomy): Bacteria > Bacillati > Actinomycetota > Actinomycetes > Kitasatosporales > Streptomycetaceae > Streptomyces > Streptomyces sp. T028. The sequence continues at coordinate 58,100 of NZ_JBLRVZ010000022.1, forward strand.
CCGGCGTCCGCGTCCTACGCCCAGCTCGTCGAGCGGGGGCTGAGGGCCGAGGGCTACAAGGTGGTGAGCGAGCAGGTCGACTTCGCGCTGCCGAACTTCCGCGCCGCCGCGGCCGACCTCAAGGCGGAGGGCGCCGACCTGGTCTTCGACGCCCTCGACACCCACGGCAACGCACGGTTGTGCGAGGCGATGGACGAGGTCGGGGCCCGGGTCACCGCCAAGGTCACCAACGTGCAGAACTGGACGTCCGCCGTCCCCGAGGACTACAAGGACTCCCCGGCCTGCCGCAACGCCCTGTGGGTGACCGGGGCCGGCCGGAACTTCGACGACACCTCCGACCCGGCCGTACGGGAGTTCCGGGAGGCGACGAAGGGCCTGCGGACGCACTCCCAGTGGCAGCTGGAGGGCTGGGCCGCGGCCATGTGGTTCACGCAGGCGGCGCGGTCCTGCGCCGCGAGCGGGATCACGCGCGCGTGCCTGGACGACTTCCTGGACCGCAGCGAGGGCTTCGACGCAGACGGCCTGCTGATCCCCGTCCGCTTCGAACGGCTCACCGAACCGCCGAGGACCCGGCGGACCTGTCTGTCGGTCGCCCGCTGGCGGGACGGGCAGGGCTGGCTCACCCAGGGGGACATGAACCACACCTGCTTCGACGTCCCCCAGCTCCCCTACACCCCCTGATCCGCCGTCTCCAGGGCCGCGTACTCCGGGTGGTGCAGATCGAACGCCGGGGACTCCGAGCGGACCTTCGGCAGCGTCGTGAAGTTGTGCCGCGGCGGCGGGCAGGAGGTCGCCCACTCCAGGGAGCGGCCGTAGCCCCAGGGGTCGTCGACCTCGACCTTCGTGCCGTACTTGGTGGTCTTCCAGACGTTGTAGAGGAACGGCAGCGTGGACGCGCCGAGCAGGAACGCGCCGATCGTCGAGATGGTGTTGAGGGCGGTGAAGCCGTCGGCGGCGAGATAGTCGGCGTACCGGCGGGGCATGCCCTCCGCGCCCAGCCAGTGCTGCACCAGGAACGTCACGTGGAAACCGACGAACAGCGTCCAGAAGTGCATCTTCCCGAGCCGCTCGTCCAGCATCTTCCCGGTGAACTTCGGCCACCAGAAGGAGAACCCGGCGAACACCGCGAACGCCACCGTGCCGAAGACGACGTAGTGGAAGTGCGCGACGACGAAGTACGAGTCGCTGACCTGGAAGTCCATCGGCGGCGAGGCCAGGATCACCCCGGTGAGCCCGCCGAACAGGAACGTCACGAGGAAGCCCGTCGCCCACAGCATCGGTGTCTCGAAGGACAGCGAGCCCCTGAGCATGGTCCCGGTCCAGTTGAAGAACTTCACGCCTGTCGGGACGGCGATCAGGAAGCTCATGAAGGAGAAGTACGGCAGCAGCACCGCGCCGGTGACGAACATGTGGTGCGCCCAGACGACGATCGACAGACCGGTGATCGTCATGGTCGCGCCGACCAGGGTGAGGTAGCCGAAGATCGGCTTGCGGCTGAAGACCGGGATGATCTCGGTGATGATCCCGAAGAACGGCAGCGCGATGATGTAGACCTCGGGATGCCCGAAGAACCAGAACAGGTGCTGCCACAGCAGCGCCCCGCCGTTGGCCGCCTCGAACACCTGTGAGCCGAACCGCCGGTCCGCCTCCAGCACCAGCAGGGCCGCCGCGAGCACGGGGAACGCCATCAGGATCAGGACCGACGTGAAGAGCGTGTTCCAGGTGAAGACCGGCATCCGGAACATCGTCATGCCGGGGGCGCGCATGCAGATGATCGTCGTGATGAAGTTGACCGCGCCGAGGATCGTGCCGAAGCCGGCCAGCGCCAGTCCCATGATCCACAGGTCGGGGCCGACGCCGGGGGAGAACCGGCCGCTGTTGAGCGGTGCGTAGGCGAACCAGCCGAAGGCGGCCGCCCCGTCCGGGGTGAGCAGCGAGCCGAGCACGATCAGTCCGCCGAACAGGAACAGCCAGTACGAGAACATGTTCAGCCGGGGGAAGGCCACGTCCGGGGAGCCGATCTGCAGCGGCATCAGCTCGTTGGCGAAGCCCGCGAAGGACGGGGTCGCGAAGAGCAGCAGCATGATCGTGCCGTGCATCGTGAACAGCTGGTTGTACTGGCCGTTGTTCACGATCTGCAGTCCCGGACGGGCGAGTTCGGCCCGCATCAGCAGGGCCATGAACCCGCCGATCAGGAAGAACACGAACGACGTGATCAGATACAGGTGACCGATCTTCTTGTGGTCGGTGGTGGTGAGCCAGTCGACGACCACGCGGCCCCTGCGCCTGCTCCGCGCGGGTCCTGCCGTCGCCGGTACGGTCTGCGTCCCCATCGCTCGCCCCTGCGGAGGTTGTGTGGCGGAGTGGTGCATTTTCCATGCGGTGTCGGCCGAGGTGTCAGGTGACGTGTCAGCCGACGTGCCGGCTCCCGCGAACCCGTGCGGAATCGCCGGGAAAAGGAGCTCGGGGAGGATTCTCCGGGAACTTTCCACCGGGTTTATCGAGGAGCCGGGGCGACACGCGGGAATTACGTTCGAATGAGTACGGAAGGGGCCGGGAACCGCTCGTATGTGTGACGGCCCACTGCGTGGCAGTTGATGTCGGTGCGGCCGAAACGCATGTCGTGATTCTGTGACAAAAGCGTGACCGGAGCGATCCACATCCCCGTTTCAGGGCTTTCCCCGCGGCCCTGTGCGGCCTAGCGTGGGCGGTATGGCAGCGAATGAGCCCCAGGACAATCCGGACGGATACGTCGGCCTCGACGCCGGGCGCGCCGAGCGGCTCGCCCGGGAGCGGGGGTGGTCGACCGTCCGCTCGCTGGCGCCCGGGACGATCATCACCATGGAGTACCGCTTCGGACGGCTGAACTTCGAGGTGCGCGACGGCCGCGTGGCGCGCGCCTGGAAGGGCTGATCAGGACACGGCGAAGGCCCCGGTTCCCGTCAGGAGGGGAACCGGGGCCTTCGGTCGCGGGACCGGTTGTGCGTACCGGTGGTCCCGCTGCTCAGGGGGTCGGCCGCTCGTCAGCCGCCGGTCAGCGGGCGGGCCGCCGAGGCGGTCGCGCCGCGCGGCAGACGCTCGGTGTGCGGGGGTCTTCGGCTGCCGACGGGAGTGACCGGGGTGCGCTCCGAGCGGGCCGTGTGCGGGCCCGGGGCCAGATAGACCGGCGCCCGGGGCGAACGGGCGGCGGCGACCGTCTCGCGGGCCGCGGCGGCCTCGTCCTGGACCGCGGGCCGCGGCTTGAACGGCACGGGTACGGAGATGGGGGCGGCCGGCGCCGGGACGGTGCCGGAGCGGCGCTCGCGCCAGCCGTCGCGCAGGTCGAGGATCCAGACCTCGGCACGGGCGATCAGCGGCTCGCACCAGGGCAGGGCGAGCAGGATCAGCAGCCCCGCGGCCCAGCCCAGCACGACATCGCTCAGCCAGTGCGTACCGAGGTAGACGGTGGTCAGGCCGACGCCCAGCGAGACCACGGCTGAGACGGCGGACAGCCAGCGGCGGGCTCTCGGAGTCGAGGCCAGATAGGCCAGGATTCCCCAGGTCACGACCGCGTTGGCGGTGTGACCGCTGGGGAATATATCGCCGCCCAGACCCATCTCGTTGGAGCCGATCGTGGTCGCGTAGTGCGGTCCGAGCCGGCCCATGCCGAGCTTGGCGGCGCCGACGGTGATGTTCAGCAGCAGCAGGGAGGCGCCGAGGGTCAGCAGCGGGCGCAGGGTGTGCTGCCGCCAGGATCTCCAGCCGAGCCAGGCGGCCACCATCACGGCGGTCGGGCCGCGCTGGCCGAGGACGACGTAGTAGTCCAGGAACGCGTGGATCTCGGGCCACTGCTGGTACGGCCGGAAGAACATGACCTGCCAGTCGAGGCGGACCAGCCACGAGGTGACCACCACGAGCCACACGATCGCCAGATAGAAGGCCAGGGTCGCCGCGAACAGCGCGATCCTGTGCCTGCTCATCCTCGGCACATCGATGTGGGCCGGTCGTTCCGGCTCACGGTCGAGCCTGGCGAACACCCGGTCCAGACGGGTGAGGTGTCGTTCGGTACGCACCTAAACGACGTTACAGCGAGTGAGCTCGGCACCCGACCGAATCCGCTGGTTTGTGATGACCATGTGATGTGGGATTGCTCTCAGGAAGGGCTTAATTCCTGCGGATTCGCTAATCCTCGAACACGGGTCCCTTCAATTCCATTGATCATTGCGGGAGACAGTTTTAAGGAACTTATGAATGAGTTCACCGGGAACTCACGGAGGACCGGAGCCGTTCAGCCACCACGCCCCGTACACGGCCGACGCCAGCGCGACACCGCCCACGACCAGCGCCGCCCTCGCCGTGCGCGGCCGGGCCAGGGCCAGGGCGAGCGGGAACAGCAGCGGGAAGGCGGGCAGCAGCAGGCGTGGTTTCGAGCCGAAGTAGCTCGACGCGCACAGCGCGAGCGCGAGGACCACACCGCCGTAGACCAGCAGCACAAGCGGTTGGCGCTGCCGTACGCAGACGACGTACAGCAGGATCAGCAGGGCGACGCCGGCGATCAGGCCGAGGCCGGCCAGGGCGGACGGGAACGACGTGAACTTGTCGGCGATGAAACGGGCGAAGGCGTAGCCGCCGTCGAAGCCGTTGCGCCAGCCCGCCTGGACGTCGAGATAGCCGAGCGGGCCCCCGCCGGTGTGGTGGCCGACCCACAGGACGTATCCGGCGGTGCCCAGCGGCGCGAGGAGCATGCCGAGGGCGCGTAGGGCGGGATGAGCGCCCTCCGGTGCCGGTTCGCGCCGGAGAGGGCCGTCGGCGGACACGTCGGGGGCGTGTTCCGAGGAGTGCGCGCCGGGCTCGGGCGCCGTGCTGCGGCTCCGCCCGAACGAGAACCCCGAGGGCCCGCCCCGCTCCCGTAGGAAGGACGCCAGACCGGCCGCCCAGACCGCCGCGACCACCGCGAGCCCCACCGGTCGGGTCAGCCCGGACAACGACGCGAGCACACCCGCGGTCACCCACCGTCCGGTCAGCACCGCGTACAGCGACCAGGCGGCCGACGCGGTGAACAGCGACTCGCTGTAAGCCATCGACTGCACGATCCCGACCGGCAGCAGCGCCCACACGAGCACCGCGCACACCCCGGCCCGACGGCCGTACACGTGATCGGCGACCGCGAAGATCCCCCAGGCCGCGGCGAGCGAGGAGAGCAGCGAGACCGTGAGACCGGCGTCCGCGTAGGACAGCGGGCTCACAGCGTGCAGGAGCCTTTCCAGCCACGGCAGCAACGGGAAGAACGCGAGGTTCGAGTGGATGTCGCCGTTCGGCAGCCGGACCTCGTAGCCGTACCCGAGCTCGGCCACCCTCGTGTACCAGAGGGCGTCCCAGCGGGCCGTCAGCAGGGTGTGCGCGCTCTTGCCGCGGGCGGCGCTCCACAGGGCCAGGACGAGCAGGCCCAGGCCCCGTACGGCCGCGTAGCCCAGCAGGGCGGGGGCCGCCCGGCGCAGGGCCGCGGAGCCGGGAGGCGCCACACGCGTTTCAAGATCGGTCACGGGCCCGATTATCGACCGGGCGCCGCGGCGGCCGGGAAAACAGTCGCCCGGGAAGTGGCGTACGCCACATGGGTTCGCTGTGAAGTGTGAGAGTTCCGCCACGTGGCCCTGGCGCGAACTCGCGTACGCTGCGATTCACTCGTGTTCGTTTGCGCGGGCCGGAGACCACCGCTCCTCTCCGGCCGAGTCGCGGGGAGTCCCCACCCCGCGAGCCCGCCGGACCGAGGGGAACACCTGGGAGGTACGTACATGTCCGGGACGACCACGGCCGCCGTCGGGCTGCGCCGTCGGGCGGCCGGGGCCGGTGCCAACCGCTGGGTCGTGCTCGTGGTGCTGTGCGTCAGCCTGCTCCTGGTCGCGGTCGACGCGACCGTGCTGCACGTCGCGGTGCCGGCGGTCACCGAGGACCTCAGGCCCGGCGCGATCGAGCTGCTCTGGATCGTCGACACCTATCCACTGGTCTGCGCCTCGTTGCTGATCCTCTTCGGCACGCTCGGCGACAGGGTGGGCCGCCGGCGGGTCCTGCTGCTCGGGTACGCCCTGTTCGGCGTCGCCTCCGCGCTGGCGGCCTTCGCCGGGAGCGCCGAGGTGCTGATCCTGGCGCGGGCGCTGCTCGGCGTCGGCGGTGCGATGATCATGCCGGCCACGCTGTCGATCCTGCGGCAGGTCTTCCCCGACCGCCGGGAGAGGGCGCTCGCCATCGGCATCTGGAGCGCGGTGGCGGCGGTCGGCGCGGCCGTCGGACCGCTGCTCGGCGGCTTCCTGCTCGAACACTTCTGGTGGGGCTCGGTCTTCCTCGTCAACATCCCCCTGATGCTGGTCAGCCTTCCGGTGGGCCGGCTGCTGCTGCCGGAGTCCCGGGGCACGGGCGAGGGACCCTGGGACGTGGTCGGCGCGCTGATGGCGGCGGCCGGGCTGTTCGCTCTCGTCCTCGCCGTCAAGCGGCTGGGCGGCGCGGAGTTCGGCGTGTTCACCGTGGTGCCGCTGCTGGTCGGCGTGGCGCTGCTCTTCCTCTTCGTACGACGTCAGCGGCGGCGTGCGCATCCGCTGGTGGACCTCGGGATGTTCGCGCGGCCGGCGTTCAGCACGTCCGTCGGATGCATTGTGCTGGCCATGCTGGCGCTGGTGGGTCTGGAGCTGATCGCCGCGCAGTATCTGCAGCTGGTGCTCGGCCTCTCCCCTCTGGAAACGGGTCTACGACTCCTGCCGCTGACCTTCGCCGCGATGGCGGCGGGGCTGGCCGGGGCGCGGCTGCTGAGCGGGTTCGGACCGCGGCGGATGGTGTGCGGGGGGTTCCTGCTGACGGCGCTGGCCGTGCTGATGCTGACCGCGATGGGCGCGGCGGACAACGCGGGGCTGCTGCTGTCCGGGTTCGTACTGCTCGGGTTCGGGCTGGAGACGACGCTGTTCGCGGCGTACGAGTCGATGCTGAGCGAGGCTCCGGCCGAGCGGGCGGGCGGCGCGGCGGCGATCGGCGAGACCTCCTACCAGCTGGGGGCGGGGATCGGGATCGCCCTGCTCGGCAGCGTGATGAACGCGGCGTACGCGCCCGGGGTGTCCTCCGTACCCGGGGTGCCGGCGTCCGCGTCGGCTGCGGCGGGGCATTCGCTGGGCGAGGCCTACGAGGTGGCCGGGCAGCTCGGCGGGCCGGCCGGGGTGACGCTGCGGCGGGTCGCGAAGGACTGCTTCGTGCACGGGCTGCATGTCACGCTGCTGGTCAGCGCCGGGTTGCTGCTGCTGGGGGCGGTGATGGCGCTGAGGTTGCCCCGGGTGATGCAGTGCGAGTCGGCCGCGGTGGCGCTGCCCGCTCCGCGTGACGTGGGGTCTTCTCCCACCCACGCACCGCCCGTGGCTGTTCGTTGAGGGGTTGACCTTTCCTGTGGGGTGCGCTCGCCGTTGGCGGCTCTCCCCGGTGCCTTGGGTGGTACCTTCGGAGCGACATCTTAACTAGCGCTGTTAGTTTTCGGCTCGGTCCGGAGGATCCCGTATGTCCGTGTCCTCGAAGTTGCCACCGTTCGATCCCGCCGATCCGCTCGGGATCGACGATCTGCTCGAGCCGGAGGATCTGGCGATCCGTGACACCGTGCGGAGCTGGGCGGCGGAGCGGGTGGAGCCGTTCGTCGCCGAGTGGTACGAGCGGGGGGAGCTGCCGGTGATCCGCGAGCTCGCCCGGGAGCTCGGGGCGATCGGTGCGCTCGGGATGTCGCTCAGCGGGTACGGGTGCGCCGGGGCGAGCGCCGTGCAGTACGGGCTCGCCTGTCTGGAGCTGGAGGCCGCCGACTCGGGGATCCGGTCCCTCGTGTCCGTGCAGGGCTCCCTCGCCATGTACGCGATCCACCGGTTCGGCTCCGAGGAGCAGAAGCAGGCGTGGCTGCCCCGGATGGCGTCCGGCGAGATCATCGGCTGCTTCGGGCTCACCGAGCCCGACCACGGCTCCGACCCGGCCGGTATGCGGACGTACGCCAAGCGCGACGGCTCGGACTGGGTGCTCAGCGGGCGGAAGATGTGGATCACCAACGGATCCGTGGCCGGGGTCGCCGTCGTCTGGGCGCAGACCGACGCGGGCATCCGCGGATTCGTCGTGCCCACCGACAGCCCCGGGTTCTCCGCGCCGGAGATCAAGCACAAGTGGTCGCTGCGCGCCAGCGTGACCAGTGAGCTGGTGCTGGACGAGGTGCGACTGCCCGAGGACGCCGTGCTGCCGGAGGCCGTCGGACTGCGGGGGCCGCTGAGCTGTCTGTCCCACGCGCGGTACGGGATCGTGTGGGGCGCGATGGGCGCGGCCCGCACCTGTTTCGAGGCCGCCGTCGACTACGCGCGCACCCGTGAGCAGTTCGGGCGGCCCATCGGAGGGTTCCAGCTGACCCAGGCCAAGCTCGCCGACATGGCGGTCGAGCTGCACAAGGGGATTCTGCTCGCCCATCATCTGGGGCGGCGCATGGACGCCGGCCGCCTGCGTCCCGAGCAGGTCAGCTTCGGCAAGCTCAACAACGTACGGGAGGCCATCGAGATCTGCCGTACGGCGCGGACGGTCCTCGGGGCCAACGGGATCTCGCTGGAGTATCCCGTCATGCGGCACGCGACGAACCTGGAGTCGGTGCTCACCTACGAGGGCACCGTCGAGATGCACCAGCTCGTGCTGGGCAAGGCGCTCACCGGACTCGACGCCTTCCGCTGACCCGGCCCCCGGGGGGCGAGGCAGGGCCGGCGAGCGGCCCTGCCTCAGCTCTGGTTGAAGAAGCCGTCCGTGCGGTGCCCGGCCGGGTCGCCGTTCACGATCTCCGTGTTGGACGGGGTCAGCAGGAACACCCGGGTCGAGACCCGCTCGATCGAACCGCGCAGCCCGAAGATCAGACCGGCGGCGAAGTCGACGACGCGCTTGGCGTCGGCGGCCTCCATGGCCGTGAGGTTCATGATGACCGGCACGCCCTCGCGGAACAGCTCACCGATCAGCCGCGCGTCCCGGAAGCTGTCCGGGGTGACGGTGCCGATCCGGCGGCCCTTCTCCTCGGCCGTGTCCGAGGCGACCTTGACGCGCGGGTCGGTGACCCAGGCGTCTTGCGAGTCGGTCCCCTCGGAGTAGTCGTCGTCGTAGTAACGCTCGTCATCGTTGTCGTCGACGAGGCCAAGCCAAGCACTCGCCTTGCGCACCGATCCCATGGACGCCTCCTCTCACAGCGGTCTTTCTTCCTTTCCGCATTCCCATGGTCGTCCATGATGCGGATGTCGCGCCAAGTGGATAGACGCCGCGCGGGGGGTTTGTGACGGTACTGGTGCACAGCGAATCCGTCGAGAGCCCGCGCCCCCCAAGGGTCCTGCTGTGTACGGCTGCTGACTGAGAGTGAAATATGACTGTTCGTGCCGTACGGGTGATACACGGTGCGTACGGGTGAACAGGGCCTGGCGTTCAACGTCGATTATCGGCCGATAGCATGCGGCCGCTCAATGTCTTAAAGGCCAGGCCTCGAGGGCAGGGAACACACGGACCGAGGACTACGGGGGTTGTCATGTTCGGAATCGTCAGACCATGCCGTCACCGGCTCGGCGAGCGGCTCAAGACCCAGTGGATGGCGCACCTGTGCGGACTGTGCCTCGCGCTGCGCGGCGATCACGGGCAGTTCGCACGGGTCGTCACCAACTACGACGGCCTGCTCATCTCGGTTCTGACGGAGGCTCAGACCGGGACGGCGCCCGGCCGACGCCGTACGGCGGGCCCGTGCCCGTTGCGCGGGATGCGCACCGCCTCCGTCGCCCAGGGGGAGGGGGCGCGGCTCGCGGCGGCCGTCTCGTTGGTGCTGGCCTCGGCCAAGGTACGCGACCATGTCGCCGACGGGGACGGGCTGCTGGCGCGGCGTCCGGTCGCCGTCGCCGCCCGCAGGGTCGCCCGGAGCTGGGGGAGTGCGGGGGAGCGCGGCGGGGCCGCCGTCGGCTTCGACACGGCGGTCCTGGTGGACGCCGTGGACCGGCAGGTCGGGCTGGAGGCGCTGGCCGGGCCCGGTACCTCGCTGTTGACCGTCACCGAGCCGACCGAGACCGCCACGGCCGCCGCCTTCGCGCACACCGCCGTCCTGGCGGGCCGGCCGGGCAACGCCGTCCCGCTCGCCGAGGCCGGGCGGCTGTTCGGGCGGCTGGCCCATCTGCTGGACGCCGTCGAGGACCGGGCCGCCGACGCGGAGGCCGGCGCCTGGAACCCGCTCACGGCCACCGGGACCCCGCTCACCGAGGCTCGGCGGCTCGCCGACGACGCCCTGCACGGGATACGGCTCGCGCTGAAGGACGTCGAGTTCGAGGAGGGGCGGCTGGCGCATCTGCTGCTCGCGCACGAGCTGGAGCGGTCGGTGGACCGGGCGTTCGGGACGTCCTCGTGCGGGCATGGTCACGGGCAGGGGCAGGGGCAGGGGCAGGGGCATGAGGGGCGCGCCGCCTTCGGGCCCCCGCCGCAGATGCCCGCGCCGCCCAAGCAGCCGCGGGGGCTGCTCGCCGGGTGTGCCGTCGCGCTCGGGCTGTTCTGCACCTGCCAGGTGTGCTGCGCCGGCGAGTTCGAGGGGCCGTGGTCACGGAAGAAGCGCGAGGGATGCTGCGGCAACTGTGACTGCGGGAGCTGCGACTGCGGTTGTTCCGACTGCGGCTGCTGCGACGGATGCGACTGCTGCGGCTGCGACTGTTCCTGCTGACGTACAGTCACCCACCGTGCACCCGGGGCTCCATGAGGGGGCATGGTGAGTGCCGGGCGCCTTCGGGACGTATCTCCTGTCGAGACACGGAAGCTCGAAAGGATCAGGGATCATGCCCGGGCGCTCAGAGAAAACCGTGCCGCTTGCCGTGAAGATCGTGGTGAGCGGGGGGCTCGGGGTCGGCAAGACGACCTTCATCAAAGCCGTCTCCGAGATCGAGCCCCTCGACACCGAGGCGGCGATCACCCAGGTGTCGGTGGGAGTCGACTCCTTGGCCGGAGTGGAGACCAAGACCAGGACCACCGTCGCGCTCGACTTCGGGCGGATCACCCTCGATCCGGCCATCGCGCTGTATCTGTTCGGGACACCCGGGCAGAGCCGGTTCTCGTTCCTCTGGGACGACCTCGTGGAAGGCGCGCTGGGGACGGTCGTCCTCGCGGACACACGGCGGATCGAGGAGTGCTTTCCGGCCGTCGACTACTTCGAGGCTCAGGAGGCGCCGTTCGTGCTGGCGGTGAATCGGTTCGACGGGGCGGAGCCGTGTGCACTCGACGAGGTGCGGGGGGTGCTGGGGCTGGACCCCGATGTTCCCGTGCTGGATTGCGATGCTCGGGAGCGGGGGTCCGTGCGGGACGTTCTGGGGGTGCTGATGGATCGGGTGATCGGGGTGCGGGCCCGTTCCCGGGCGCGGGTGGTGGGGGTGCGCTGAATCGCCGTACGGGTGCGGTTGTACGGCGGGTGCGAGTTGTGCGTGGTTGTTCGCGCCCGCGCGGCGGAGCCGCAAAATGACACAGCCCCGCGCCCCTTGGAGGACTTTCCGGACGGTCGACTTCCGGACATCCCCGGGGTCTGGGTGGCCGAGGAGGACGGGGTGGTGCTGACGGCGGCCGAGGCCGACGGGCTGACCCTGGACGGACGGCCGTTCGGCGGAACGGTACGGCTCGGCGCAGACCCCGGGGGCGGTGGACACGGCCCGTGTCGCACACGGGCAGCGGCGACTGGTCGTGCTGGTGCGCGAGGGGTCTGGGGAGTACACGACTTCGACCCCGGGCTGAGGCCCGGCGCCTGTCCCGGAGCGTCGAGGCCACCCCGTACGACGCGCGCTGGTCGGTGCCGGGGCCGTTCACGCCGTACGGCGAGTAACGTTCGCTCTCGACGGGCGGGACCACACGTTCCGGGCGGCTGCGCAGGGCGACGGCTCGCTGTGGGCGGGTGTTCGCCGACTCCACCAGTGGAGTGAGCAGTTACCGGTTCCGGTTCCTGCATTCGGGTGCCCCCGACGAGCAGGGGCGCACCACGGTGGACTTCAACCGTGCCGTACTGCCTCCGTGTGCATTCGCCGATGCTTTCATCTGCCCCTTCCCGCCGCCGGGGAACACTCTCGGCGTGGAGATCGAGGCAAGGGAGCGCAACCTGGTCTGAGCTGGGGCAAGAGGCCTTCAAGAGGGCTCAACTCACGCAGTTCGTTCAAGGTCTGACGGCCGAAAGGCGCCCTTGCGCCGACCGGCCGTTCGGCCGAATACTCCCCCTCAGCGCTTGTCAGGGTCACGGCGTGTCCGGAATCCGGGCGAACGTCGGTCCTGGCTGCGCCTCACGGGCCCCGACCCCACACGACGGGCCCCCGACTTCCCCTGGGAGGGAACGAAACGTGAGGATCAAGCGCACCACCCCCACCACCCGCGGTATCTCGAGACGGAGCCGGCTGATCGCCGTCACCACCGGACTCGTGGCCGCGGCCGCCGTCGCGATCCCCAACGCGAGTGCGGCGGACACCGCCACCTTCAGCTCCGCCCAGCTGAAGAGCGCGGGCAACTCCGTGCTCCAGGCCGACGTCCCGGGCACCGCCTGGGCCGTCGACAGCAAGACCAACCGCCTTCTCGTCACCGTCGACAGCACCGTGTCCGACGCCGAGATCGCGCAGATCAAGGAGGCCGCGGGCAGCAACGCCGGCGCCCTCACGATCAAGCACACCCCCGGCAAGTTCAACAAGCTCATCGCGGGCGGCGACGCCATCTACGGCGGCGGCTACCGCTGCTCGCTCGGCTTCAACGTGGTCAGCGGCAGCACCTACTACTTCCTGACCGCCGGTCACTGCGGCGAGGTCGCGTCGACCTGGTACTCCAACTCCGGGCAGACGACCACGCTGGGCACGAACGTCAGCTACAGCTTCCCGACCAACGACTACGCGCTGGTCCGCTACACCAACAGCTCGGTCACCAAGTCCGGCACCGCGGGCAACACGGACATCACCAGCTCGGGCACGCCCAGCGTCGGCACCACGGTCTACCGTGACGGCTCGACCACCGGCATCCACAGCGGCCGGGTCACCGCGCTGAACGCCACCGTCAACTACGGCAGCGGCGACGTCGTGTACGGCATGATCCAGACCAACGTCTGCGCCGAGGGCGGCGACTCCGGCGGTCCGCTGTACTCCTCCAGCGGTATCGCCTACGGTCTGACCTCCGGCGGCAGCGGCAACTGCACCTCCGGCGGCACGACCTTCTTCCAGCCGGTGGCGGAGGCACTGAGCGCGTACGGCGTCAGCGTCTTCTAGTTCGCCCGGCAGGACCGGCCCGACAGGCCGTTGAGCCCCCGCACGTGAACCGCCGTGCGGGGGCTCCCTCTTGGGCGGGGGCGGGGTTACCGTCGTAGGACGGGAAGTGCTTCGGACCCCTGGGGGCCGGCATGGTCGAGGAGCTGGTGGCGGCGGGAGCCGGGCTCGTGTCCGCCGGAGCGGTGTACGTGATGGCGGCGGCGCGGGTCGTCAAGCAGTACGAGCGGGGTGTGGTCTTCCGGCTCGGGAAACTCCGGCCCCAGGTGCGCGGACCCGGGCTGACCCTGATCGTGCCGGGCGTCGACCGGCTCAGGAAGGTCAACATGCAGATCGTCACCATGCCGGTGCCGGGTCAGGAGGGCATCACCCGGGACAACGTGACGGTCCGGGTCGACGCCGTCGTGTACTTCAAGGTGACCTCGCCGGCGGAGGCGGTGGTCCGGGTGGAGGACTACCGGTTCGCCGTTTCGCAGATGGCGCAGACCTCGCTGAGGTCCATCATCGGCAAGAGCGAGCTGGACGATCTGCTCTCCGACCGCGAAAAGCTCAACCAGGGGCTGGAGTTGATGATCGACAGCCCGGCCGTGGAGTGGGGCGTCACCATCGACCGGGTCGAGATCAAGGACGTCTCCCTGCCCGAGACGATGAAGCGGTCCATGGCCCGCCAGGCCGAGGCCGACCGGGAGCGGCGGGCCAGGGTCATCAACGCCGACGCCGAACTCCAGGCCTCCAAGAAGCTCGCGGAGGCGGCCCGCGAGATGTCCGAGCAGCCTGCCGCGCTCCAGCTGCGACTGCTGCAGACGGTGGTGGCGGTCGCCGCCGAGAAGAACTCCACGCTGGTGCTGCCGTTCCCGGTGGAGCTGCTGAGGTTCCTGGAGAGAGCACAGCAGCAACTGCCCGCGACGCCGGCGCCCGTGCCGGAGAAGGAGCCCGGCCCGTCGGGGAGCGGCACCGGCCCGTCGGAGAGCGGCACCGGCCCGTCGGGGAGCGGCACCGGCCCGTCGGAGAAGGAAACCGGGCAGGAGTAGCGCTGCGGGGCGTTTACAGCTACTCGGCCGCAGCCCTGCCGAGCCACACCGGAGCTGCGGCCCGACTGCAGGCGCGATGCCTCCGTAGAACACCAGCCACCCGGAGTCGGAGAACGGCGGGATGACCGCCCGGATCCTCGACAGCGGGCTGTTTGGCGCCCTCCGGCGCGTGAGTGTGGGCTCGTTCCCGAGGCTCTGATCCCCGTGCTCGGCCGGTTGGCGGTGTCCCTCGCCTCTTGGAGCGTGGTTCGCTCTCACCTCGCCAAAGAATCGCTGACATGTTCGAATCTAGTCGCTGACCGGGGCTGATGGGGTTAGAGTAATCGAACGGGAGTACGATGAACATATCGGGCTTATGACTGAAAAGGGGTGGAGTGATGGAGGTGCGGCATGGCGGGCTTCGCCCACGTGCACGTCGCGTCCGGTTACTCCGCCCGCTACGGCGCATCCCATCCCGAGCAGCTTGTCCTGCGGGCGGCCGAGCGAGGCATGACGACGCTCGCGCTCACCGACCGGGACACGGTCACCGGGGCCGTGCGGTTCGCACAGGCCTGCGCGAAGGACGGGGTCCGGCCGATCTTCGGGGTCGACCTGGCGGTGGAGGCCCTGGCGTCTCCGCCCCCCGCCCAGCGGCGCCGTACCCCGGTGCGCGGTGGCGCACACGTGGTCGAGCCGCCCGTGCGGTTCGCGCTGCTCGCGCAGAACCGGGCGGGATGGGCGCGGCTGTGTCGCATCACGTCGGCCGCCCATGCTGGTGCCGTGTCCGGTGTGCCGCCGGTAGTGCCGTGGGAAGCGCTGCGCGAGTACGGCGGTCCCGGCCTGACCGTGCTGCTCGGGCCGCTCTCGGAACCGGTGCGGGCACTGTCGGTGGGCCGCGAGGACGTCGCGATGAAGCTGCTGGCGCCCTGGCAGGAGATCTTCGGAAGGGGGATCCGCTTGGAAGTCGTTGCGCAGAAACGTTTCGGCACGGGTCCGGGATCCCTGCGCCTGGCCGCCCGCACCCTCGCCCTGGCCGATCGCGCCCGCATCACCGCCGTACTCTCCAACGCCGTCCGCTACGCCGACCCCGACCAGCACCGCCTCGCGGACGTCCTGGACGCCGCACGGCTGCTGCGGCCCATCGACCGGCGCCATCTGGACAACGGACAGCGCTGGCTCAAGGACGAGCGAGGAATGGAGACCGTCGCGCGGATGGTCGCCGAGTGCGCTGGAGCGGACGTCTGGAGGGCCCGCCGCCTGATCGCGGACACCGCGGACACGGCGGCCGCGTGCATCGTCGACCCGGTGTCGGACCTCGGGCTCGGTGCCCGGCACTTTCCGGAACCGTCGCTCTTCGGTGCCGAACCCGGAGCGGGCGGAGCCGCACAGCTGCTGCGCCGACAGTGCGAGGCGGGCATGGCTCGACGTGGCCTCGACCGCGACCGAGCGGCGCTCGACCGGCTGGACGAAGAGCTCAAGGTGATTTCCGCGCTGGACTACGACTCGTACTTCCTCGCCGTCGGCCAGGTCGTCGCCGACATCCGGGCCAGGGGCATCCGGGTCGCCGCCCGCGGCTCGGGCGCCGGCTCGATGGTCTGCCACGCGCTGGACATCGCCACCGCCAACCCGCTCGACCACCGCCTGCTGTTCGAACGCTTCCTCAGCGTGCGCCGGGCCTCGCTGCCGGACATCGACATCGACGTGGAATCCGCCCGGCGGCTGGAGTGCTACGACGCGATCTTCGAACGGTTCGGCAAGGAACGGGTGGCGGTCACCGCGATGCCCGAGACCTACCGCGCCCGCCGTGCCCTGCGCGACACCGGCCTCGCCCTCGGCGTCGCGCCCGCGGACGTCGACCGGATCGCCAAGAGCTTCCCGCACCTGAGAGCCGCCGACATCACCGGCGCCCTCGCCGAACTGCCCGAGCTACGCCAACTGGCCGCCGAGGCGCACCGGTACGGGCCGCTGTGGGAGCTCGCCGAAGGCCTCGACTCCCTGGTCCACGGCATGGCCATGCACCCCTGCGGCGTGGTCATCAGCGACGCGACTCTTCTGGACCGGCTGCCGGTGCAGCCCACCCCGCAGGGCGACTACCCCATGGCCATGGCCGCGAAGGAGGAGATCGAAGCGCTGGGCAACATCAAACTCGACGTCCTGGGCGTGCGGATGCAGTCCGCGATGGCCCACGCCGTCGCCGAGATCGAACGCACCACCGGCAGGCACATCACCCTCGACGACCCCCAACAGGTGCCGCTCGACGACACCTTCGCGTTCAAGCTCATCCAGGACAGCCAGACCCTGGGCCTGTTCCAGCTGGAGTCGCCCGGCCAGCAGGACCTGCTGTCCCGGCTGCAGCCGCGCGATGTGCAGGACGTCATCGCCGACATCAGCCTCTTCCGCCCCGGGCCGGTCGCCGGGGGCATGCCTGAGCGGTACATCGCCGCCCGCCACGGCGGCACACCGTCGTACGCGCACCCGGATCTGGAGCCGGTGCTCGCCGACACCTACGGCGTGACCATCTGGCACGAGCAGATCATCGAGACCCTGCGGGTGATGACCGGCTGCGACCGGGCCTTCGGAGAGATCACCCGACGGGCCCTCGGCGACAAGGACCAACTGCCCAGGATCAAGGAGTGGTTCCACGAACGGACGGGCGCGCGCGGCTACAGCGCGGCCGTGCGGGACGAGGTCTGGAAGACCATCGAGGCCTTCGGCGCCTACGGCTTCTGCCGCGCCCACGCGGTCGCCTTCGCCGTACCGGCGCTGCAGAGCGCTTGGCTCAAGGCGCACTACCCGGCGTTCCTGCTGGCCGGCCTGCTCGAACACGACCCCGGCATGTGGCCCAAGCGCGTCCTGGTCGCCGACGCCCGCCGGGGCGGCGTGCAGGTGCTGCCCGTCGACGTCAACCGCTCCCAGGTGAAGCACACCGTGGAGAAGGCCGACGGGGACCAGTGGGGTGTACGCCTCGCGCTCTCCGGGGTGCACGGGATCAGCGAGGAGGAGTGCGCCCGGATCGAGGAGGGCCAACCGTACGGATCGCTGTCGGACTTCTGGCAGCGGGGTCGTCCCAGCAGGCCGGTCGCGGAACGCCTCGCCGAGATCGGCGCTCTGGACTGCCTCCATGACGGCCGTCTCACCCGGCGTGATCTCCTGCTTCAGCTAGCGGAGTTGCACCGGCAGTCCCGCATCCGTTCCGCGCACGAGGGTCAACTGTCCATCGAAGCAGGCACAGTTGGCGGCGCGGAGCCGAGCGGCCTGCCGGAGATGACCGGACGCGAGGCCCTGAGTGCCGAGTTGAGCACGCTCGGTATCGACGTCTCCAGGCACCTGATGGAGCACCACCACCGGCTGCTGCGCGAGATCGGCGCGACCGACGCGGCGCACCTGGCCGGCATGCGCGCCGGTCAGCAGGTCCTCGTCGCAGGTGTACGGGCCTCCACCCAGACCCCGCCGATCGCGAGCGGCCGACGCATCATCTTCGTCACCCTGGAGGACGGCTCCGGCCTGGTGGATCTGGCCTTCTTCGAGGACTCCCATCCGGCCTGCGCGCACACCGTCTTCCACAGTGGGCTGCTGCTGGTGCGCGGCACCGTCCAGGTGCGTGGTACCCGTCGTACCGTCGTCGGCGCCATGGCCTGGGACCTGGACGAGATCGCCGCCGCCCGCCGCGACAACGGGCCCGAGGCCGCCCTCGCCCTCCTCGGTGTCGGCCGCCCGCGCCCGACCCCCGCCCAGCCGCAGCGCACCCTGGCCAACGGCACCACCGGCGCCCGTCTGCACCCCTACGCCGACCTCCAGCCCGCAGGCACCCGCTCGGCCGACCTGAAGAAGTTCGGCCACCGCAGTCCCGGGAGCGCGGGATGACTACACGCCAGCGGCACATCGCCCACCTCCACCTGCATGACGTATGGAGTGAGGCCCAGTACGGCGACGTAATCGAACTGATGTCTGACGTCACGCCTCATGTCCAGGCAGTGCCTCCCAACGCCGTTCAACTGGACCTGACTTCGGCGCTCCGGTACTTCGACCTGTCCCCGTACGACCTGGTCCAGACGGCGATGATCAGACTGAAGCTCTTCCACAGTCTCGACACCAGCGCCGGGCTCGCGGGCAACCGGATGCTGGCGACGATGGCGGCCGACGCGTCCGCGCCCGGCGAGACCACCTGGGTCCCCGCCGAGCGGGTCGCCGACTGGCTGTATCCGCGCCCGGTCACCGCGCTGCCCGGCGTCGGGCGTGCCATGGCGGACACGCTTCACCGATATGGCCTGCACACCATCGGCCAGATCGCCGACCTGCCCCCGGCAACCCTGCAACGGCTCCTCGGCGCAGGCCAGGCACGGCTGCTGGCCGAACGCGCCCGCGGCCACGATCCCCGTCCGGTCGTCCCCGCAGAACCGGCAGCGCAGCTGACCGCCGATCTCGTGCTGGAGCGGGACTGCCTCGACCCGGCTCAGCACCACCGTGCGGTACTGGGACTCGCCGAACAGATCGGCGGGCGTCTGCGCGGTGAGAGCCAGGTCGCGGGACGGCTCACTCTCACCGTGCGGTACGCCGACGGCAGCTCCACCACGCGGACGCGGGCCATGCCGGAACCCACCAACCATTCGCCCGCCCTCGCTACAGCCTCGCTGAGTCTGTTGACCGGTCTCGGACTGCAGCGAGCGAGAGTACGCGCCTTCGTGATCCGCGCCGACGACCTCCTGCCGGCCGACAGCGTCTACCGCCAGCTCTCCCTGGACCCCAACGACGCCCGCATTCGCGCCGCCGAAGCCGCCGCCGACCGCGCTCGCCGCCGCTTCGGACCGGAGGCTGTCCGCCCGGCCGCTCTGGCTGATCGGGGGTCGAGTGCCGCCGGCTGGGACCGGATCGGAGTCACGGTCGGACGGCGGTGCATCGACGAGGATTCCTCCGGGACGGAAGGGTGTCTCTTTCCGGGGCGCATGCAGACCGGCGCTGTGATCAGTGAGCGGGCTGCTCGGGCCTCCGTGCACCGTTGAGGAAGATCGCCACGGCGGCCTCGGTGGCTTCCTCGGGGGGCATCGCGCCGTCGACCGTCAGCCAGAGCGCGCGTTCCACCATCGCGGAGAACATCGCGAACACGGCGTCACCGCGCAGGTCGTCGCGCAGCACCTGATCGCGGATGCCGCGGTCGATGGCCCCGCGAACGGGCTTGACGGTGCGCTCCATGTCGGCGGGGTCGCAGTACTCGTCGGCCTGTCTGATCACCGCCGCGTACTTGGCGCCTTCCCGTAGGAAGATGGCGATGATCCGGGCGATGGCCCGGTCGGCGGGAAGATCGTCGAGGTGGGCGGCGTCGAACGCTTCCATGAGCTCGGTGATCCCGGTCTGCGCCACGGCTCGCAGCAGTGACTCCCGCGTCGGGAAATGCCGGTAGAGCGTCGCGCGCCCCACGCCGGCCTCCTCCGCGATCTCTGTCATCCCCGCGTCCGTCCGCCGGCCCAGTACCCGGGCGGCGGCGTCGAGGATCGCCGCCCGGGTCCGCTGCACTCCACCATCTGATTTGACCACCCCGTTATGTTAACGCCCCATAGTGAGACGTATGTGTCTCGTTATGGGGTACGCTCCGCTCATGACTACCCGAGAGCTCGGGCGCACCGGCGTCCGCATCTCCCCGATAGGTCTTGGCTCCGCGCAGTTCTCCGGCGGAGGCGCCGGCACGTTCTGGCCGGCGCTGCCGCAGTCCCAGGTCGACGCCATCGTCAAGGCGGCCCTGGACGGCGGCATCACCTGGTTCGACTCGGCCGAGATGTACGGCAAGGGCGCATCGGAGCGCAGTCTGAGCGCCGCGCTGACCCGCGCGGGGACGGAACCCGGCGGCGTCACCGTCTCCACCAAGTGGAGTCCGTTCGGCCGGACCGCACGCAGTGTCGAACGCACCATCGGTGAACGCATCGCGAACCTGGCGCCTTTCCCCGTCGACCTGCACCAGATCCACGCCCCCTACGGCAGCCTGTCGTCAATCCGAACCCAGGTGCGGGCCATGGCGCACCTGGTCGAAGCGGGAAAGATCCGCTCTGTCGGCGTCAGCAACTTCTCCGCCCGGCAGATGGAGACCGCCCACCAGGAACTGGCCAGACACGGAATCCCGTTGGCCTCCAACCAGGTTCAGATCAGCCTGCTGCACCGCAAGATCGAGACCAACGGGGTCCTGGAGACCGCGCGACGGCTCGGCGTCACGCTGATCGCGTACGTTCCCCTGCGCAGCGGCATGCTGACCGGGAAACTCCATGCCGACCGTGCGCTGGTCGCCCAACTTCCTCGCCAGCGCCGCCTGTTGACCGGCATCTCCGACAAGAGCCTGGACCGGACCACCCCGTTGATCGAGGAACTCCGCGCGATCGCCGACGCGCACGGGGCGACCGTCGGCCAGGTG
Source organism: Streptomyces sp. T028 (assembly GCF_048159505.1). Classification (NCBI taxonomy): domain Bacteria; kingdom Bacillati; phylum Actinomycetota; class Actinomycetes; order Kitasatosporales; family Streptomycetaceae; genus Streptomyces; species Streptomyces sp. T028. The sequence continues at coordinate 78,754 of NZ_JBLRVZ010000022.1, forward strand.
GCGCTCGCGTGGCTGATCACCTACTACGGCGACACCGTCGTCGCCACACCAGGAGCCTCCAAGCCGTACCACGCCGAGGAGGCCGCCGGCGCGATGAAGATCACCCTGAGTGACGAGGAGACCCGGCGTCTCGCCGAGCTGTCGACCGAAGTCTCCCGCTGATCACGCTTCTCGCGCGCGTGGTGACCGGGCCCGACCTCGCCCCATCCCTGAACGTGGAGCCCCTTCCCATGTCCACTCTCGCCCGCTGGTGTTACCGCCACCGGCTCGTCGTCGTCCTGCTCTGGCTGGGCATGCTCGTCGGACTCGGCGTTGCGTCGCAGAGCGCCGGAAGTGCCTACAACAACAGTTTCTCGCTGCCGAACACCGAATCCACCCGCGCCCTGAACCTGCTCAAGTCGGCCTTCCCCACCCAGGCGGGCGATACGGACACCGTGGTCTGGCATGTCGAGACCGGCTCCGTCCGTGACAGCGCGACAAAGACGCGGATGACCGGCACCCTGGACAAGATCTCCAAGCTGCCCGAGGTCAGCGCCGTCACCAGCCCCTACGGCAAGCTGGGCGCGGCCCAGATCAGCAAGGACGGCCGTACCGCCTACGCCCAGATCACCTTCGCCAAGGCCGCGCAGGAACTCGACAAGGCGGACGTCAGCCGCGTGATCGACACTGCCAAGGCGGCCAGGACCGACGGCCTGCGGGTGGAACTGGGCGGCCAGGCGATCCAGAACACCGAACAGGCGCCACCGGCCACCAGTGAACTGGTCGGCGTGCTCGCCGCCGCCGTGGTGCTGTTCTTCGCCTTCGGCTCGCTGTTCGCCATGGCGTTGCCCATCCTGACCGCGATCGCCGGAGTAGGCACCGCGGTCCTCGCCACCGGCCTGCTCAGCCATGCCATGAGCATGGGTGACGTCGCCCCGACCCTGTCCGCCCTGATCGGCCTCGGCGTGGGCATCGACTACGCCCTGTTCATCGTCACCCGGCACCGCAAGGGCCTGCTGACAGGGCTCGACGTCCCCGAATCCCTCACCAGGGCGGTGAACACCTCGGGACGTGCCGTTCTGTTCGCCGGCGGCACCGTCTGTATCGCCCTGCTGGGCATGTTCGTCCTGCGGGTCAACTTCCTCAACGGCGTCGCCGTGGCCGCGTCGCTGACCGTGGCCATGACCGTGCTGGCCGCCGTGACCCTGCTGCCGGCCATGCTCGGCCTGCTCGGCACCAGGGTGCTCGGCCGACGCACCCGGCGACGGCTGGCCGCGGGCGAGCCCATGGCCGAGAACACCGCATCCGGCCCTTGGGCCCGCTGGGCCGCTCTGGTGCAGCGGCGCCCCCGGGCACTGTCCCTGGTCGCCCTGGTGGTGATGGCGGCCCTCAGCATCCCGGTGTTGTCCCTGCGCCTGGGATCGTCCGACGCGGGCAACAACCCGTCCTCCAGCACCAGCCGCCAGGCGTACGACCTGCTGGCCGACGGGTTCGGCCCCGGCTTCAACGGGCCGCTGCGACTGGTCGCCCAGGCCCCCACGGCCGCGGACAAGGCCGCCCTGACGAAACTGTCCACCCAGCTGGGGAGCGTCGACGGCGTCGCGAGCGTCGCCGCGCTGCCCATGCGGCAGGGCGCCACGGTGGGCATCGTCCAGGTCGTCCCCACCACCTCCCCCCAGGCGAAGCAGACCTCCGATCTGATCGACCACCTGCGCGACGAGGTGATCCCCGCGGCCGAGAAGGGCACCACCCTGAGGGTCCACATCGGCGGCCAGACCGCGATATTCGACGACTTCGCGGCCGTGCTCACCAGCAAGCTGCCGGAGTTCATCGCGGTCATCGTCGTCCTCGGCGGGCTGCTGCTCATGCTCGCCTTCCGCAGTCTGCTCATCCCGGCCACCGGGGCGGTGATGAACCTGCTGGCCGCCGGAGCCTCCTTCGGCATCCTGATCGCGATGTTCCAGTGGGGCTGGGGTTCGGAGGCCCTCGGGCTCGGCAAATCAGGTCCCGTGGACGCCTTCATCCCCGTGATCATGATCTCCATCCTGTTCGGCCTGTCCATGGACTACCAGGTGTTCCTGGTCAGCCGGATGCACGAGGAGTGGGTGCACACCAAGGACAACGCCCGGTCCGTGCGCGTCGGCCAGGTGGAGACCGCGCGGGTCATCACCGCGGCCGCCGCCATCATGGTCTGCGTCTTCGTCGCCTTCGTCTTCGGCGGCCAGCGCGTGATCGCCGAGTTCGGCATCGGCCTGGCCGCCGCGGTCGCCCTGGACGCCTTCATCCTGCGCACCGTCCTGGTCCCCGCGGCCATGCACCTGTTCGGCAAGGCCAACTGGTGGCTGCCGGCCTGGCTGGAGCGCACCATGCCCCACCTCTCCGTGGAACCGCCGGACGAACCCCTTCCGGCCCCGTCGCCGGACGGCCAGGCTCCGCAACCGGAGCCGTCCGCGCACCGCTGAGTGAACGTTCTGCGCGTCTGCGACAGCCCTGACAGCCTCACCCGATGACCGAGCCCCGTCCTCCAGCCGCCCTTCCCGGGAACAGCTGAGGACAGGCGGCTTTACGCAGGATTCACCGCCCTGGCGCCGCCACTGCCCGGGCCGTCAGCTCACGGCGCTGAGCTACTGACGAGCGGCCCCGTCGAGCGCGTCGCTGCCCGCGGCCTTGCGGCGGGCGGTGCTCAAGGGACGTGTACGCCGACCGGCGAGGGTGCTGCCGCACCCTCGCCGGTTGTTCCTTCGCGCTCCTGGGACTGGTGTCAGTTGAGGGTCCACTGCTGGTTGCTCTGGCCGCTGCAGGTCCACAGGATCAGCTTGGTGCCGTTGGCGGTCGCCGCACCTGAGGCGTCCAGGCAGAGGCCGGAGAGGTTGTTGGTGATGGTGCCGTCGGAGTTCACGGTCCACTTCTGGTTGGTGCCGTTGTTGCAGTCCCAGATGATCACCTTGGTGCCGTTGGTGGTGCCGTTGTTGTCGGCGGAATCACTCCTTGCCGGTCGGGTGCTGCTCAGGAGTGAGGAGGCGGACGGTGGTGGGCCAGCCGTCGCCGACGAACTTGTGGCCCCAAGCCTCGGGGGCGGAGGGGGTGGTCTGTATGTAGTCGGGGTCGCGTAGTTCGCCGCCGGCTCCGAATTCGATGTCGAAGCCGCCAGGGGTGCGCAAGTAGAAGGAGATGAGCGTGTCGGGCATGTGCCGTCCGAGGGTGACGGTGATGGGCAGTTCGCGTTCCTGCACCAGGTCCCAGGCGCGCCCGACATCGTCCATGTGGGTGCTCTCGATCTCCAGGTGGTGGACGCCCTTGTGGCCGGGCAGGGCAATATAGGCCAGGCAGTGGGTGCGGGGGTTGCAGCGGTAGAACTGCCCGCCAGGGCGGCTCTTGCCCGCGGGCAGGGTGATGTCCAGCTCCATGCCCAGTAGGCCGGTGACGAACTTCTCAAGCTCGGGCGTGATCTCCGGGACGACGAACACCACGTGCCCGACTCCGTCCACCCCGCCGACGAAGGAGCCGGCCATGGGCTTGCCCGGCAGGAACGAGCCCACGGTGGCGGTGGGCCCGTAGTAGACCTCGTGGGTGAAGCCGTACGGGTCCTGGAAGCGGGCCAGCCCCAGTACCTCCCGCTGCTTGCATTCCTCGGCGGTGCCCAGGTGCGGGGCGTATCCCTTGTGGCTCAGTTCGGCGACAGCCTCCTCGAAAGCGGCCTTGCCCGCCAGCTCCCAGCCGGCGTAGGCGAGGCGGTCCTCTTCACCGGGGTGGATGGAGAGGCGGCGGTGGCGGTCGTCCATGCGCAGGTGGATGGTGCCGTCCGGGTCGCGGTCGCCGATCTGCAGGCCGAATATTTCGGGGCCGAAGGTTAACCACTCTTCGTGGCGCGGCGATTCGAATCCGAGGTAACCCAGTGCGTGGATCTTCACGTCATGTCTCCTTGGAGGGGGATAGGGGATGGAGGTTCAGCGCTACGGAGGACAGGGGTGAGGAGCGTGCGGCGTGTCATCCCTGCGCGTTCCAGACGAGGGGGGCCTTGCGGATCCAGGTGTCCTGCTCCAGCGTGTTGAGGAGGAAGCGGGCGAGATCGCCGCGGTTGATCCGCGCTCCAGGCTTCTCGGTGCCGGCCTCGGCGGCGTGCAGAGCGCCGCTCATCGGCTTGTCGCTGAGGGCGACGGCTCGGGCGAGGGTCCAGTCGACGTCGGAGGCGCGCAGGAGCCTGTCGACGCCGTGGTGGTCGTCGAAGCCGGCCTTGAGGTTGGAGATCTTGATCAGGGCCCTGAACACCGGGTTGATCCGGGCCCAGTCGTCTCCGGCACCCATCGTGGAGGTCACGACGATCCGATGGATGCCCTCCTCCTGCATCACCGTGAGGGTGTTGCGGGTGGCGTCGGTCATGAACATGGGCGGGCTGACGGGTTTGGCCCAGGGGTTGTCGGAGGCCCGGGAGTTGTTGAGCGTGCTGATGACCGCATTCGTGCCGCTGGCGGCCTTGCGGAGGTCGTCGATGTTGGCGGGCGTGCCCTGGATCAGTTCGACGCCGGCCGGGGCCTGGACGGCGTCGGGGTGGCGTACGAGGGCCCGGACGCGGTGGCCTCGCTCGGCGGCCTCTTTGAGGACGTGGATGCCGGTGCGGCCGGTGCCGCCGAGGATGAGCAGGTCAGACATGATGATCGATTGCCTTTCGGGACCTACCGCCGGGCCGACGGCCCGGCGGTAGGTGGGAGACGGTCGAGGCCACGGTCAGGCGGCTTGGCCGCCGATGGCGGTGGCCAAGCCGCGTGCCTGGGCGTGGGCGCCGGTCAGCGACGCCTCGTGGAGGGGGAGGAGAGGGGCCAGCGCCGGCACGTGCGGGGCCATGGTCAGCTCGGGCGTGACCGTCGTCAGGCCGAGGCCGAGGTTGGTCGGGTGGCCCAGAACGGTTTCCAGTGCCGGCACCAGGTGGTCCATGCCGTGCTTGGGTGCGCCGGGGCCGTAGCCGCCGCCGCGCGCGGAGATCAGCACGGCCGGGCGGCCCGCGGTGGGAGGGGGTCCGTCGAAGCTCAGGGTGCGGCCGTTGACCATGATCTGGTCCAGCCATGCCTTGAACACGGAGGGCATCGTGAGGTTGTACATCGGCACGGTGAACAGGTATGCGTCGGCGCCGAGGAATTCCTCGATCAGCTCGTCCTGGACCGCCATGGCCTTCGCCTGCTCGGGGGTGTGCTCGGCAGGGTCGGTGACGCGGGCGCTGATGCCCGCCGCGCTGAGGTGCGGCGCGGGCGAGACGGCCAGGTCACGGTGGACGACCGCGCCGTTCCACTCGCCGCGGAAGGACTGGGCGACCTGACGGGAGACGGAGGCCTCGCCGACCGAGGAGGCGTCGATGTGCAGCAGGTAGGACATGAGGGGATCAGCCTTTCAAAATGATCAAGGGTGTGTCGGGGGTGGACGGTGGATGGAGGTCAGCTGGGGGCCGGTACGGCACAGCCGTCGGGTCCGCAGACCGGAGCGTCTCCGTCGGTGCCCAGGTTGAGCGGGTGGGACTCGTCCCAGGCCGTGCGCAGCACGTTGAGAAGGCCGTCACTGTCCTGCGCCCCGGGGATGCCGTACTTGCCGTCGACGACGATGAAGGGTGCGCCGGTGGCACCCAGGCGCCGGGCTCGGGCGACGTCGTCGAGGACCTGCCGCTGGTAGCGGTGCTCCGTGAGCGCCTGGCGAGTGTCCTCCCGGTCCAGACCGATCTCCCGACCCAGGTCGAGCAGATCGTCGAGGCTGAAGACCGGACGGGCCTGACCGAAGTAGGCGCGGAAGATCGCGTCCCAGGCTTCGCGGTTCTTGCCCTCGGCGGAGGCGTGGGCGAGGAACTCGTGCGCCAGGTCGGTGTTGCCGACCAGGTTGTCCAGCACCTTGTAGGGGCTGAGCCCCTCGGACTCGGCCAGCGCCTCGATCCGGCGGGTGGACACCTCCGCCTGGGAGCCGCCCATCCCATGCCGGCGCAGCAGCGCGTCACGGACGCCGAAGGTCTCGTCCACGGGGAACGAACCGCTCAGTGGGAACGAGTGGTGGATGACCTCCACCTCGTCGCCGTGCTCGAACCGTTCTACGGCCCGGTCCAGACGGTGGCTGCCCAGTCCGCACCACGGGCAGGTGACCTCGGCCCAGATCTCGATCTTCATGACGCGCCTCCCATGCCTGCGCTTTGATTCCTACGTTTTGTGCGTAGCGCCATGATGGGCCAGTATGGAAGTCGATACAAAAGGCACATCGATGTGTGTGCCGGAGAGGAATGTGAGCCATGGAGGTCACGAGCAGTTCAGGTGGCGCGGCAGCGGTGGGGCCCTGCGCCGCCATCCCCGCCGAGCACATGGCCTTCATCCGGACGGTCCTCGACCGCGTCGGCGACAAGTGGAGCCTGCTGGTCATCGCGGTCGTGGAGCCCGGCCCACTGCGCTACACCGACCTGCAGCGCCAGATCCCCGGAATCTCCCAGCGGATGCTCACCCTCACACTGCGCCAGCTCCAGGAGGACGGTCTGATCACCCGCACCGCGTACGCGGAGGTTCCGCCGCGCGTCGAGTACGCCCTCACCCCGCTGGGCCGCGGCCTCCACGAGATCGCGTCCTCCCTGCTCGGCTGGGCCGCCGACCACCACGACGAGATCCGCGAACACCGGGCCCGCGCCGCCGCACGGTGACGACCGCACGCATCCAGGTGGTGAAGAGCGGGTCCGCTCCGAGTTCCGCGACAGAGTCAGGGCGAGTGCCGAGAGGAATCCTCGGCAGCGGCATGTGGCGAACCTCCAACGCGTAGCCCGAAGCCTGGACTTTCCATCCCTGCACGCTGGTCTCATAGCGTGATGCGCTCCCTTCACGGCGCCCGAGCTCCCTGGGCCAAGTGATCGAGGGTGGAGGCCATGCCCATGACCGGCTCTGACGTGCGCACTGGCGGAACGCCATCACGCGCGCTGGTATCCGCACACCGACCAGGCCGGCCAGACGGGCAGGGGTGTGTCTCCGCGGAGCCACTGGGCGGAGTCCAGTCCGTCGTGGAGACCGACGCGGCACCCACGGCGGCCTCTTGGCGGGCCGCGTGGGCGAACGCGCAGAGCCGCGGCGGCGTTCGGGTGTCGCAGTGGTCGGAGCATCCGACCGTGGCCGACGCCCCGTCGCCGCCGGAGGCCACCTACCGTCTGGTGGTCCGGCCGACGCTGGAGGGTTGCGGTGCCCGCATCCGGCTCACCAACAGCGCCGGGGTTCCCCTGCGCGTGGCGGCGGCGACCGTCGCGGAGCGGCGCGGCCGGGCCGGCGCGGCCGTCAACGCGTCCACGCTGCGGCCGCTGCGTTTCGGCGGCAGGGCCGGCGCGTCGGTCGGACCCGGAGCCGGCCTGCTCAGCGACCCGGTCGACCTGCCGGTGCGCGCGTTGCGCGACCTCGTGGTCAGTCTCTACGTCCCGACGCCGACACCGCAGTCCGTGCACGCGCAGACTTACGTCACGCAGTACGTGACGGCCGCGGGCGCGGGCGACCGAACCTCCGAGTCCGAGGGCGCGGCGTTCACGTCCTTGCAGGAGCCGGTGCCGTGGCTGGATGCCGTAGAGGTGCTGACCGAGGCACCGCGGTCGATCGTGGCGATCGGCGACTCGATCACCGACGGCGACCAGGCGTTCCCACCCTTCAACGACGACGCGATGATGGACACCTACGAGCGGTGGACCGACGTGGTGGCGCGCCGGATCGCCGCGGACCCTGACCTCGCGCGCGCCGGGATCGTCAACCAGGGCGTCAACGGGGACATCACCACCGGAGTCCTCGCCCGGCTGGACCGTGACGTACTCGATCTGGCCGGGGTCACCGACGTGGTGGTGGAGATCGGGACGAACGACCTCACCATCGGCCGGTCCGCCCAGCAGGTCATCGGCAACCTCACCGAGATCGCGACCCGGCTGCGGGAGGGCGGGTTGCGGGTCACCGGCGCGACTCTCCCGCCACGGGGTGCGTACGCACATGCCGACAAGGCCGCGGTCAACCGGTTCATCCGCACCAGCCCACTGTTCGACGACGTATTCGACCTGGAACGGATCCTCGGCCGGACCGGACACCCGGACGCGTTGCGTGCCGGCTACGACTCCGGCGACACCCTGCACCCGACGCCGACCGGGTACGAAGCGATGGGCGAGGCCTTGGACCTGGCCTTCCTGCGGTCCGAGTCCGGGCGGTGCCAGGGCCACGGCCCGACCGGGCACATCGACCCGGGCCATCCCCTCCTGCGTTACGAGGGCCGCTGGAACATCCGACCCGGGCTGGCGACGACCGTCAACAGCGGCTCCCGCATCACCCTTCGCTTCACCGGGACAGCCGTGGACGCGCGCTTCGACCGCGACAGGATCACCGCGCCGCCCGAGATCTACGCCTACGTCGACGGCGAGAAGACCGACCGTATCGTGGTGGACCGCGACGTCATCCGCCTCACCCGCGACGACCTGCCGGCGCGGACGCACACCCTGGTGCTGGCGGTCAAAGACGTCTATGAGAACGCCAACCGCTGGCAGCCGCCGCTCGCCTCGGGCGTGCGGTTCGCCGGCTTGGACCTGGCCGACGGGACGGTGCTGGAGGAGCTGCCCCCGGCCCCGGCGCACCGGTTCACCTTTCTCGGCGACTCCATCACACAAGGCGTCAACCTCCACTGTGCGTCCGTCACGTCCGAGTGCGCCGACGGGACGCTCGCCTATCCGTGGCTGGTCGCGAAGGCGTTCGGCGCCGGGCTGGAACAGGTCGGCTTCGGGGGCCAGGGGGTCACGAAGGGGGGAAATGATGGCGTCCCGCGCGCCCAGGACGCGATCGGCCTCAACCACGCCGGATCGTCCGCCGCCGCGTTCGACGCGGCGGTCGTCGTCATCAACCAGACCACGAACGACATGAAGGCTCCGAGCGACCATGTACGGGAGGGGTACCTCCAACTGCTGCGCGAGGTCCGCACTCGCTATCCGCACGCGGTGATCGTCGCCCTCGAACCCTTCGGTGTGGCCGGGGTCGCGATCGCCACGGCCCCGGCCACACGGTCCGCCGTCGCTGAACCGGGCGACTCTCGGACCTCCTACGTCTCCACCCGCGGCTGGCTCGATGCCGCGGACTTCACCGACACCCTGCACCCCAACGCCAAGGGGCATCGCAAGGCCGCGACACGCCTGGTTGACGCCATCACCGATCTCACCGGCATCGAACAGCCTTGGCGCGGGTTAGCGGCTGCGGGCACACGGCGTCCATGCTGACCGTCCGTCAGTAGCTCAACGCCGCGAGGCTGCGGGCCGGGCGGTGGCGGCGCCAGGGCACGGTCAGGAAGGCGATCAGCCCTACGACGGGCAGGGCGCAGACGCTCCAGCTCAGGGCCTTCGGCGGGCCGGGCTGGGCGAGGACGGTGATGCCGCTGAGGGTGCCGGTGCCCTGGCCCTGGGAGCCGCTGATGGTGAAGGTGAAGCTCCACTTGCCCTCGGTGGACAGGGACTGGACGTCCAGGCCCCACACCGACAGCTTGCGCGGGTGGCGCGCCAGCTGGCTCCCCATGCCGCCGAAGCCGCCGCCCCCTCCGGCCTTCTGACCGGGGGCGGTCATGGTCAGGGTGCCGGACTTGCCCGTGATTCCGCCGTCGGGGGCGAAGGTGAAGTCCAGCGACTGCTCGGCGCGCAGGGGCCACTTGGAGAAGCCGACCGTCAGGTTGTACGGGCCGACCTTCACCTTCTCGGTGTGGACGATGTCGACCGGCTCGTACGCCTGGGCGGCCGGGGCCGAGACGAAGAGCGTGGCCGCGATGGTGCCGAGCGCGAGGAACAGGGCTCGGATCCGGTGCGTTCGGGAGTACATCAGCTCAGCAGCCTTCCTGATCGAGCTCGACGGAGGGGTTGCCCAGGCGCAGCAGGACGGAGAAGCGGGCCGCGAGGAAGCCGGCCAGGACTCCGCACACCAGGCCGAGGACGGTGTCGGTCAGATATGTGCTCACGGTGGAGGAGCTGCCGCCCGGCCCCATCGGCCCGCCGCCGCCGCCACCTCCGCCGCTGCCGCCGCGCAGCAGGTTCTCCTGGAGCAGCATCGAGAGGCTGACCACGACGCCGCCGACGGCTCCCACGACCTGCGGCAGCCAGCGCGCCGACCAGCCGTTGCGCCGCCCGAGCCACAGCAGCGCCTCGAAGACCAGGGCCACGACGCCCATGAACATGGGGATACCAGAAGGGAGTTCGGGAGTCGTGTTCATCAGGTTGTCGCGCATCGGCAGCCCGACGTAGCCCGCGTACCATTCGGCTGCCCACGACGAGAACCACCACAGGAAGGCCTGCATGGCTCCGAGGACCGCCGCGATCCACAACGCGGTGCCCGGGCGGCGCAGGGTCATCGCGCCCATCAGCACCAGGCAGACGGCGAAGAACACGTTGCCCGCGAGCTGCGGGTCGACGGTCTGGGACAGGCCCTCGAAGGCGTACGTCGTCAGCGGGCAGAACGTCATCAGGACCGGGATGCTGACGATGAACCCGATCCGCCCCCAGCGCTGGTCGCGGGCGGCGGAGAAGACGATGATGCTGCCCAGCATGGTCAGGCTGATGGAGATGAACAGGGCCACGTGCGGCGGGGAGTTGAGCACGGCGTCGAAGCCGTACAGCGAGTGCCACCACAGGTCCATCAGGCCGTACAGCAGGAACAGCGCGGCACCGGTGCCGGCCACCAGGTAGCCCAGCGGCGCGGTGAACGTGCCGCCGAACAACCGCACCGGGCTGCCGCCGACGGCGGGGTCGCACGGGCGTCCGGCCCGCTGGGCGAAGGTGGCGCGCAGGACCATTACCAGGCTGGCGACGCCGGCGATGGCGCTGCCGGAGTACAGCATCAGGTGGGAGAGCGTGAAGAAGGTGTCCGGGCCGACCTCGATGTGCCACTGCACGTCCCAGCTGATGCCGACGAGCGACGTCAGCGTGCCGGCCAGGACGGTGTAGGCGCCGGCGGGTCCGGCCACGGTCGAGGCGGCCCGCGTCCGGGTGGCCGGGCCGGCGGCGATCGGCGCCGGCAAGGGGACAGCGTCCATCAACATGCCTTTCGGAAAGGGAAGTCCAACGGGAGTCCATTGGGGAGTTCGAGGGGGAGTTCAACGGGTGAGCGTGAGCGGGAAGACCAGCCGGTCGTGGTGGCCGCCGCCGTCGATCTCGACCAGGACCTCCCAGCGGCCAGGCATCATCAGCGGGAGGGAGGGGACGTGGTAGCGGTTCGTCGCAGTGCGTTCGGCGGTGTACTCGGGCACGGCGTGGCCCGCCGTGGGCAGGACCGCGGAGACGGTGACGGTCCTGGCCGCGGAGGCGGCTGTCCCGCGCGGGGTGAGGCGTACGTCCACCGCCGTCATGCCGGTCTCCGGTGAGGCGACCGTCACGGTCACGACGTCCCGGGCCGTGCCGCCGGTGAGCGTCGTACCGCCGGACGCGGAGTCCGTCGTACCGGCCGAGACCACCGTGCGGAGGGCCAGCATCGTGAACAGGACGGTGGCCAGAAGGGCCGCGCCCATCAGGTAGCGGCGACGCACGCGCCGAGTCATCACTTCGCCTCCGTCACGTGCAGGACGTACGAGGCCGTCAGGATCGTGTTGTCGCGCTCGGCCTGGATCCAGATCCGGTAGTCGCCGGCCTTGGGGAAGGTGTAGACGAAGGACACGTCCGGGCCGTACGCGGCGACCGTCTCGTCGGCGGTGCTGTCACCGTTGACGGAGTTCAGGCCGCTCATCGAGTCCATGTCCATGTCCGATGAGGAGGACGAGGAGTGGTCCATTCCCTCCATCCCCTCCATGCCCGACATGTCGTCCGAGCTGTCGTCCGACACCGCTCCCATGGAATGGGAGTGCCCCCACACCTCGGCGTCCTGCGCCTCCTCGCCCACCGCGGCCGTCGTCGACTTCAGCGGGCCGACGGCGATCATGTGCCCGAGCATGCCGAGCCAGGGCTGGAGGGTCGCCGAGCTGCCCACCCGGGCGGTGAGGACGGCCGCCTTGCCCGCGACGAGCGACGACGCCGTCAGCCGTACGGGGACCCCGTCGACGGTGCGGGTGCCGGTGCCTTCCTTGACCGGCACATCACTGGCGGCGGCCTTGGCGGAGCCGGTCGCGTCGATGCCGGTCGCGGAGCGGATCTGCTGGACCCCTCCGCCCCGACGGGCGAACTCGGCCGCGACCGCGTAGTGCCCGGCCTCCGGCAGGGGCAGCCGGACCTCGAAGGTGCCGTAGTCGGTCATGACCGGGTGCAGGTGGTAGAGCTGCCCGGAGGGGCCGACGACCAGCAGGTGCAGCAGGGCCCCGTCGTGGACGACGAGGTCGTCGACGGGCAGGCCGGTGGATGCGTCGGTCAGCGTCAGAGTCAGGGTGTCGGTCGCGCCGGCGCGGGTCGTGGACGACTTCAGCAACAGCGTGGCGGGCGGGCGCGAGTAGTCGCTCGACTGCTGGGCGACCGAGGTGTACGGGCTTCCGACGCTGTCGATCGTGGCGTCGACCTGGCCACCCTGCGAGGCCGGCAACGGCAGGCTGGAGGAGAGGACCGCCCCGGTGACCGCCACGGCGAGGCAGGCGACGACCCCGCCGGACGGCAGCAGCGTCCACCAGCCGCGCCGCACGCGCACGGCCACGATCACAGTGACCAGGATGAGGACACCGGCGCCGATGAAGCCGGCGTACACCGCCTTCTCCGGCGGTGAGGTGGTCGTCTTCGACACGACGAAGGGGATCTTCGCGGTGTTCCCGGCGCCGTCGTCGAGCGTCAGCTCCCAGGGGCCGACCTGGTCGACCTCCAGTTGCGCGGAGTAGGAGCCGAGGCGGCTGCCGAGTCTGACGACGGCCGTGTCGACGGTCGTACCGGACTCCTCGGCCTTGGCCGCGGACGTCGAGACGCCGGTCGGGGTCACCGCCAGCTTGATCCGTCCTGCTGCCGTGCCCTTGTGCGTGATCACGTCCACGTGCAGCGGGCCCGGCACGCCGGTGACCCTGCGCAGGATGACGGTCAGCTCCCGGTCGCCGAGCGTCTGGGCGACCTGGACGTCGTTGCCGGAGGAGGCGGAGTCCGCCATGGCCGCCGAGCCCGAGGTGAACAGCAGGGCCACGGCGCACACCAGGACGGAGAGCACGGCCCAGAGCTGGTGTCGATGGGGGTGGGCCGTACGCGGGCAGCCGGGGTGTCCCGTCGTACGAGGGGGCGAGTCGTTCATGGTGCGGCCACGCTACGAGCGCCGCATGCCGCTGTCGTCACGGTGACAGGGGAGGCTTCCATCCCCCGGACGGGGGACCCGGGCCGGATCGTGACCAGGCATCATGGCCAGGAAAGCCGCCCGAAGCGGAGAGGGAAGGTCACAGGGTTTGTCTGCCGGCGAGGGACAAGACGCGCACGACGTACGGCGTCGGACCGTGTCCATCCGTGCCCGGGACGTCAACGGATCGCTGACCCGTCAGTCCCTTCTGGTCGCCGCGACCACCCTGGCGGTGGACTCCCTCGGCTTCTTCCTCTCCGACGCGTCCCACCCGCTGACGGCGTGGCACTGGATCGTTTTCGCGGGCGTCGTGGTCGTCGACGCGGGACTGGCCACCGCCCCACGGCTGTCCGGAGTGGTGGCCGTCGCCCAGGCTGTCGTCGCGCTGGCCGGTGCCGCCCTGCTGCCCGGCCACGAGCCGCTGCTCCAGCTCAACAGTGCGGGCATGCTGGTCTCGGCGTACCGGGCGGGCGCCTGGCTGGACCTTGCGCCCGCCCTGGCGTCGCTGGCCTGTCTGGCGGCCGGGATCGCCGGCGGACAGATTCTCCGTGCGGGGGACCACAGGTCCGGGGGAACGCTGCTCGGAGTACTGGGTAACGCCCTGCTTCCCTGGCTCGTCGGGCGCTACACCACCGCCCGGCGCGCCTACATCGCCGACCTGGAGCAGCGCGCCGAACGCGAGCGGCTGGAGGCACGGCAGGCCATGGCCGAGGCGATCGCGCAGGAGCGCAGCAGCATGGCCCGCGATCTGCATGACGTGATCTCCCACCATGTGAGCGCGATCGGGGTGCACGCGGGTGTCGCCCGCCTGCGGGCCGCCGCCACGCCCGACGGCGTCGACCTGGCGGACTCCCTGACCGCGGTCGAAACGTCCAGCCGGGCCGCAATGGCCGACCTGCGCCGTCTGCTGGACTTCCTGCACGGCGCTCCCGGTGAGGAGGACAGCCAGCCGGGCCTGGACAACCTGACCGAACTCCTGGACACCGTCCGTGCCGTGGGGCTGAAGGCGCGCGTGACCGTCCACGGCATTCCACCGCGGCTTCCGGAGTCGCTGGACATCGCCGCGTACCGCGTGGTCCAGGAGATGCTCACCAACGCCCTGCGCCACGGGGCGGGCGACACCGCGGACGTAGAACTGCGCTACGGTCCCAGCACCCTCACCGTGACCACGACCAACCCTGTCCCCGCCGGAACGCGCGCCCGGCCGGACTCCCCGCAACGGGGACTGCAGGGAATCCGGAGCCGCGCCGCCATGTTCGCGGGCTCCGTCGCCCACGGTCCCGCCCCCGACGGCAGCACCTGGACGACGACCGTGACCTTCCCCCTGGACCGTCCGGACCTCCTGGACCGTCCGGACTCGCTGGAGCCCTCATGACGGTGCGCTTCCTGGTCGCCGACGACCACGCCATGTTGGGCTCCGGCCTGTGCGCCGCCCTGGCCACCCAGCCCGATCTCGAGTGCGTGGCGGAGGCCTCGGACGGCCGGACCGCCGTGAACGAGGTACGGCGACTGCGCCCCGACGTCGCCATCCTCGACATCCGCATGCCTCTGCTGGACGGCCTGCGCGCCACCGAGACGATCCTGGCCGAGCCGGCGAACACCACCAAGGTCGTCCTGCTGACCACCTACGACCACGACGCCTACGTCCACCGAGCGCTGCAGGCGGGGGCCAGCGGCTTCCTCCTCAAGAGCCTCCCGCCGGAGGAACTGATCGCAGCCGTCCGCGTGGCCGCCCGCGGCGACGCACTCATCGACCCCTCGGTGACCCGCCGGCTCATCGCCCGCCTGGCCGACGGCATCGCCCCGCCGCCCACCCCGGCGGCCCTGGAGCACCTCACCGCGCGGGAACACGAGGTGCTGCTCCTGCTCGCGGAGGCGTACACCAACGCCGAGATCGCCGACCGCCTCGGCATCGGCGATGAGACGGTCAAGACCCACGTCTCCCGGATCCTGGCCAAGCTGAACCTGCGCGATCGGGTGCACGCCGTCGCGTACGCCCACCTGCACGGCCTCGTCAAGAAATCCTCCGCGCCGTTCGACGCGTTCCCCGGGCCGGCAAGCGCCTCGCACGAAGGGCGTAGGCATCGCCTCGGGGACCACGGCCGAGGGCATTGAGGAGGTGGGCGGATGTCAGTCCCGGCTGCCGCCGATGCCGCCTGCGGGGGCGATCTCGGCGATGCGGGCGAGGTCCTCGGCGGTCAGCGTGAGGTCGGCCGCGGCGACGTTCTCCGCGACGCGGCCGAGGTTGCGTGAGCCGGGGATGGGGAGGATGTAGTCCTTCTTCGCGAGCAGCCACGCCAGGGCCAGCTGCGACAGGGTGGCGCCCTGGTCTCGGCGAGCTTGGTCAGCTCGGCGACGATGGCGACGTTGGCGTCGAAGTTCTCCGGCTTCCACCAGGCCAGCTGTCGGCGGAAGTCGCCGGCGTCGTAGTGGTCGATGGACTTGACGTCGCCGCTGAGGAAACCGCGTGCGATAGGCGAGTAGGCGACGAACCCGATGCCGAGTTCCTCCAGGACCGGGAACAGGGGCTCGGTGTCGAGGGCGAAGATCGAGTACTGGTTCTGCAGCGCGGAGATCGGGTGCACGGCGTGGGCCTTGCGGATGGTGTCCTCGTCGGCGTTGGACAGGCCGAGGTATTTGACCTTGCCGGCGTCGACGAACTCCTTCATGGTGCCGACCACGTCCTCGATGGGGACGTTCGGGTCGGGCATGTGCTGGTAGAGCAGGTCGATCGTGTCGGTGTTGAGGTTGCGCAGGCTGTTGTCGACCACTTCGCGGATGTGTTCCGGCCGGGAGTCCGTCCCCCAGGTCTCGGTGAAACCGAACTTGGTCGCGATCGTCACCTCGTCGCGGATCGGCGCGAGCGCGTGGCCGAGCAGTTGCTCGCCCGCGCCCCAGCCGTACAGCTCGGCGGTGTCGAAGTGGGTGACGCCGAGTTCGTGGGCGCGGCGGATCGCGGCGATCGACTCGGTGTCGTCCGAGGGGCCGTAGGCGAAGGCGGTGCCCATCGCGCCGTAGCCGATGGCCGAGGCGGTCAGGCCCTGGGTGCCCAGTGTCCTGATCTGCATGAGGTACTCCCTTGATGAAATCAAACTGTTCGGGCTGAACGGCACCGGCGCGGCGACGGCAATGGCGCATTGAGCGCGCCGGTCCGAGCGCTATGCGCGCCGGCGTTCGCGGGGATCGGTGATCGACGGCGGCGTGGTGTGGCACCCGTCGGCCGGGTTGATGTCAGTACCGGGCGGGACGATCGTGTTGATGGCATCGAGTCCCGGTTCACCGGAAGCAGTGGTTCCGATGCTGGCTAGGGCACTTCAGTCGCGGATGGTCATGCCACCGTCGATCGACCAGGCTTGTCCGTTGACCCAGGCGGCGTCGTCGGAGAGCAGGAAGGTGGCGGCGGCGGCCGGGTCGTTGGGCAGGCCCAGGCGTGGGCTGCGGACCATCCCGAGGACCATGGTCTTGAGTTCCTCGCCGACCTGCTGCTGCGCCTGCTCGGTCATGGTCACGCCAGGGGCGACGGTGTTGCAGCGAACGCCCTGCTTGCCCCAGGCGGAGGCGATGTGCCGGGTCAGCGCGTTGATGGCGGCCTTGGACGCACCGTAGGCGGGGCGCTCGGGCTCGCCTATCCAGGCCGAACCCGACGAGGTGTTGACGATGGCGCCGCCGCCCTGGGCCAGCAGGTGGGGGATGACCGCGCGGCAGGTGAGGGCGTAGCCGAACAGGTTCACCTCGAAGGTGCGGCGCCATACGCCCAGGTCCATGTCGAGCAGGTTCGTGTCCCGGCCCAGGTTCTGGGGGGACAGGTCGGCGCCGACGTTGAACAGCCCGTCTATCCCGCCCAGTTCGGTGGCGGCCGTGTCGACGAGCGCCTGGATCGAGCTCTCGTCGGCGAGGTCGAACTCGACGGCGAGAGCCGTGCCGCCGGCCTCGCCCAGGTGCTTGGCCGTGGCCTGTGCGGCATCAAGGTTGCGGTCACCGATGACGACGGAGGCGCCTTCCTTCGTGAGCCGCTCGGCCGTGGCCGCGCCGATCCCGGCGGCACCCCCGGCGATGACGATCCTCTTGCCCTGCAGTCCTCGCATCTCCCTCTTCCTCTCCGGCGGCGACGGTGGAAGGACCAACCATAGACAACAGTCTGGCGGTTTTCCAACATCGTGTTGGAAAACCGCTGCGATGTTGCCTATCCTGGCGGGGGAGAAGGTACGCTGAGGAGCATGGCCATGATCAAGAGCAGCGGCGCCGTGCCGGGCGATCGGCGCGTGCGACGTACCAGGGCGGCTCTGCATTGCGCCGTGATCGGTCTCGTCGAGGAACGGGACGTTTCCCAGATCAGCGTCGCCGACGTCGTCGACCGGGCCGACGTGAACCGCTCGACGTTCTACGCCCACTACCAGGATGTGAACGAGCTGGTCGAGGCCGCCTGCACCTCGATGATCGACGACATGATCGGGTTGCTCACAGCCCTCGACCCCGCACGGGTGAACCCGTCGGATCGCCCGGAGGATCCGGTCGACCCGGACCCCGTGCTGACGGCCTTCTTCACGCATTTCGCCGAGCACGCGGGCCTGTACCGCGGCCTGCTGGGACCGACGGGGAGCGCCCGCGTCATCGAGCACGTACGCGTGCGCACCACGGTGTCCGCGCACTTCTCCGCATACCTTGGCGCGACGGGCGACGTCCCGCCGGACGCGACCGGCCTGTCCGACATCGCGCACGACGTCCCTGCGGCGTTCGCGGCCGGTGCGCTCCTGGGCGTGGCCGTCGACTGGCTGCAGCGCGGGTGCCCGCGAACGCCGCTCGAGATGACCATCCTGACCAAGCCGCTCCTGCTCGCCCTGTCAGCCGCCGCCTGCACGCCGCCCGCGCCGGTAGCACCTGGTCCGGGGGGCCCTCAGGAGCGGTCATGATTCACGAGGTGATCTTGCGTGGACTTGGGATCGCGAAGGGTCTCTGATCGCTGTCGCTTCGGTCTCGTCGGCGTCGATCGGGCCGGTTCCGGAGAACGCGTCTACGGTGCGGAAGCGTTGAGGTCCAGATGTATCGGTGGCCACCTGCTCCACCGGCACCCAGACCGCGGTCCCGCGCGGCCCGCGCAACGTCCTGGCGGAGCCCCGCCGGATAAGGCTTGGGCACAGCGACATCCTTCCGACCCGCCCCACAGGGCAAGCCGGTTCAGATGTCGCCCGATCGTGCACCAGACCCCTCACCGTCATCACCGGCAAGGTGGCGTGGGGTGACCCAGTACACCGGGGAAGCTGCTGGTCATTCAACGGGCAATGCGTGAGCGGACGGTGGGGCACAGGTGGATTCAGTGGCACGCACCGACGAGCACGCAAGCCGTTGATGAGCGGGGCGAATTGTCGCGAACGCCGGTAAGCCGCGTTCGACGGTGGGCAGCGCGCCGCGGGTGCGCGCCTCGCTTCTGAGGAAATCAGACCGTGTCGTACAGCCGCACCTCGGGCGCGGCTTTCAGCAGCGGGGACAGGCCACCGACCACGTCGCGGGTGAAGAGGTCGCTCTCCAGGTATGCCTTCGCGTCGGCCGCGGTCTGGAAGCCGTGGAGAACCTGGACGTCCTCGTCGCGGACGAGGAGCTCTTTGCTGATGGCGCCCGTGACGGTCGTCAGGAACGGCTGCTTGTACTTCTCGTACACGCCCGCGGCGGCGACGCGGTTGGCCGGGTCCACCTGCAGGGTGATCTCAAGATACGCCATGGCTATACCTCACTCGGTCGGCGGTGATTCACTGGCGCGGTAGGTTCCGCGATGTGCCTGCCAAGTTAGGCATCCCCCGCGAGGTCCGGTAGGGGATCTCGTTGAATCAGGATATAAGTGATGCGTATGGCTAGCGGCGGGCAGCGGCAAGGCCGTCAGCGAGGCGGAGCAGGTCCGAGCCGAGCGGGGAGTCGGCGTTCCAGACCGCTTCGAAGGAGATCTGCACCTCGCGGCCCTCGTTCATCAACGGCCGGTGCGGGACGTCGGGTGAGGTGAGCTTGGATCGGGGGACCATGGCCGAGCCGAGGCCCAGCTTCGTCCAGTCCTCCAGGACCTGGTAGCTGGCGGCCTCCCCGGGATACGCGCGCAGGGGCACCTGGTGTGCCTGGAAGAGCTGTGTGGTGAAGGTGGTCAGGCCGCAGGTGTCCGGCACGAGGATGAACTGCTCCTTGCCGGCTTCTTCGAGTTCGAGCGGAGCGTCATCCATGGAGTCGGGAGTGACGACGACGATCGATTCGACGTCGATGACCCGGTGCTCGAAGCGCGGCATCGCGGCGACGGCCGGGATCAGGATGATGTCGAGTTCCCCTGCGAGCAGGCCTTCGCGGAGGTCCTGCATGTTCGCCTCGCGCAGTACGAGGTCGCGCGGGGAGGGCAGCTCGCAGACGCCGCTGAAGGCCCGGGCGATCAGCAGGGAGCCGATCAGGGGGGAGACTCCCATGCGGATCTTCTGCTCGCCCGGTTCGGTCAGTCGCCTGGCCTCTGCCGTGACCGCGTCGAGCGCGCCCAGCGCCCGCTCGATGAGCGGCAGGATGCGCGCGCCGAACGCCGTCCGGGTCACCCCGCGAGGCGACCGGTCGAAGAGCTTGTCGCCGAGGCGCTCCTCCAGTTTGGCGATCCCGTTGGACAGGGCGGGCTGAGTGACGCCGTACGCGCGGGCGGCGGCGCTGAACGACTGGGTCTCAGCGACGGCCTGCGCGTACCTGAGCCCTTCCAGGTTCAAACGCTCGCTGCCGGCCATGGCTCATTGCTCCGTTCGCTTGTCTCCCCCGCCCGGCTTGCTTTCGCTGCCTACGGTGGGGGCTTGCCGATTCAGCATAACCAGCGTCTATGCGCAGCGGTGTAGGCGGCGGACGAGCGGCACACACCGTATCCACCGCCTCCAGTACACCGCCCAAGCAGACGGGCCATAGCCGCTGTGTATGCCCCCATTCGCATTGATCGTCTACCGGGGGTGTCCGGACGCTCTTACGGTGCCGGAGGGACGATGCTGCGGTATTTCCGCTGGCGTGCGCGTCTCTTTCAAACCAAGGAGAGATTCTCGTGTCGCATAACGTCAACCACGTTCACAGGGCCGCACAAGTCGCCGGGCCCGGGGCTGCCGTACAGGTCGTCCCGGTTGAGGCGCGGCCACCCGGTGTCGGCGAGGTGCGTGTCGACGTGGAGGCGACCGGTATCTGCGGCGCGGACATCGGTACGGTCCGCAATCCCGCTCCGGCGACCGGCTTCCCCGTCACTCCGGGGCACGAGGTCGCCGGTGTGATCGCGGAGCTGGGCCCCCAGGTGGAGGGGTGGCAGGTGGGGGAGCGGGTGGCCGTCGGCTGGTTCGGCGGCAGCTGCGGGCACTGCACCGCCTGCCGCACCGGGGATGTCGTCCACTGCCCGGAGCGGAAGGTTCCGGGCATGGCGTATCCCGGTGGCTGGGCGAGCACCATCACGGTTCCCGCCACCACTCTCGCCCGGATCCCCGAGGGCCTGTCCCCGGAGGAGGCCGCACCCTTCGGCTGCGCCGCCGTCACCGTCTTCAACGCCCTGCGGCACTCCGGCGCCGGGCCGGGGGACCTGGTCGCCGTCCTCGGGATCGGTGGCCTGGGGCATCTGGCGGTGCAGTTCGCCGCGGCCATGGGGTTCGAGACCGTGGCGATCGGCCGGGGCGCGGAGAAGCAAAAGCTCGCCGAGGAACTGGGCGCGCGGCACTACATCGACACCCAGCGGCAGGAACCCGGAGCGGCCCTGGCGAAGTTGGGCGGGGCGCGGCTGATCCTGTCCACGGCCTCCAGCAGCAAGCCGCTCGCGGACCTGGTGGACGGACTCGCCCCGCACGGGAAACTCACTGTCGTCGGCTTCGACGGATCTCCCCTCCAACTGCCCCTGGCCAAGCTCGTGATGGGCGCGCGCAGCGTCACCGGCCATCTGACCGGCAGCCCCGCCGACACCGAGCAGGCCATGCGCTTCGCGGTCGCGACCGGCGTCCGCCCCCGAGTGCAGACCGTCCCGCTGGAGGAGGCGCAGCAGGCACTCGACATCCAGCAAGAGGGCAAGGCCCGCTTCCGGATGGTCCTCATTCCCGGCGCCTGACCGCCTCGTAGAGCAAGAACTCGTAGAGCAAGAACCCGTAAAGCAAGAAGGGGAGCCGACATGCTCCAGCGCGACGGTCACGACGTCGTCGTCATCGGCGCCGGGATATCCGGACTGACCTCGGCCGCCACTCTGGTGGCTGCCGGGCGCGACACCGTCTGCCTGGAGGCGCGTGAGCGCGTCGGCGGACGGCTGCTCAGCGCAGCCGCTCCGCCCGGAGCCCTCGACCTGGGGGCCACCTGGTTCTGGGACGGGGAACAGCGGGTCGCGGACCTCGCCGCGCGGCTCGGCATCGACACCTTCGAGCAGCATCTCGCAGGCGACACGCTCGTGCAGGACGCCACCGGCGTACGGCGGCTGGCCGGCAACCTGATCGACGTCCCCGCGCGTCGCTTCGCGTCAGGAGCCGGAACGCTCGCAGGCGCTCTCGCCGCCGAACTACCGGCGGACGCCCTTCGGCTCGACACCCCGGTCACCGCGATCCACCGGCACGCCAACGGCGGTCTCGACGTCCGTACGCCGGACATGGTGCTTCATGCCGAGCACGTCGTGCTCGCCGTACCGCCCGCGCTCGCCCTCTCGCACATCGAATTCGACCCGGAACTGTCCCCGGACCTGGCCCGCCTGGCCCGGGCGACTCCGGTGTGGATGGGGGCCGTTGCCAAGGTCGTCGCCCGCTACTCCACGGCCTTCTGGCGGGAGGCGGGGCTCGCCGGGGCGGCGGTCAGCAGAACCGGCCCCCTGCAGGAGCTGCACGACATGTCCGGTCCCGACGGACGGCCCGCCGCACTGTTCGGCTTCGCCCCGGCCCAGGCCGTCGGCCCCGACTTCGAGCAGGCGGTGACCGCTCAGCTGGCCCAGCTCTTCGGCGCCGCCGCCGCGGAACCCGAGTCGCTCCACGTCCGGGACTGGAGCAGCGAGCCGTGGACCGCGCCGCCCGCCGTGCATCGCCTGGCCGACTACTCCCTGTTCGGGCACCCCCTCTACCAGCGGCCCGCGCTGGGCGGCAGGCTGCACTGGGCCACGACTGAGACGGCCGCCCAGTACGCCGGGCACATCGAGGGCGCTCTCGCCGCCGCCGAGCGAGCGGCGTACACCGTTCTGTCCACACCCCCTGCCCGCACGGCCGCCCCCGCTCCGTGACAAGGGCCCCTGAACACAGAAGAGGCGAAACCATGCACGAGATCGAAGCACTGCTGCGCGAGTACGACCGCGCCCGTGCCTACACCGACGACCTGTGGCGGGACCTCACCCCGGACGAGGTGACCTGGCGTCCGCACGAGAACTCCAGTGCCATCGGCTGGCACCTGGGCCACCAGGCCCATGTCGCCCACTTCATGATCCGCAACCTCACCGCGGCCGAACCCAGCCCCGACCCGGAGCTCGACGGACTCATGGACTCCGCGAACCCCGAACAGTTCCGGGGAGCCCTGCCCACCGTCCGGCGACTCACCGACTTCCGCACCACCGTCGCCGAACGCGTGCACGCCCGCATGGGCGACATCGCCGCCGGCCGGGTCAGCGCCCCCGCACAACTCACCATCGTCGCAACTCACTTGCTCACGGCGCTCATCAACCATGAGTACCAGCACGACCAGTGGATCAGCGAGGTGCGCGGCAACGATCTCGGGCACGCACTGCCGCCGGATCCCGACTGCGCACACGTCCGGCGCATCGACGGCTACCTCGTCGTCGACGGGTTCCAGACGGCTGTCGAGGGATCGTAGTCGGCTTCTGGCGCGTCACCACCAGCCCGGCGCTGCCGCCGTTCGCGCAGCGCCGGGCGATTTCGTCCCCCGTCGGCCTCGGCCGCCCCACCGGAAAGAAGAAGTCATCGTGACGAGTACCGCCTCAGACTCCCAGGCTGGTATATCCCCCCGGTCCGAGGCACAACGTCGAGTCCTCACCGTCCTGGTCTGCAGCCAGGTCCTGAGCGGGGCCGGCCTCGCCGCCGGTATCACCGTCGGTGCCCTGCTCGCGCAGGACATGCTCGGCTCCAGCGACCTCGCGGGTCTGCCGAGCGCCCTGTTCACCGCCGGCTCCGCACTCGCCGCCGTCACCATCGGCCGCATCTCCCAGGCCCGGGGCCGCCGACCGGGTCTCGCAACGGGATACCTGACCGGCGCCATGGGCAGCGCGGGCGTCATCGCCGCCGCCGTCGCCGACAGTCCCGTGCTGCTGTTCATCGCCCTGTTCGTCTACGGCGCCGGCACGGCCACCAACCTCCAGGCCCGGTATGCCGGAGCCGACCTCGCCGCGCCCGCCCACCGCGCCCGCGCCGTCTCCACCGTGCTGGTCGCCACCACGCTGGGCGGCGTCGTCGGCCCCAACCTCGCCGCACCCACCGGCCACCTCGCCGACAGCCTCGGCATCCCCACCCTGGCCGGACCGTTCCTGCTCTCCGGCACCGCCTACGCGCTGGCCGCCCTCGTCCTCGCCGTGTGGCTGCGCCCCGACCCGCTGCTGCTCGCCCGCAGCTTCGACCTCCAGCAGCCGACGCCGGCCGCTGTCGCGACAGCGGCGCGCACCCGTGGTCCGGGGCTGATGCCGGGTGCGTTGACGATGATCCTCACGCAGCTCGTGATGACCGCCGTCATGACGATGACGCCCGTACACATGCATGACCATGGCCACGGCACCGCCGCCTCCGGCCTCGTCATCGCCATCCACGTCGGCGCGATGTATCTGCCCTCACCGCTGACCGGCTGGCTCGTCGACAGATACGGCCCCACGGTCGTCGCAGCCGCCTCCGGACTCACCCTTCTGGCCGCCGGCCTCACCGCCGCCGCGGCGCCCGCGGACTCCGTCGCCCTGCTCGCCCTGGCGCTCGCCCTGCTCGGGCTGGGCTGGAACCTCGGACTCGTCTCCGGAACGGCGATGATCACCGAGGCCGTGCCGCTGGCGACCCGCGCCAGGACCCAGGGCCTGGTCGACGTCTCGATCGCCATCGCCGGCGCCACCGGCGGCCTGAGTTCCGGTCTCGTCGTCGCGGCCGCTGGCTACCCGGTCCTCGCCCTGACCGGTGGCGTTCTCGCCCTCGCCGTCCTCCCGGCGATCGCCGTCAGCGCGAGTCGCCGATGAGCAGGTCCGTCCCACCTGCCGATGCCGACCTCACCGTGGACGGCACCGGCCTGCTGTGCGTCACCCTCCTGCTGCGTCTTTGCCAGGCCATCGACGGAGCGGCGCCGGGCACCGTCGTCCACGTCGTCGCCACCGATCCGGCCGCACCGCTCGACCTGCCGGCCTGGTGCCACATGACCGGACACACGTACCTCGGCCCGGTCCCGGGCACCGACCGGGCGGTGTACGCGCTGCGGCTCGCCGCCGACGCGTCCCCCACCCACCCTGAGGCCCCGTGGCGGCGGGCCGAACACTGAGATCCGGCGCTGTGCCAGGGGCCGGAGAAGGTGTCCGGCCCCCTGGCACCTGCCTGCTTCGATCACTCGACAGGCGCGCTCTCGACCCGGGCCGGTTCCGGCTGGGTCTTCTGGTTCTCACCGCCTCTTGTGTGGATCTTGTAGGCGATGAAGACCACCAGCACCCAGCTCCCGGAGACGTACAAGGAGGTGCGCATGTCCGGCAGGATGGCGATGCAGACCATGACCGCGGCCACGAACACCAGGGAGAGGTAGTTCGCGTAGGGGTAGAACGGCGCCCGGTAGCGGATCTGGTTCTCCTGCCCGTTCTGGATCCTGATCCTGCGGAATCGCAGGTGGCTGATCGCGATGGACGCCCACGCGCAGGCCAGGCCGTAGACGGTGACCGAGGAGAAGATCGAGAAGACCTGCTCGGGCATCAGGGCGTTGAGCAGGACGCTCCCGAACACCGTGACGAACACGAGGGTGATCGCCTTGGACGGAACGTTGCGCTGGTTGACGGTTCCGAGGAACGCCGGCGCGTTGCCCTGCAGCGACAGGTTGTAGAACGTGCGGCTGTTGGTGAACACACTCGCGTTCACCGCCGACAGCACGGCAGTGATCACGACCAGGTTCATGATGGTCGCGGCCGCCGGGATGCCGATCTTGGTGAAGACCGTCACGAAGGGGCTGCCCTCCCCGGTCAGATCGGTCCACGGGAAGAGGGTGACGAGAACGGTGATGGCGCCGACGTAGAAGATCAGCAGCCGCCAGAAGGTCGCGTTGACCGCCTTGGGCATGGTCTTGGCGATGTCCTTCGCCTCACCGGCCGCGAGCCCGAGGTTCTCCACGCCGCCGAAGGAGAAGGCGACCATCACCATGGCCAGGACGACTCCGCTCAGGCCGTGGGGGAAGAACCCGCCGTGGTCCATGAGGTTGCCGAAGCCGACCGGGTGGCCGTGGTTGCCGACACCGAAGACGATCATGGCGACACCGAAGAGGATCATCGCGACGATCGCCACGACCTTGATCACCGCGAACCAGAACTCGGCCTCGCCGTAGACCTTCACGCCGATGATGTTGACGACGAACATCACGGTGACGGCGACCGCCGCGGTCACCCAGATCGGCAGCTGGGGGAACCAGTACTGGGCGTAGTGGCCCAGGGCGTTGAGTTCGGCCGCGCTGGTGGCGAGGAGGAAGACGAAGGCGTTCCAGCCGTTGAGGAAGCCGGCGAAGCGGTGGATGTAGCGGTTGGAGTAGGAGATGTAGGCGCCCGAGACGGGCTCCTCCACCGACATCTCGCCCAGCGCGCGCATGATGAAGTAGATCGCCACGGACGCGACGACGTAGGTCAGGATGATCGCCGGGCCGGCCGTCCTGACGGCCCAGCCGGAGCCGTAGAACAGGCCGGTTCCGATCGCGCCGCCGATGGCGATCATCTGGATGTGCCGGCTCTTGAGGTCGCGTTTGAGGTTTTCCTTCTCGTACGCCTCGGGGTTGACGCTTGCCATCGCATTGCCTCCTGGAGACGGATCAGTTCGATCGCTGATGACTGGCCGTCGGAGCTCGTCGACCAGGTGAAGAGGGCGTGGCCGAGCCGGATCACGGCTGGGGAGGGGAGGGCGCGCCGGGTACGCGGATGGCGGCTGCGGCGCATGGACGGCAGGTGGGGGCTGCCAGGGGAGACCGGCCGCTGAGCGGGGTGGCGGGCCGGTTCGACCGGCTGCCGGGCCATTTCGGGCTTCGGGCCGGGCAGCGCAGGTGCGTGTGGGCGTGTGCAGGTGTGGCGCGGCCAGTGGGCCTCGGCGTGACCTGCGAGGGGGAGAAGAGCCTTGGCGGACTCGTCGGTGACTGAACCACCGTCGGTGACTGATCACCGAGGCCCTTCTCCGGCGGGGAACAGGAGGGGAAATCCGCCTCAGCGGATTTCGAGGACGGCCTCGACTTCGACCGGTGCGTTCATGGGCAGCGCGGCGACACCGACGGCCGAGCGGCTGTGCTTGCCCGCGTCGCCGAGAGCGTCCACGAACAGGTCCGAGGCCCCGTTGGCCACGAGGTGGTGCTCGGTGAAACCGGATGCGCCGGCCACGAACACGGTGATCTTGAGCAGTCGCTCGATCCGGTCCAGATCACCGAGGAAAGTCCCCACCTGCGCGAGTACGTTGACCGCACACCACCGCGCGGCGAGTTGCCCGGCCGCGACGTCCAGGTCGCGGCCGAGCAGCCCGTTGGCGACGAGCGCTCCATCGCGCAGGGGCAGCTGCCCCGAGGTGTGGAGCAGGTTGCCCGACTGCACGCACGGCACATAGTTGGCCACGGGCACGGCAGGTTCGGGGAGCGGCACGCCCAGGTCCAGCAGGCGTGCTTCAACGGCGGATGTCATGACGGTGTCTCCACTCAGCTCTTGACTCGGCTCTTCACTCGTTCACAGACCCTCGACGGCCGTGACCAGCCGCCGGATCGCCTCGTCGACCGTGGAGCGCGGGCAGCCCAGGTTCACACGCATGTAGCCGTGCCCTTCGATCCCGAACTTCTGGCCCTTGTCCAGCCACAGACGCGCCTTGGTGAGCATGAACTTGTCCAGGCGCTCCGCGTCCATCCCGAGGCCCCGGCAGTCCAGCCACGTCAGGTAGAGGGAGTCGGCCGGCAGCACCCGCACCTTCGACGTGGCGCTGTTGACCGCCTGCGCGAAGTGCGTGTGGTTGCCGCGCAGGTAGGCGAGTTGCTCTTCGAGCCACGGCTCACCGTGGGTGTAGGCGGCCTCGGCCGCGACCATCCCCAGCACGTTGACCAGGGGGAACAGATTGCGCTCGTACTGGCGGGCCAGTTCCGCCCGCAGCCTGGGATCGGGGACGAAGAGATTCGCGCTCTGCAGTCCCGGGAGGTTGAACGTCTTGCTGGGGGCCGTGCAGGTGATGCTGTTCCGCGCGAACTCCTCGCCGAGGGAGGCGAACGGGACATGCTTCTTGCCCGGGTTGATGATCAGGTCCTGGTGGATCTCGTCGGAGATCACCAGGACGCCGTGCCGGGCGCAGATCTCGCCCATCGTCCTCAGCTCGTCCTCGGACCAGACGTTCCCGGTCGGGTTGTGGGGGTGGCTCAGGATGAACAGCCTGGTGTCCGGCCGGATGGCGGCCTCGAAGGTCCGGGCGTCGAACCGGTAGCCGTCCTCGGTGCGCTCCAGGGGAGCGAAGGCGAGATGGCGCCCGTTGAGCAGGACGTCGTTGTGGAAGTGCGCGTACACGGGCGGCTGGATCAGGACCGAGTCACCGGGCGCGGAGAACGCCTGGACCGCGGTCTTGAGCGAGGTGATGATGCCGGCGGTCTGCAGCACCCACTCCCGCGGTATCTCCCAGCCGAACCGGCGTGCCTGCCAGCCGGTCACGGCGTCGAGATAGCTGTCGGTCGCGCCCCCGGGATATCCGAAGACACCGTGGTCCACGGCTTCGTGGAGGGCGTCGAGCACGGCCTGGGGCGCCTTGAAGTCGGTGTCGGCGACCCACATCGGCAGCGGATCGGCCGCGATCTCGTCCGGGGTGAGGAAGTCCTTGGCGAAGGACCACTTCATGGAGTTCGAGCCCGTCCGGTCGACGGCCTCGTCGAAGACCGAACCCTGCGGGCCGCTGTCGGCGGGGTCCGCTTGATTCGTGTTGAGAAGGGTGATTTCGCATGCCATGGCGGGATGCTAGCCACAATGTGTGGCAAAAAGTTCGCGAACTTTGCCTGAAATCGGACTTGCGAAGCTAAGATCTGAGCTATGGATGCCGTAGACCGCCAGATTGTTGCCATCCTCCAGGCGGAGGGGCGCATCACACTCACAGATCTGGCCGACCGGGTCCGGCTCAGCGTCTCCAGGTGCCAGCGCCGTGTCAGGGAGCTGGAGGCGGACGGCGTCATCCGCGGATACAGCGCGCTCATCGACGGCGCGACCCTTGGGTACGGCTTCGAGGTCCTGCTCTTCGCCACGCTCAGCCGCCCCGACGCGGTGGACGAATTCGACGCCGCGCTGGCGGAGGTTCCCGAGGTCATCGAGGCACAGCGGCTGTTCGGCGAACCGGACTACCTGATCCGCGTGGTCAGCGCCGACCTGCCGTCCTACCAGCACCTCTACGAGACCGTGCTCATCCGCCTCCCCGGCGTGCGCGGTCTCAACTCGACCATCGTCATGAAGAACGTGGTCAGCCCTCGCCCGTTCCCCGGCCGACCGCCGCGTGAGCGCTCGCCCAAGGGCACCGCCGTGTGACGACGGCTTCCGGATCGCATCCGATGCGGACCTGGCGCTGCGCCTGCGCCGTCCCTCCTGGCCGGCGATTCGACAGGGGGCAGGCGAATCCATCTGCCCACCGGATACGAACTCCATCCGTGGGCCGATCTGCGGCCCGCGGGACAAGAGGCCTCTCAAGGGCCTTCGACGGTACGGAAGTTGTGGCACCAGAGTCCGGGGAGTGCGGCATGACCATCCTCTGCGTACGTTTTCAGCTGCCTGCGCGGTACGAGGCCGAGGCGGCCCTGCCGGGGCTGCTCGGGCTGCTCGAGGAGTTCACGCCGGTCGTCGAGGCGCTGCCGCCCGACGGGGCGCTGGCCGATCTGCGGGGCGCCGAACGGTACTTCGGGCGCAGCGCGGTGGAGCTGGCGTCGGTGATCCGGGTCCGCGCCCTCGCGCTGTACGGCGTCGACTGCGTCATCGGCGCCGGTCCCGGCCCGATGCTGGCCCGGGTGGCGTTGCGGGACGCCCGGCCGGGGCTGACCCGTACGGTCCCGGAGGACACGGACCGGGTGCGGGAGTTCCTCGCCGGGAAGCCGGTCGCCGCGCTGCCCGGCGTCGGTACGGCCACCGCCCGCACGCTGTGCGAGGAGGGCCTCGACACCCTCGGCCGGGTCGCCGCCGCGCCCCTGTCCACCCTTCAGCGCCTGGTCGGCCCGAGGGCGGGCCGCGAACTGCGGGAGAAGGCGAACGGGATCGACCGCGGCCGGGTCGTCCCGAACGCCGTCTCCCGTTCCCTGGCCGCCGAACGGCCCTTCGACCGCGACGAGTTGGATCCCGACCGGCACCGCAGGGCACTGCTGTCCGCCGCCGGGGAGCTGGGCGCCCGGCTGCGCGCCCTGGAGAAGGTCTGCCGCACCCTGACCCTCACCGTGCGCTACGCCGACCGCTCCACCACCACCCGCAGCCGCACCCTCAAGGAGCCGACCGCGCACTCGGCGGCCCTGACGAGGACGGCGTACTCCCTGTACGAGGCGCTCGGGCTGCAGCGCGCCCGGGTCCGGGCGATCGTCCTGCGCGCCGAGGCCCTCGGCCCCGCCGACCAGGCCTCCTACCAGCTCACCCCGCTGGCGGCGCGCATTGCGGGGGCGCTCGTGGCGTGAGGTGACATCCGCGCCGAGCGGGTCAGTTGGCCCACGGCGGAGTGATCCGCGTACCGTCGGCCAGTTCCGCCTCCAGACCGATGGACGTGGTGACCCACGAGAGTGCCGTGTGGGCGGTCGGGTTCTCGACCGCCAGGGTCGTCCCCGGGTTGATGATCACCGTGTCCCCGGCCGTGATCCGCTCGGTGTGCCCGTCGAGCGTGATGAGCAGCTCGCCGATGAGCAGATGGAAGATCTCCTCCCGGTTGACGGTGTGCGCGGGAGCCTTCGTCCCCGCCGGGATCTCACCGCGCCAGGCGCAGAGCTCCTTGCTGCCGGTCAGGGGAGAGGCGTACGAGATGAAACGGACGCCGTGGATCTCGTGGGTCACGGCGTCGGACGGGCGGACGACGGGCATGGGTGCCTCCTTCGACGAGGTCCTTCAATATGGTCAAGCTGCTTGACTACTGCTTTGTATATGGTCAAGCTGCTTGACCGTTCGGTCAAGGGTGTTTCAATGCCTCCGTGCAGAACTCCGAGGCCATGGCCCTGTCCGCAGCCCTTCTCGCCGCAGCCGGTGAGCTGACCCGGCGCATAAACGAGGGGGTCGTCGCGCGCGGCTTCGAGGGGGTGCGGCCCGCCCATGGCTTCGCCTTCACCCGGCTGGCCCCGGCGGGCGCCACGGTCACCGACCTCGCCGTCCATCTCGGGGTCACCAAGCAGGCGGCCAGTCAACTCGTCGACGAACTCGTGCGGAAGGGGTACGTCGAGCGGCGGGCGCATCCCGGTGACGCCCGGGCCCGGCTGGTCGTGCTCACCGAGCGGGGGTGGGAGTGCACCCGGGCGGCGGAGGAGGCGGCCGCCGAGGTCGTGCGGGGGTGGCTGGGCGTGCTGGGGGAGCGGGAAGTGCGCGTGCTGGGTGATCAGTTGCGGCGCATCGCGCCCTACGGCCCCATCAGGCCCGCCTGGTGACGGATTGTCGGCCGCCCGGCCGCCGCTTACTACCACTGGAAGTTTTTACTGACGCGTAACTTCACACTTGTGCTACTCGTTCGTAACTTGATGAGTGAACAGCATCCTGGTGATCCGGATCACAGGGCGTAAGGCCATCGCACCTCCCTTGAGCCGCAAGGAGATCACCCGATGCTGCCCTGGAAGCGCCTGCTCAGACCCCTCACCGCACTGCTGCTGGCGGCCGCGGCCGCCACCGTCCCCGCCTCCGCCGCCCAGGCCGCCGCCCCGTCGAGCGGCTGGAACGACTACAGCTGCAAGCCCTCCGCCGCCCACCCCCGCCCCGTCGTCCTGGTCCACGGCACCCTCGGGAACTCGATCGACAACTGGCTGTCCCTCGCCCCCTACCTCGAGGACCGGGGCTACTGCGTCTACTCCCTCGACTACGGCCAACTGCCGGGCGTCCCGCTGTTCTACGGCCTCGGCCCCATCGACAGGTCGGCCGAACAACTCTCCGCCTTCGTCGACAAGGTGCTCACCGCGACCGGCGCCGCCAAGGCCGACCTCGTCGGCCACTCGCAGGGCGGCATGATGCCCCGCTACTACCTGAGGTTCCTCGGCGGAGCCGCCAAGGTGAACGCCCTCGTCGGTCTCGCCCCCGACAACCACGGCGCCACACTGAGCGGCCTCACCAACCTGCTGCCCTTCTTCCCGGGCGCCGAGGACCTCATCTCGGCCGCCACCCCCGGCCTCGCCGACCAGATCCCCGGATCGGCCTTCCTCACCAAGCTCAACGCCGGCGGCGACACCGTCCCCGGTGTCCACTACACGGTCATCGCCACCAAGTACGACGAGGTGGCGACCCCCTGGCGCAGCCAGTACCTCAGCGGATCCGACGTCGACAACATCCTGCTGCAGGACCTGTGCCCGCTCGACCTCTCCGAGCACGTGGCGATCGGCCTGTTCGACCGGATCGCCTTCCACGAGGTGGCCAACGCGCTCGACCCGGCCCGCGCCACCCCCACCACCTGCGCGTCCGCGCTGAGCTGACCCCGAGGTCCGCCGTCGGGGCCTGTCCGGCCTGAGCCGCCGGTCAGGCCCCGTGTCGATGGGGGCCGGAACCAGGAAACCCTGGAAAGCGCCTGCTGAGCGAGGGTCGGAACGATCTTTAGGGCTGCCTTAAGGCAGCGCTGAGCCGCAGCTCAGGTAGCTACCGTGTCCCGTATGACGAGCGAGGAGATCCGGCCCGCCACGGCGGCAGACGTGGCGGCCGTGAAGGCGGTCACCGACGCGGCGTACACGCCCTACGTCGAGCGCATCGGGGCCGCGCCGCTGCCCATGCGCGCGGACCACGCGGCGGACGTGGCCGCGGGGAAGGTGTTCGTGACCGGGGATCCCGTCGTGGGCCTGGTCGTGGTCGAGGAGTTCCCCGACCATCTGTTCCTCGACAGCATCGCCGTCCACCCCGACGCCCACGGCACGGGCGTGGGGCGGCGGCTGCTGCACTTCGTGGACGCCCACGCGCGCGCGCTCGGCCTGCCCGAGGTCAGGCTCTGCACGAACGTGCTGATGTCCGAGAACCAGAAGATCTACCCTCGGTACGGCTACGAGCTGGTGGGGCGGCGTGACGACGGCGGCTACGACCGTCTCCACTACCGCAAGCGGCTCGACTGACCGGGGCAGCGGGGCATCTCACCCGTCCGGCCACCAGGTGCGCGCGATGTCCTTTCGCACCTCGGGGCGCCCGGAGGGGCGCTCGTCCGCCTCTTCGCGGATCCGGCGGGAGTCCGTCTTCTTCAGGGGCTTCTGCACAGTAGTGCGGCGCATGACTGCCTCCTTCAGGGTTACCGAGCTCCGCGGGTTTGGTGATCCCACGCAGGTAGACCCTTTCCGGGAGGGTTCCTCATCGAACCTCGCGTTGTCAGTGGCGGGTGTCACGATTCGAGTGTCAGTGGCAGGTGTCACTCTGGGGCGTAAGGCGATGAAAGGTGACGAAATGACTTCGGTGCGTGTCGACTGGGACGCGGAGGCGGAGGGCTTCGACGAGGAACCGGATCACGGACTGCGCGACCCCGAGGTCCGGGCCGCCTGGGCGGAGCGGCTGCTGAGCTGGCTCCCGGAGCGCCCCTGTGACGTCCTCGACCTCGGCTGCGGCACCGGCAGCCTCTCGCTCCTCGCCGCCGAACAGGGGCACCGCGTCACCGGGGTGGATCTGTCCCCGCCCATGATCGAGCTGGCCCGCGCCAAACTCGCCGGGCGTGACGCGGTGTTCCTCCTCGGTGACGCGGCGGCGCCCCCGGTCGGCGAACAGCGCTTCGACGCCGTGCTCGTCCGGCATGTGCTGTGGACCCTGCCCGACCCCGCCCGCGTCCTGCGGCACTGGGCGGGCCTGCTGCGACCCGGGGGGCGGATCGTCCTGGTGGAGGGGGTCTGGGGCACGGTCACCCCGGTCGGCATACCGGCGGACCGTCTCACCACCCTCCTCACCCCGCTCGCCGGCCACACCCGCCTGGAGCGGCTCTCGGACGACCCACGCCTGTGGGGCGGACCGGTGGACGACGAACGGTACGCGGTGGTGGCGACGGTCTGAGGGCCCTCAGCTCAGCAGTGCCGTGAAGTCGCCCTCGTGTGCCAGTGCCTCCAGCTCGTCGAGGGCGGCCACGGCCGCCGCCGCGGCCTCGGGGTCGGTCCCGGCCAGACCGCTCTGCGCGAACTCGTCCTCGTCCAGCCGCCGTACGTCCGTGCCGTCGGCGGAGCGCCACAGGTCCAGGTCGAGATCCTCCACCACCAGCTCGCCCCCCTCGCCTCCGGAGAACACGGCCGGGCGGGTGACGTCGCAGTACCAGCCCTTCAGCACGCCCGTCGCGGACCTGACCTCCTTCACGGCGTACCACCGGTCCCGCCAGTAGTACTCGGTGAAGACATCACCCGTCTCGAACCGTACGAAGCCGAAGTCGCGCACACCGTCACCGGCCCACGGGGCGCGTACGGCGATGCGCGTGCCGTCGTCCGACAGCAGCTCCGCCGTGTAACGGATCTTCGTACGGCCGCCCTTGACCAGGACGACGTCCACCGGGCGGGCCGGGTCAGCCGAGGACGCGGACATGGCGCACCTCCGTCGCGCGGATCTCGTAGCCGAACCACTTGTTGATCGCCAGCATCGGCCCGTTGTCCGAGTCGTTGCCGGTGTACGCCTCCGTGTACCCCGCGGCGTGGGCGCGGTGCAGGGAGTCGTTCTTGACGAGCTTGGCCAGGCCCCGGCCGCGGTAGGCCCGGGCGGTGCCGGTCATGCCGGTGCCGTAGCGGCCGGCGCCGTTCGTGTGGGCGACGCTGAAGGCGACGGGGCGGCCGTCGGCCACGGCGACCGAGGTCAGCTCCAGGTCCAGGTGGGGGTGGGTCCAGTACTCCGCGACCCACGCGTCGTAGTCCGTGAACTCGGTCTCGATGTCGCTGGGTTCGTCGGAGCCCGCCTCCGCGTCCAGGGCGAACAGCGGCCGCGGGTCGTCCGCGAAGTCGGCGGCCGTGCGCAGCTCGACACCCGGCGGGGGAGCCTGGAGCGGCGGCAGTTCGGCGCGCGCCAGGTCCAGTACGAGGAAGTGCGCGGAGCGGCTGGGGCGGTAGCCGTGGCGTTCGGCGAAGGCGCGGTTGCCGGGCTCGTCCGGGACCCAGGCGTACAGGTGTGTCGCCCCGTGCGCTGCCAGGTGCTCCTCGGCGGCGCGCACCAGCAGTGCGCCCGCGCCCCGGCCGGTGCGCGTCGGGTGCACGTAGACGTTGAGGTGGCCCTGGCCGGGCTCCGGGCTGTCCTGGGCGAGGGACACCTGGGCCGTACCGATGATCTCGCCGTCCTCCTCGGCGACCAGCATGCGCAGATGGTCGCGGAGGTGGGGCAGCGAGAGGGCGTGACGTACGGACTCCGGGCTGAAGAAGATGTACGGCAGAGCCGCGTGCCGGACCCGGATGAAGCCCTCGATCTCGGGGGTTGCGTCGGGGCGCAGATCGCGCACGATGACGGTCATGTCACCGCACGCTACGGGCGGGTGGCGCGCTCGTGCCTCTCATTTTCCACTGGGTGGGGGACAATCGGGCCGTGACTTTGAAGATCCATATCGATGACGGGGCCGCGCCGTACGAGCAGGTGCGGGCGCAGATCGCCGAACAGGCCCGGTCCGGGGCGCTGCCCGTGGGGTACCGGCTGCCGACAGTGCGGGGGCTCGCCGAGTCGCTGGGGCTCGCGGCGAACACCGTGGCCAAGGCGTACCGGGCGCTGGAGACGGACGGGGTGATCGAGACCCGGGGGCGCAACGGGACGTTCGTGGCGGCGGCGGGGTCGGCGGCGGAGCGCGAGGCCGCGGTTGCCGCGCAGGCTTATGCCGAGAGGGTGGTGCGGCTCGGGTTGAGCGAGGAGCAGGCGTCGGCTGCGGTGCGGGATGCCCTGCGGGCGGCTTATGAGGGATAGGAGAGGCCTGATCAGCGCGGCGCCGGGAGACCAGGAGGCCTCTCGCGGGAGCGTCATCGGGAACGCGTCGCCAACGCCCGTGGGGTGCGGGTCACCGTCAGGCCCGCTCGCCGGGCCGTTCTGCCGAACAGCGCCGCGTCGCCCACGGCCGCGCCGCCGGGGTCGTTGTTGAAGTAGGCGTACACGTCGTCGCCGGCGGACCAGGTCGTCGCGATGCGGTCGATCCAGGTCTCCAGGGCGCGCTGGCCGTAGCGCGGCCAGGGGCTGGCGCGGCCCTCGTGGAAGCGGACGTAGCCCCAGTCGGCGGTCCGCCACAGCGGGGTCGCCGGGCGGGACTCGACGTCGGCCCAGCACAGGGCCGCGCCCCGGGCCCGCAGGACTTCGCGGACCGGCGGGATCCACCAGGACGGGTGGCGTGGTTCGACCGCGACCCGGGTGGAGGAGGGGAAGCGGGACAGGCAGGTGTCCAGCAGTTCGGGGTCGGCGCGCAGGGTCGGCGGGAGCTGGAGCAGGACGGGGCCCAGCCGGGCGCCGAGGCCTGCCGCGTGGTCCATCAGACGGTGCACCGGCTCCGCGGGGTCGCGCAGCCGCTTGATGTGGGTCAGATAGCGGCTCGCCTTGACCGCGACCACGAAGTCCGACGGGACGCGCTCGGCCCAGGACTCGAAGGTGTCCCGGGACGGCAGCCGGTAGAAGGCGTTGTTGATCTCGACGGTGGCGAAATGCTCGGCGTACTCCTCCAGCCAGCGCCGCACGGGCACGTCGGGCGGGTACAGGACCTCACGCCAGTCCTTGTACTGCCAGCCGGAGGTGCCGACGTACAGGGTCATACCTCCATCAAAGCACCTGGGACGCGCCTCTACAGATACAGCCCCGCGTCCGAGCGGCCCCTCGGCTCCGGCAGTGACGTCGGGGACGTGCCCCGCCGCAGCGCGTACAGCTCCGCCAGGGTCGCACCCTCGCGGCCGACGCCCTCCTCGGTGCCCAGCCAGCCGACCGCCTCCGCGCGGGTCAGCGGGCCGACCTCGATGCGGGCGAGACAGCGGCCCGGGCGGACCACCGCCGGGTGGAGGCGCTCCAGGTCCTCGTTCGTCGTGACGCCGACCAGGACGTTGCGCCCCTGGCCGAGCAGGCCGTCGGTCAGGTTGAGCAGACGGGACAGCGCCTGGCCCGCCGTGTGCTTGGCCTCGCCGCGGATCAGTTCGTCGCAGTCCTCCAGGAGCAGCAGCCGCCAGCGGCCCTTGCCCGCGGCGTCCTCCTCGCCGATCGCGATGTCCATCAGATAGCCCACGTCGGAGAAGAGCCGCTCGGGGTCCAGGACGCAGTCCACCTGGCACCAGTCCCGCCAGGACCGGGCCAGCGTGCGCAGCGCCGAGGTCTTGCCGGTGCCGGGCGGGCCGTGCAGCAGGAGCAGCCGACCGGCGATGTCCTCCGGGGTGGTCGCCATCAGCCGGTCCATCGCCTCGGCCACGGGGGCCGTGTAGTTGGGGCGGATCTCGTCCCACGTACCGGCGGAGATCTGGCGGGTGGTGCGGTGCGGGCCGCGCCTCGGGGAGACGTACCAGAAGCCCATCGTCACGTTCTCCGGCTGGGGTTCGGGCTCGTCGGCCGCGCCCTCCGTCGCCTCGTCCAGCACCTGCGCGGCGAGTTCGGCGGTGGTCGCGGTGACCGTGACGTCGGCGCCGCGGTTCCAGCGCGAGACCAGCAGCGTCCAGCCGTCGCCCTCGGCGAGCGTCGCGCTGCGGTCGTCGTCGCGGGCCACGCGCAGCACACGGGCCTGCGGCGGCAGCAGCGTCGCGCCGGAGCGGACGCGGTCGATGTTCGCCGCGTGCGAGTACGGCTGCTCGCCCGTCGCGAAGCGGCCGAGGAACAGCGCGTCGACGACGTCGGACGGGGAGTCGGAGTCGTCGACGGTGAGCCGGATCGGCAGAGCGTCGTGTGGGTGCGCAGACATGCCGCCATGATCCGGCACGGGGACGCGCCGTGCACCCGGTTTCCGAGGTGCGCGCGGTGTGTCGCGCATGTCCGGTAGTTCCGGAGTGCGCCGGGCGGCCGGCGCCCTCCGGAACCCCGTCGGCTCAGACGAGGGCGTCGAGCGCCCGGGTCCGTAGCCGGCGCGTCCGGCGCACCACCGCGTACCCCTTCGTCAGCGCCCGGTCCCGGGCGAACGTACGGCCGATCGCCCGTCCGTCGAGAAGCCGTTCGAACTCCGCGGTGTCCGTGCCGCGCCGGACCGTCACCCGCCGCAGGGCGTACGGGCCCTGGGCGCGGCGGGCGAGGGAGTTGCCGACGGCCAGCGCCTGGGCGAAGCCGTGCGCGCGGACCGCCGTACGCACGCGGCGGCTGGAGTAGCCGTAGGGGTAGGCGAACGACACCGGCAGGGCGCCCAGTTCACCGGCGACGATGTCCCGGCAGCGGGTCAGCTCGGCGCGCAGGGCGAGGTCGTCGAGCTGGTCGAGCTGGGGGTGGCTGTGGCTGTGCCCGCCGATCTCGACGCCCGCGTCCGCCAGCCGGCGTACCTGGGGCCAGTCCAGCATGGTGTCGAGGGCGCCGCCGGTGTCGTGGGCGCCCCTGATCCAGCCGGTGGAGACGAACAGCGTGGCGGGGAAGCCGTGCCGGGCGAGGGCCGGGAGGGCGTGCGTGTGCACGCCCTCGTAGCCGTCGTCGAAGGTGATCAGCACCGGCCGGGCGGGCAGCGGCCGGCCCGCCCGCCAGCGGGCCGCGAGGGCGGCCGTGGTGAGCGGGGTGAGGCCGCGGTCCGCGATCACCGTCATCTGCTCGGCGAAGGCCTCCGGCGAGACCGACAGGGCGTAGGTGGCGTCGTCGGGACGGGCGGCGACCGCGTGGTACATGAGGATCGGAACACGCGCCTCCGTCATACGTCGTGCCCCTCACCCGCCACGGCCCCGACGTCCGCCACGGCCCCGACGTCCGCCACGGCCCCGACGTCCGCCACGGCCCCGACGTCCGCCACGGCCCCGACGTCCGCCACGGTCCCGATCCGCACCACCTCGAACGTGGTCCCGTTCCTGCGCGCCCGTACGCTGCCCACGACGTACCCCCCGGCCGCCGTCAGGACCCCCGCGACGATCGCGCCCGCCCGGCCGGCCCCGCCGGGCCGCGCCAGCAGCAGGTCGCGCAGCCCGCGCAGCACTCCGGCGG
The DNA here is from genome assembly GCF_048159505.1 of Streptomyces sp. T028. NCBI lineage: Bacteria > Bacillati > Actinomycetota > Actinomycetes > Kitasatosporales > Streptomycetaceae > Streptomyces > Streptomyces sp. T028. The sequence goes on from NZ_JBLRVZ010000022.1 coordinate 117,301, forward strand.
GCAGTACCCGCGTGGTGTACCGGCGTTCGGACTCCAGCCCCTTGCCGGTGCCGACGCTGCGGGCGACGAGCGCCTTGGACAGGCCCTCGGCGTAGGTGCGGGTGCGGAAGTAGCCGAAGTGCTCGCGTGCCTCGGGCACCTTGTGGTGGATCACCGCACGGTCGTCGACCAGCAGGATCGCGTCGGGTCTCGCCTGGCCGAGCCGGATGCACAGCTCCGTCTCCTCGCCGCCCAGCGGGCGTTTGTCGCCGTCGCGTCCGATGCCGCTGGCGAAGCCGCCCGCGATGTCGAAGGCGATGCGCCGGAAGGAGGCGTTCCCGCCGAGGATGTTGCGCACCCGGACCCGGCCGGGCGGCAGGCCCCGGTAGGAGCAGCCCACGACCCAGTCGAACTCCTCGGGGAACCAGACGGGCCGCCGGCCCGAGGACCAGACGGGCTCGCACCGGCCGCCCACGGCCATGACCCGGGGGTCGGAGTACGGGTCGGCGAAGCGCCGCAGCCAGTCCCGTTCCGCGACGGCGTCGTCGTCGAGGAAGGCGATGATCTCGCCGTGGGAGGCGGCGATGCCGGTGTTGCGGCCGGCCGACAGTCCGCGCGGGCCCGCGTTGGGCAGCACCCGCACGTCGGGCTCCGCCTTGTACTCCCGGTCCAGCCGGTCCAGGAGGGCCGGGTTGTGGTCGACGACGACCAGGGTCTCCAGGGCCGGGTGGCTCTGGGCGCGCACCGAGGCGATCGCCGCGAGGATGTCCTCCCAGCGGTCCTCGGTGTACACGCAGATGACGACGGAGATGGTGTCGGGGATGCCGACGGGGATGGTGTCGGGGATGCCGGGCGTGTTCAAGACATCTCTCCCCGGGCCGAGTCGAGCAGCGGGGAGCGACGGCCGGCGCGGCGCAGGGCGCGCCGGTTGGAGCGCTCCTTGAGGATGACCCGCAGCACGCGCAGCCCGTCGCGCACGGCGCGCAGATTGCTGACGCCGTGGATGCGCAGGTACTCGTGGCTGGGGATCTCCTGGACCCTCAGCCCGGCCTTGACGACCCGGATGTTCATCAGGGTCTCCACCTCGAAGCCCGTGCAGTCCAGCTCGATCTTGTCCAGGCAGTGCCGCCAGAACGCGTTGTAGCCGTAGCACAGGTCGGTGTACCGGGCGCCGAACTTGCGGTTGACGACCGCGCACAGCACGCGGTTGCCGAGCCACCGGATGAACGTCATGTCGTCGGTGCCGCCGCCGTTGGCGAAGCGCGAGCCCTTGGCGAAGTCGGCGCCGGAGACCAGCGCGGAGACGTACGAGACGATCTCGTTGCCGTCGGCGGAGCCGTCCGCGTCGACCATCACGATGATGTCGCCGCTGCACGCCTCGAAGCCGGTGATCAGGGCGTCGCCCTTGCCGCGGCCCTGCTGTCCGACGACCTTGACGCCGGGCCACAGTTCGCGGGCCACCTCGACCGTGTCGTCGGTGGAGTTGCCGTCGACCAGGACCACTTCGTGGATCCAGTCGGGCAGGGTCTTGAAGACGTACGGAAGGTTCTCGGCCTCGTTCATCGCGGGGATGACCACGCTCACCGGCGGTGTGATCGCCAGGTGGGAGGAGATCGGCCGGTATTTGCCGACGGGCGCCGGCTGCAGAACGGAACTCATGAGTCTGGTCCCTCTCGTCCGGTGGGCCGCCCGCCCCTGGGCGGCCCGGATCCACGTCCGGTTCGAAAGGAGGGTTTCTGGCAAGCTTCACCGGCCACCGGCGAACGACGGCGGCCGACCGCGCGGCACGGCTCGGTCACCGCTCTGGTCACCGAGCACGGCACCCCCCTACCGCGCTCTCGCCCCGGATGCCGTCGCGGTCCCTGAGCCCTCCCCTGGAGCCGTTGCCGACGGTCCGCTGCGAGTGAGATGTATGACGGTATTGATGATTACGCCCGGATGGCAAGCCCTTGAGGGTCCGCTCACCTTTTTGTTCGTTTGACCGTTACACAATGATGTGTCCCGTTGGCAGGAAGAGAAAAAAGTGGTCCCCGGAGGCGGTGGGGCGCCTCCGGGGACCGGAATGTACGGGATTACCTCAGTACCGCTCGTGCGGTACCGGTACTACGAGACCAGCTTCAGGAGCTTGTTGGGCGAGCCGGTGCCGACGCTGGTGAGCGCGTTGGACGTGGCGCCGTTCACCAGGGCCGAGGCGACCGTGGCGGGCGTGGCCGAGGTGTGCCCGGCGAGGTAGACCGCCGCGGCGCCCGCGACGTGCGGGGTCGCCATCGACGTACCGGAGAGGGTGGCGGTGGCGGTGTCGCTGGTGTTGTAGCCGGCGACGATCGACGAGCCGGGCGCGAAGATGTCCAGGATCGAGCCGTAGTTCGAGTAGCTGGCCTTGGCGTCGGAGCTGGTGGTGGCGCCGACCGTGATGGCGGTGGAGACGCGCGCCGGGGAGTACGAGGAGGCGTTGGCGGCGCTGTTGCCGGCCGCGACCGCGTAGGTCACGCCGCTGGCGATGGAGTTGGCGACCGCGGTGTCCAGCGAGGTGGAGGCGGAGCCGCCGAGCGACATGTTGGCGACGGCCGGGGTGGTGTGGTTGTTGGTGACCCAGTTGATGCCGGCGATGACGCCCGCAGTGGTGCCGGAGCCGCTGTTGTCGAGCACCCGGACCGCCACGATGTTCGCCTTCTTGGCGACGCCATAGGTGCTGCCCGCGATCGTCGTGGCCACATGGGTGCCGTGACCGTTGCCGTCGGAGGCGGTGGTGTCGCCGTCGACCGCGTCGTAGCCGTAGGAGGCGCGGCCGCTGATCTGGGTGTGGGTGATGCGCACGCCGGTGTCGATGACGTACACGGTGACGCCGCTGCCCGCGGTGTCCGGGTAGGTGTACGTGCCGGAGAGCGGCAGGGCGGCCTGGTCGATGCGGTCCAGGCCCCAGGGGGCGCTGGACTGGGTGGTGTCGGCGAGCTGCACCGTCTGGTTCTGCTCGACGGAGGCCACCGCGGGGTCGGCGGCGAGTCTCCTCGCCTCGGTCGCGGAGAGCGTGGCGGAGTAGCCGTTGAGGACCTTGTCGAAGGTCTTCTCCACGGTGCCGCCGTACTCCTTGACCAGTGCCTTGCCGTCGCTGGAGGCCGCCTTGAGGCCGGCCGAGCCCGACTTGAGGGTGACGATGTAGCTGTCCTTGACGGCCGTGGGGGAGCCGGCGTGCAGGACCTTGCCCTCGGCCGGGGCGGCGTGGGCGGGGAGGGCGGTGAGTCCGCCCACGAGGGCGGCGGTCGCCAGGGTGGTCAGAGCGGCGAACCGGAACTTCTTGCTACGCAGTTGTGCCATGCGAGGGAGTCCTCCTCATTGGCGGCGCGCGCCGAAGTGGGGGGCGCGCGTCAGTGGGGGGTGCGCGCGGNCACGGCCTGGAGCGTCGCGTTCCGCTCGGGGCTGGAGTAAAGGGTGGGCCATCTGCGCACGTGGAAGAAGGGAGTTGAGGGGCTGTCAACAAATCTGTCATGAGCACGTAATCAAATCCACGGGGAACGCACAGGAAAGGCACGGTGGGCGCCCGGAAAGTCTTGGCATGGACACTTCCCGTCAACACGCGTGGTTGCTACGACGGTTGTGGCAGAGATCCTGCTAAAGGGAGGTTCCATGAGACGTTCCCGACTTGTCGTATCCCTGAGCTCACTCCTCCTCGCCACAGCCGCCGCCCTCACCGGGGCGACCACCGCGCAGGCGTCCCAACTCGCCGCGACAGGCGGCTACGTGGCGCTCGGCGACTCCTACTCCTCCGGGGTCGGAGCGGGCAGCTACATCAGCTCCAGCGGCAGCTGCAAGCGCAGCAGCAAGGCGTACCCGTACCTCTGGAACGCCGCGCACTCACCCTCCTCGTTCACGTTCGCCGCATGCTCGGGCGCCCGAACGGATGAAGTTCTGGCGAACCAGCTCGGCGGTCTGAACTCCGCCACCGGCCTCGTCTCGATCAGCGTCGGCGGCAACGACGCCGGCTTCGCCTCCGTCATGACGACCTGCGTCACCAGCTCCGACAGCACCTGCGTCAGCCGCATCAACACGGCCCGGGCGTACGTCGACTCGACACTCCCCGGCAAGCTCGACACCGTCTACTCGGCGATCCGCTCGAAGGCCCCCGGCGCCAAGGTCGTCGTCCTCGGCTACCCCCGCTTCTACAAGCTCGGCACGGTCTGCCTCGGCCTGTCCGAGACCAAACGCGCCGCCATCAACAACGCGGCCGACTACCTCGACGCCGCCCTCGCCCGCCGCGCCGCCGCCCACGGCTTCACCTTCGGCGACGTCCGTACGACGTTCAGCGGCCACGAGATCTGCTCCGGCAACTCCTGGCTGCACAGCCTCAACCTGCTCAACATCGGCGAGTCCTACCACCCGACCGCGTCCGGCCAGTCCGGCGGCTATCTGCCGGTGCTGACCAGCGCGGCCTGATCACTCAGCCTGATCACTCGGCCTGATCACTCATAGGGTGAGGACGAGGGGGAGGCCCCGCCCGTCGGGGTCTCGCTCTCGCAGGTGACCGAGAACGGCACGTACTCGGAGGTCGCCTTCACCGGATCGTTCACCTCGACACGGATCGCGTTCTCGTACGTCCCGCTCTCCGCGTACGTCGACAGCACCACCTTGTCCTGCTTCGACTTCCCGCCGCCCGACGGGAACTCGAGCGTCTTCCAGGTCTGGCCCGACAGCTCGCCGTCCTTCGCCACCCAGCGGTAGGTCACCGTGGCGGGCAGCCTTCCCACCGTGATCGTGGCCGTGAAGGCCGGCGCGGAGTCGTTCGGCGGCGGACAGGAGCCGCTGTAGTCCGTGTTCGCGCCGGTGACGGAGACCGAGACGGTCTGCTGCGGCGCGGCGGACGAGGCGCTCCGACTCGGGCTCGGCGAATCACTCGGCGCCTCGCTGCTCTCCTGCTGCGACGGCGTCGAACTCAGCCCCTGCGTCTCGCTGCTGGTGACCCCTCCGGTGGCGCCCTTGTCGTCGTCGCCCCGGTTCAGCAGCCCGTACGTCAGCCCGGCGACCGCCAGCGCGAGGACGACCACCCCAATGGCGAACACCGTGCGGTTGCGCCGGTCACGTTCCCGCTCCTCCCGGCCGGCGCCGGTGTCCGCCCACGCCGGGGTCGGCGGCGGCGCCTCCTGACGGAACGGCTCGACGGGCGTCGAAGGCGTCGAGACGGTTGGCGCGTAGGGCCCGTACGGCGCCGGCGGGACCGGCCCCGGGCGCGGGCTGCCTCCCCTGGAGGGGGTACCCCCGGCCGCGACGAGCCGCAGATCCTGCTCGGCCTGCGCCGCCGGCAGCCGCTCGGCCGGGTCCTTGCGCAGCAGCCCCTCGATCACGGGCGCCAGCGGACCGGCCCGCCGCGGCGGCGGCAGCTCCTCGTCGACGATCGCGCGCAGCGTGCTCAGCGGGGTGTCGTGACGGAACGGCGAGTTCCCCTCGACGGCCGCGTACAGCAGCACGCCCAGCGACCACAGATCCGACTCCGGCCCCGGCGTACGCCCCAGCGCGCGCTCCGGCGCGAGGAACTCGGGGGAGCCGATGACCTCACCGGTCATGGTCAGCGCGGAGGTGCCCTCGACGGTCGCGATGCCGAAGTCCGTGAGCACCACCCGGCCGTCGTTCGACATCAGCACATTGGCCGGTTTCACGTCCCGGTGCAGCACCCCTGCCTCATGCGCGGCCCGCAGCGCCGACAGCACCTCCGCGCCGATGTGCGCCGCGCGCGCCGGCTCGAGCGGGCCCTCGGCGTCCAGCAGTTCGGCGAGCGAGATCCCGCGCACGATCTCCATGACGATCCACGGGCGCCCGTCCTGCATGGCCACGTCGTACACCGTGACGACGTTCCGGTTGGCGACCCGGGCCGCGGCCCAGGCCTCCCGCTCCAGCCGGGCGTACATCCGCTCGACGTCCGAGGCGGGCAGCCCGGCCGGGGCGCGCACCTCCTTGACGGCGACCTCACGGTGCAGCACCTCGTCACGGGCCCGCCACACCGTGCCCATGCCGCCCTCGCCGAGCGGGGTCAGCAGACGGTAGCGGCCCGCGATCAGACGTTCACTGCCCGGTTCTTCGGACACGGCGTCCCCCATTCGCACATCGCATCCGGGCGAAATCCTCCGTAACCCAACAAACGTAGCTCAGCCGAGTACGGATGCGGCCCCCTTGAGCACCAGTCCCGCCCCGAGGGCCACGACGAGCAGCGCGGACCAGACAGGCAGGTTGCGGCGGACCAGCACCAGGGCGGGGTGGGTCGTCCAGCGCGGCCGCCGGTCCAGCAGGCGGGTCGCCCCGGCCCCCAGCCTGACCACGGCGAACCCGGCGGCCGTCAGGGTCAGCGCGAGGCCGACGCCGTACGCGACGACGAGCAGCAGACCGAACCAGGCGTGCCCCAGAGCCGCCGCGCCGACCAGCACCACCACGGCGGAGGGGCTGGGGACCATCCCGCCGGCGAAGCCGAGCAGGATCGTGCCGCGGAGGGTGGGGGCTACGGCGTGGGTGTGGGTGTGACCGCCGTGGGTGTGCGTGTGGCCGCCGTGCGTGTGGGAGTGGCCGTGCTCGTGGTCGTGGTCGTGCTCGTGAGTGTGTTCGGGGTGGTGGTCGTGGTCGTGGTCGTGACCGTGGTCGTGGTGCGCGGGGGCCTTCTCCGTGAGGCTGTGCGCGTGGGTGGCGGGGGCGGCGGCGAGGACGAGCTCGCGGCTGGGGGTGGGGGAGTGGTCGTGCGGATGACCGTGGTCGTGGTCGTGGTCATGACCGTGGCCGTGGCCGTGCGTGTGACCGCCGTCGGGGCCGTGGGTGTGCGTGTGGCCGCCGTGGCCGTGGCTGTGTCCGTGCCCGTGTCCCCGGTTGCGCCAGGCGCGGCGGGCGAGGGTGACGCCCGCGCAGAGCACCAGGGCGCCGCTGGCCAGGCCCAGCCAGGCGATCACCGAGGGGGCCGCCGCCGAGCCGGCGGTGACGAGGAGGCCGAGGGCGACCACGCCGAGGGTGTGGGTGATGGTGACCGACGCGGCCAGCGGCAGGACGTCCTTCATCCGGGCCCTGCCGCCGCGCGCGGCCGCCGTCGCGGCCATGATGGTCTTGCCGTGGCCAGGGGCGACGGCGTGCATCGCGCCGAGTCCGACGGCGATCACCAGGGCCAGCGCGGCGAACCCGAGGGTGAGGTCCTGCCGGGCGACGAGGCTGTCCAGGGCCCGCGTCCAGCGGTCGGCGCCGCGCGGCAGCACGGACGCGGCGGGCGCGTCCCGGGCGTCGTCCTCGACGAGCGCCGAGCCGCCGGGGCGCACCGTCAGCGCGGCGGTCGCGGTGTCGGCGGGCGAGGACAGCAGCTCCTGCGGGTACGCGGTCAGCGCGTCCGACACCGACTTCTCCGGTACGTCGGACTTGGTGAGCGTCATCCGGTCGCCGCGCGCGGTGATCTCCCGCCAGCCCGGGCCGGTGGAGGCGCCCTCGCTGTGGAAGGAGAGGGAGAGGGTGTCCTTCTCGGGCAGCTTCGCCGTCAGCCGGCACTCCACCCGGAGGGTGTTCAGCCCGGCCTGGCCCGGCCGCAGCACCGCTTTGCTGCGGCCGGCCGTGAGGGGGACGGTCTCGCCGTCCACGGTGAGCCTGCTGCCGCTCGCGGCGCTCTCGCACCGCTGCCGGGCCCACTCGGTGGTGCCGAGCCGTTTCAGGTCGGGCTTGGCCTGGGTCGCCGGGATCTCGGCGAGGTCCTCGACGTGGTCGACGCGCAGTTGCCCGGGGGCGGCGACGAGACCGTCGTAGCGGTTGACGGTGAAGTTGCCGAGGGGGTGCGCGCTCGCGCTGGTGGAAGGAGCCAGCGCGAGCGCGACGCCGGCCGTGAACACGGCCGCGCAGGAGGCGAACAGACGACGGGTCCTCACTTGTCCGCCTCCAGCGTCTTGAGTGCCGTACGGGCCTCGCGGGCGCCCAGCGGGGAGAAGCCGGGGTTCAGCTTCAGCGCGGCGGCGAGGTGGGTACGGGCGTCGTCGGGGTGACCGGTGGCCTTCTCGATCACACCGCGGTGGTAGAGGAAGCTCGCGTTGCGGTAGCCGGTGGCCGTGGCCTGCCGGGCGTAGGTGAGGGCCTCGGCGTCCTTGCCGTTGACGTGCAGGGCCCAGGCGAGGGCGTCCGCCGTGTGCACGGTGTGCCGGCGGGACCAGTCGTCGCGGGCCGCGCGCAGGGCGGTCGCCCGGTCCCCGTGGTCGGCGGCGGCGAGCGCGGTGTCGAGGTCGACGTTGACGCCGTTGGCGCGGGCGATCGCCGTCCAGGCGTCGACGAGGGCGTACTGGTTCCGCGCCTTCTCCTCGTCGCCCTGCGCGCCCCGGGCCTCGTACAGCTCGCCGAGGGCGACGAGCGGGCCGGGCAGCGGGTAGCGGGCGACGACCGTCTCCAGACCCTTGATCGCTTCCGCCCGCTGTCCGCTCGCGGCCTGGGCGCGGGCCCTGCCCTCCAGCGCCGGGAGGTAGGTGTCGTCTGCGGCGAGGGCGCGGGCGTAGTAGGTGAGGGCCTCCTCGTAGCGGCCCTGGTTCCAGGCGAGTTGGCCGAGCTGGGCGGCCACGTAGGAGATGTCGCCGGGGGTGGTGGAAGCGGAGAGCGCCCGTTCGAGGACGCGGCGGGCGGTGGTGACGTCGCCGCGCAGTTCGTGGACGTACGCGTAGCGGGTGAACACCGGGACGCCGGGCCGCCGTTGGTCCGCGAGCTTCACGGCCTTCCCGGCGTCGTCGTAGCGGCCGAGTTCGACGAGGGCGTCGACACGGGAGCACAGGGCGCGTTCGCTGTAGGGGTTCTGCTTCAGCGCCAGGTCGGCGAACTTCAGCGCGCCCGCGAAGTCGTGGCGGGCGGCGGCCAGCGCTGCCCGGCCGGCCAGCGCCTGGTCGTTGTCCGCCTTCAGGGACAGCGAGCGCTTCAGGGCCTGTTCGGCCTGGGGGTAGCGGGAGGGGTCGCCCTTGGTGCGGGCCTGCTCGACGTAGGCGAGCCCGAGGGTGGCCCAGCTGCCGAAGTCCTTGGGCTGGGCGCGGAGATGGGTCTGGAGCGCGGCGATGGCGGTGTCCAGGTCGCCGCTCGCGAGGAGGCCGGGGGACACGGCGGCGGCGGTGGCCACCTGGGGGGCCTGCCCGTCGCGCACGGCGCCGATCGCGATTGCCCCGGCGGTGAGTCCCACCGCCATCATGGCGGCGCAGGCGCCGAGCTGGACGCGTCGCCAGCGACGTCCGGCGGCGCCGACCCGGCGTACGGCGGCCACCCGGACGCCGGCCTCGTCCGTACCGGAGCCGACCGCTTCCAGGGCCTCGGCGGCCTCGGAGTCGGCGCCCGGGTCGAAGTCGGCGCCGGAGTCCGTCCCGCTCTCCGGCACGTCCAGGTCCGCCACGGCAGCGGCGTCCTCGGACGCCGGTCCGGGTTCCGGCCGCTCGTGCTCCGGTTCGCCGTCGTTCGTACGCGGGGACATGCCCTCTCCTAGGTCGCCTGGGCTGGATCGGCCTGCGGGGGTGGGGGGATGTGGGGGTGGCGCGGCCCCCCCCC
>NZ_JBLRVZ010000023.1:0-100678 GCF_048159505.1 Streptomyces sp. T028
TTCACCGCCAAGCCCACCGAACCCGAACCGCAGATCACCCCAAAACCGGAACCGAAACAGCTGCCGTGACTACACCACACCGCGGGACATGACCCCGGCGACGACCACTGGGCGTCCACGGCGCGCACTGTATCGCGCCCCCGGGACCCTTGAGTTGTCTAAATGTGTGACCACGCAGACGAACAACGGCGGATAAGCGCGAACGTCTGCGGACCATCAGAGCAGATAGGAACCACAGCCCAAGACTCCGCCCCACCCCAAGTTGCTTCGGGACGATGCTTCCGCCGTCGCGGCTTGCTCTGACGGACGTCATCGAGCAGCGTGGCTGAGGTCGGTGGGGGTGAATCGAGGCACACGTGCGCCTGATCGGTCGGCGCACCCGCCATCGTGGCTGACTTTCGGCGGCTGAGGCTCAGACGGCTCACACGATGGCTACGCTCCCTGGACACCCCGCCTCAGAAGTTCGTCATCGACAGCTCGAAGCCGCTGCCTCCACTCCCGCCCAGCCTTGGGGTTGCGGCCCATGCCACGCGCCACGGCACCCTCAGCCCGCTGAGCGGCGAAGGCCCGACGCTCCCGCAGTTGCTCGACAGAGAGGCCGGCCAGATCGGCGTACCAGTTGTCGTAAAGCTTCCAACGACTCATCGTCCCAGGGTGCCGATCACCACACCCCGGCCGCACACCAATTTCGGGCACCCGCGATGACCTGTTGCCCGACCGCACCACAAGCGCACCAGAACGAGCGGGGAACAGCGGGGAACCACGGGGAAAGCAGCCCAGCCGGACGACGCCGCGATTCGGCCGTTCACCCAGGTCAGAGACCGAACCAACCGCAAATGATCGGAGCTTCCCAAGCTGAGGGTCTTCACGGCACCATGGGGCGACTGACCATAGGGGGGTGTCGTGGGGAACAAGGAGACTGAACAGGCCGCGATCACGCATGTGATGGCCTTGGAGCGAGCCGCCGGCCGCGATCCGAAGGACGTCCGCACCTCGGGCCTCCCGTACGACGTCGAGAGTTCCCCTCGCATGATCGAGGTGAAGGCCTTCAGCCGCTCGGCGCGCAGTGAAGCGCTGCCGCTGGAACACCGGCAGGTGGAGGCCGCCAAGGCGAACCCCGAGCGCTACTACCTCTATGTGGTCGACAACCTTGCGGGCCTCGACGGGGCAGAGGTCGGTGTGCGCACTCTGCAAGGAGAGGCGCTTTTGGCAATGATCGAGCGAACCCAGCCCCATATCACGTATTGGCCCACGTTCAGGGCAGCCGAGTACGACCAGGCGGAACGGCTGCTGTGAGCGCTGCGGTACAGCAGTGAAGTACAGCAACCACCACGACCGCAGCCGACCACCATGAGCCGTCAGCGGCTGACTGGCCAGCTCGCTGGACCTCGAGACCACCCAGCCGAGAGTCCGGGACGAAGAGGTCGTCACCCAAGGTCTCATCACCACGCATCCGCCGACGGGGCTTGCTCTGATCGGCGGCAGGGCAGCGTGGCTGAGGCCGGTGGGGGTGCGGCGAGGCACACGCGTGCGTGGTCGGTCGGCGCGCCCGCCGTCGTGGCTGGCTGTCGTCGGCTGAGGTTCAGGCGGCCGGCGTCGAAGGTGTCCGTCGTCGGCCAACCGGCCGGACCGTGATGATCAACCTTGGGCCGTCCCTGGGCCGTCCCTGGGCCGTCCGAGGTCCCCCGAGGCCACTCGACAGCCACCGGCAACGACAGACGTCCCGCACCTGTCAACAGCGAAACCCCAGGTCACAGCCCGCCGCCCATACGGGTTTCCCCCCAGGGGTAGCCGTCCGGCAAGATGGGGTGTATCTGCCCACTGCCAGATTTCAAGCTGCCGGACGGTTTCTCTTGGCTGAGTACATCTACACCATGCGCAAGACGCGCAAGGCACACGGCGACAAGGTGATCCTTGACGACGTCTCGCTGAACTTCCTGCCCGGCGCGAAGATCGGTGTGGTCGGCCCGAACGGTGCCGGTAAGTCGACCGTTCTGAAGATCATGGCGGGGCTCGAGCAGCCGTCGAACGGTGACGCCTTCCTCTCGCCCGGGTACAGCGTCGGCATCCTGATGCAGGAGCCCACGCTGACCGAGGAGAAGACCGTCCTGGAGAACGTCCAGGAGGGTGTCGCCGAGATCAAGGGCAAGCTCGACCGGTTCAACGAGATCGCCGAGCTGATGGCCACCGACTACTCCGACGCCCTGCTCGACGAGATGGGCAAGCTGCAGGAGGACCTCGACCACGCGGGCGCCTGGGACCTCGACGCGCAGCTCGAGCAGGCCATGGACGCGCTCGGCTGCCCGCCCGGCGACTGGCCCGTCATCAACCTCTCCGGTGGTGAGAAGCGGCGCGTGGCGCTCTGCAAGCTGCTGCTGGAGGCCCCCGACCTGCTGCTCCTCGACGAGCCCACCAACCACCTCGACGCCGAGTCCGTGAACTGGCTGGAGCAGCACCTCGCCAAGTACGCGGGGACGGTCGTGGCCATCACTCACGACCGGTACTTCCTCGACAACGTGGCCGAGTGGATCCTCGAGCTCGACCGCGGGCGGGCGTACCCGTACGAGGGCAACTACTCCACGTACCTGGAGACCAAGGCCACCCGCCTCAAGGTCGAGGGCCAGAAGGACGCCAAGCGGCAGAAGCGGCTCAAGGAAGAGCTGGAGTGGGTGCGGTCCAACGCCAAGGGGCGTCAGGCCAAGTCCAAGGCCCGCCTCGCCCGCTACGAGGAGATGGCCGCCGAGGCCGAGAAGATGCGGAAGCTGGACTTCGAGGAGATCCAGATCCCGCCGGGGCCGCGGCTCGGCAACGTCGTCGTCGAGGTCAGCAAGCTCAACAAGGCCTTCGGGGAGAAGGTGCTGATCGACGATCTCTCCTTCACCCTGCCTCGTAACGGCATCGTCGGGGTCATCGGTCCGAACGGCGCGGGCAAGACCACGCTGTTCAAGATGATCCAGGGGCTCGAGACGCCCGACTCCGGTGACATCAAGGTCGGCGACACCGTCAAGATCTCGTACGTCGACCAGAGCCGCGAGAACATCGACCCGAAGAAGACCCTGTGGGCCGTCGTCAGCGACGAGCTCGACTACATCAACGTCGGGCAGGTCGAGATGCCGTCGCGGGCGTACGTCTCCGCCTTCGGCTTCAAGGGGCCCGACCAGCAGAAGCCGGCCGGCATCCTCTCCGGCGGTGAGCGCAACCGTCTGAACCTCGCGCTCACCCTCAAGCAGGGCGGCAACCTGCTGCTCCTCGACGAGCCGACCAACGACCTGGACGTGGAGACCCTCAGCAGCCTGGAGAACGCGCTGCTGGAGTTCCCCGGCTGCGCCGTCGTCGTCTCCCACGACCGGTGGTTCCTGGACCGGGTGGCCACGCACATCCTCGCCTACGAGGGTGAGTCGAAGTGGTTCTGGTTCGAAGGGAACTTCGAGTCGTACGAGAAGAACAAGGTCGAGCGGCTGGGCCCGGACGCCGCGCGTCCGCACCGCGCCACCTACAAGAAGCTGACCCGGGGCTGATCGATCTTGCGGCACATCTACCGCTGCCCGCTGCGCTGGGCGGACATGGACGCGTATGGCCACGTCAACAACGTGGTGTTCCTCCGCTATCTGGAGGAGGCCCGCATCGACTTCCTGTTCCGCCCGGAGAAGGACTTCCAGCAGGGTTCCGTGGTGGCGCGCCACGAGATCGACTACAAGCGCCAGCTCGTCCACCGGCACTCGCCCGTGGACATCGAGCTGTGGGTCACGGAGATCAGGGCGGCGTCCTTCACCATCGCCTACGAGGTGAAGGACGACGACCAGGTCTACGTCACGGCCTCGACGGTCATAGTGCCGTTCGACTTCGCCGCACAGCGACCGCGCCGGATCACGGCGGAGGAGCGCGAGTTCCTGAACGAGTACCGCGACGACGCCGAGGAGGCCGTCGCCGCATGACGGTGCTCCACCTCGCCGACGAGGGGGAGGCGGCGGACCTCGCGGCCTTCCTCTCCCGGCTGCTCCACTACGACCGTGGAGCCGCGGTGCGCCTCCAGGCGGCCGGTACGGCACTCGCCGTGTTCGGCCGGCCGCCCTCCTTCGAGGTGCTCGCGATCCGTGCCGTACGCCTCGCCAAGCCGTACGAGGACGGGCTCGCCGTCACCCTGGACGCCACCGTGTCCGCGGGTGAGCTGTTGGAGACGGTGGACGAGAGCGCGGCCACGGCCGCTGTGCCGACCGCTGTCACCGGGCCGCCGTGGGCGGGTGTCCTGCCGCCGCGCGGCGGATGGCGGGCCGAGGCCGGGCTGCCGGCGCCGGACGCGCTGCGGGCACTGGTCGGCGCGGCCGTCGCCGAGTTCCGGGGCCGTACCGAGGAACTCGCCCCCGAGAGCCGCAGCCGCGCCGAACTCGACCGGATCGGGCGGGAGATCTGGTCCCGGCCGGTCGGCGACACCGCGCTTCCGGTACGGGCCGTGCACGCGGCCCAGTCACTGGGCTTCCTGCGGCCCTCGGCCGGGGCACGGGACCTGGCGCTGCTCTCGCTCGGGGCCTGGCTGCGCCTGCGCACGCCGTACGGCTCGATCGCGGTACGGCGTGCGGGTTCGCTCGGGACCTTGGACGTCAGCGTCCGCTGACGGCCGGCGCCCCGGTCACACCAGGGGCCACAGCGCGGCCGTCAGGCCGAAGCCGATGACGCCCATCGTGGTCGTCAGGACCGTCCAGGTGCGCAGTCCGGAGGCCACGTCCAGGCCGGCCAGCCGGGTGAACATCCAGTAGCCCGCGTCGTTGATGTGCGACACGGCGAGACCGCCCGCGCCCATCGCCAGGGCGACCAGGGAGAGCTGGGCCGTGGACAGGTCGGCGCGCTGGAGCAGCGGGGTGAGGATGCCCGCCGTCGTGATCAGCGCGACCGTCGTCGAGCCCTGGGCGGCGCGCAGGGCGAGCGCGGTGAGGAAGGCCAGGAAGAGCGCCGGCAGACCTGTCCTGTCCAGGACGTCGGCGATCGCGTCGCCGATGCCGCTCGCCACCAGCACCTTGCCGAAGACACCGCCCGCGCCCGCCACCAGGATCACCATGGCGACGGCGGGGAGCGCCGAGCCCATCACGTTCGCGATGTGCGAGCGGTCCCAGCCGCGGCGGGCGCCGAGCAGGTACGCGCACAGCGCCACGTCGATCAGCAGGGCCACCATCGGGGCGCCGAGGACGGTGAGGACCGCGCGGAGCGTGGAGCCTTCGGCGAGGAGGTTCTGGCCCAGGGTGCCGGCCAGGATCAGCAGGATCGGGGTGACGATCAGTGCGAGGACCATGCCGAAGGAGGGCGCGGGCGGGGTCACGTCCGTGCTGGTGGAAGAGGCGGCGGGGGCGGGCCTGGTGAGGACCGCGGTGCCGTGGCCCTCGTCGGCGGGGGCGACGGCGGGGGCGGAACCGCCCGTGGCCTCGGGGGTGGGCTCCTCGCCGTAGACCTCCGCGTACACGGCCGGGTCCATCGGGTACTCGCGGCGGGTCATCCGGCGGGACACGAGGTAGCCGAGGAGGACGACGACCGCGGTGACCGGGATGCCCATCAGCAGGACCAGGCCCTGGTCGGCGCCGATGGCCTGGGTGACGGCGACCGCGCCGGGGTGCGGCGGCAGGAAGGCGTGCACGGTGAGCATGGCCGCGCCCATCGGAAGGGCGTAGACGAGGAGCGGCTTGCGGGAGGCGCGGGCGACGCCGTACGCGATCGGCATCAGGATGATCAGGCCGACCTCGAAGAAGACCGGGATGCCGAGGACGAAACCGGCGACCGTGAGCGCGAGCGGGGTGCGCTGGGAGCCGAAGCGGTCGATCAGGGAGTGGGCGAAGGAGGCCGCGCCGCCGGAGAGTTCGATGATCCGGCCGATCATCGCGCCCAGGGCGATGATGGTGGCTATGTGACCGAGGGTGGAGCCCATGCCCTCCTCGATGGTCTTCACCAGGTCGGCGGCCGGGACACCGGCGCTGAGCGCGACGCCGATGGAGACGACGACCAGGGCGACGAACGGCTGCACCTTGGCCCGCAGGATGAGCAGGAGCAGGGTGGCGACGCCGATCGCGGCGATGAGGAGGAGAGTGGTGTGGCTCATCTGGTGCCTCCCTCGGAGGGGACGGGGGTGGTGGGGGCTGCCGGGGCTTGCGGGGCTTGCGGGGCTTGCGGGGAGAGGATGGTGACGACCGAGGAGTCGTCGTGCGCGGCCAGGCCGGCGGCCTCGCCGAGGAGGTAGAGCTGCTGGGCGGCGGAGGCGAGCGGGACGGGGACGTGGGCGTCCTTCGCGATGCCGGTGACGATGCCCATGTCCTTCACGAAGATGTCGAGACGGGACTTCACCTCGGGGGCGGAGCCGTTCGCGTACGTCTCGACCATGCGGGGGCCGCGGTCGGCGAACATGAACGAGCCCGCGGCGCCGTGGCGGAGGCTTTCGACGACCGTGGCCGGGTCGAGGCCGAGGCCGCGGGCCAGCGCGATCGCCTCCGCGGCGGCGGCGATGTGGACGCCGGCGAGGAGCTGGTTGATCGCCTTGAGCGACTGGCCGTCGCCGGGGTTCGGGCCCACGACCGTGAGGGTGGAGGCCAGCAGGTCCAGGACCGGGCGGGCCAGGTCGAGGGCCTTGTCCTCGGCTCCCACGACGATCAGCAGATCGCCGTTGCCGGCGCGGACCGGGCCGCCGCTGACCGGGGCGTCGACGGTGAGGACGCCCCGCTCGGCGAGGCGGGCCGCCGTGGCGCGGGCGGCGTCGGGGCCGACGGTGCTGGTGAGGACGACGGCGGCGCCGGGGCGGAGGGTCTCGGCGGCGCCGTCCTTGCCGAAGAGGGCGGCGTCGACCTGGGCCTGGTCGCGTACGGCGAGGAGGACGACGTCCGCTTCCCGGGCGGCGTCGGCGGGGGTGGGGGCGGGGGTGCCGTTCGCTGCCGCGAGCTGGGCGAGGCGGGGTTGGGAGATGTCGTAGGCCGTCACGGGGAGGTGGGCGGCCAGGTGGGTGGCCATGGGGAGGCCCATGGCGCCCAGGCCGATCACGGCGGTGCGGGGAGGGAGGGGCATCGGGGGTGGGGCCTTTCTGGGGAGCGGGTGGTGGGGGTACGGGGGTGTGGGTGGGGTTTCCGGAGGGGTGCGGGTTGGCTGGTGCGGGCCGGGGGTGGGTCTCGCTCGCCCGCGCTTGCAGGGTGCCGCTGCGCCCACCCGTGCCGCCCCAGCGGCACGATTGCCCGCAGCTGCGGAGCGAATGGGGGCAGCTGCGGAGCGAATGGGGGCAGCGTGATTGCAACTCCCCAGGGGCGCGGGGAACTGCGCGACCGGCCACGACGGCCCGCAGACGAACGACGGCCGTAGCTACGTCAGCGTGCTGATCACTCGGGATGCTGCCTCGGTGACGGCGGCTCGGCCTGCTGACCACACGGTCACCGTGTCCGAAGCGGGGAGGGCGGACGGAAGCGCCGCGGATATCGCGTCGAGGTACGCGCGGCGGAGTTCCGCGTTGACGTTGATCTTGGCCACGCCGCGGGTGAGGGCGGCGCGGAGCTGAGGCTCGGGGACGCCGCTGGCGCCGTGGAGAACCAGGGGGACGGGGACGGCGGAGTGGATCGCGGAGAGGCGGTCCAGGTCCAGTCGTACCGGTTCGGCGGTGAAGCCGTGGACGTTGCCGATCGCGATCGCCAGCGCGTCCACTCCCGTCTCGGTGACGAACTCCGCCGCCTGGGCCGGGTCGGTCATGGCGGCAGGGGCGGCCGCCGCGTTCGTCGAGACGTCCTCGTCGCCCGGCAGGGCGCCCAGCTCGGCCTCCACCCAGGCGCCGTGTTCGCGGGCCCGGCGGACGGCCTCGCGGGTCAGGGCGATGTTCTCGGCGAAGGGGAGGTGGGAGCCGTCGACCATGACGGAGGTGTAGCCGGCCTCGAGGCAGGCGGTGATCTCGTCGAGGTCGCGGCTGTGGTCGAGGTGGACGCCGATGCGGGCGGTGGAGGTGGCCGCCGCGTCGAGGGCGAGGCGCATCAGGGGGTCGCGGCCCGCGTGCTTGAAGGGGCTCGAACCGGCCTGGATCAGGACCGGGTGGTCGGGGTGCGCCTCGGCCGCCGCGACGATCCCCTGGACGGTCTCCAGGTTGTACGCGACGAAGCCGGGCAGGGCGCTGCCGTTTTCGTAGGCGGTGGTGAGGGCCTTGAGGCCGTCGGGGCCGGTCAGCAGCATCGGGCGGCGCTCCTCAGCAGGGCGAGGGCGTCGGCGAGGGCGTCGTCGCCGCCGACGTTCCCCGCGAACACGATGTAGGGGATGCCCGCGGCCGGGCCGTCGACGGGCTGCCAGAGGGAGACGATGCCGGGCAGCAGCGTGCCCCGGGCCCAGGCGCGGCGGATCTCCAGACCGTGGGTGGCGGTGTCGCTGGAGGTGATGCCGCCCTTGGCGATGACGAAGGCGGGCCGGCGGGCCGCGGTGATCAGACGGACCGTCTCCACCAGCGCGGCGGAGACGCTGCGGGAGATCGCGAGGCTCTCGTCCGGGTCGGTGGCCGTGACGACCGTGCGGGTGGTGCGGACGACCGTGTCGGCGGTGGCCATCGCGGTCGCCGCGGCGTCGGCGATCTCGCGGATGTGCGGGTTCCGGCGGGCGGGGTCGAGGAGCTGGGTGACGTCCAGTTCGAACTCGGCGAGGTCCGTCGTCGTCTCGCGCAGGCGGTTCAGCTGGCGGGTGGTGAGGCCCACGTGTGAGCCGACCACGATCAGGCCGTGCGGGGCGTCGGCGCGCAGGGGGGCGAGTTCGGGGGCGGTGAGCGGGGGGTGGGCGGGCTGGCCGGCGCGGGCGCGGACGAAGGAGGGGCCGACCCGGTGCAGAAGCCGGGTGCCCTGCTCCTCCGCCTCGGCCAGGGCGAGGGCGAGGACGCGCAGGTCGTCGTCGCGGACGGCGTCGACGACCGCGGTGGCGCCGTCGCGGAGGCCGGCGAGCAGGCCGGCGACGTGGGCGGGGCCGCCGGTGCGCAGGTCGGTGAGGGTGATGCGGACGACCTTGTCGGCGGGGATACGGCCCTTCGTCTTCTCCTCCACCCAGTCGGGCAGGGCGGAGGAGGTGTAGCCGAAGGTGGCGTCGCGCGCGAACTCGCTCTCGCCGACCGGGAGGAGGCCGTCCGGGGTGCGCATCCAGTGGACCGAGTCGACCGTGAGCCGGCCGGCCTCGATGTAGGCCGGGACGAGGACGACTCCGTCGGGGGCGGCGCCGGTCGTGGACAGTTCCTCGGCGAGGACGTCCGTCTCCAGGGGGAAGTGGCCGCGCAGGGTGGAGTCGCCCCGGGAGGCGATGACGTACGGGATGTTCTCGGCCCGCGACGCCTCGTGCAGGGCGCGGGCGATCTCGCGGTTGCGGGTGGCGGCGTCCTGGGGGGAGAGGCTGCGGGTGTTGGTGAGGACGAAGAAGGCGGGGCTGTCCTGGCGCAGCGCCCAGCGGAGGTCGTCGGTCGTCCAGGTGGTGAGGACCGGGATGTCCTTGACGGTCTGGGTGCCGGTGGGGTCGTCGTCGAGGACGGCGAGACGGGGGGCCGTGGTGAGGCGGGCGGCCACCTCGGAAGGGGCGACGGTCCTCACTGGTGGGATATCTGCCAGTATTTCGGGCTCGGGGAGGGCATGGCGGGGTAGGGACATGGCGGTTCCTGGGATGGGGGTCGGCTACGGCGCGGGTGCTTGCGGCGTGGGTGCTACTGCTGCTTCAGCACATGGGTGCGGTAGTCCGTCGCCGTCTGGTGCATGTGGGCGTTCATGGCCTCGCGGGCCTTGTCCGGGTCGCCGGTTTCCAGGGCCCGTAGGACCTGTTCGTGGTGGGCGATGGCGTTGACGCGGATCTGGGGGACGGAGGAGGTCTCGCGGCGGCCCTCGGCGAGGAGCGCGCCGAAGGGTTCGAAGAGGAGGGGGACGAACAGGTTGCCCGTCGCCCGCATCACGGTCGCGTGGAAGTCGATGTCCGCCTGTACGAACTTCTCGGTGTCGTGCTCGTCGGCGGCCTCCCGCATGGTGGCGAGATGCTCGCGCAGCTCCGCGAGATGGGTCTCGTCGCGGCGGAGTGCGGCCAGTTCCGTGGCGCCGTTCTCGATCAGGCGGCGGGCCTCGATCAGACGCTCGGACAGCGAGGTGTGGGAGGAGCGGGACGCGGCGCGCACCACCGGCTCCAGCGCCGTCCAGCGGTCCGGCGCGTTGACGTAGGTGCCACGGCCCCGTACGACCCGTACGACGTTCTGCGCGCGCAGTTGCTTCACGGCCTCGCGCACGGTGAGCCGGCTCACGGAGGCCTGCTCGGCGAGCTCGCCCTCCGGGGGGAGGGCGGCGTCCGGCGGGTAGGTGCCGTCGATGATCTCGCTGAGCAGGCGTTCGGCGAGGTCTTCGGAGAGCGACATCGTTGGGCCTCCGGCAGGCGGGTGCGGGTGCGGGTCAGGAGCCACCGTACAGTCGTCAGCTGGAGATCTGACGTCAGACATCTGATGTCTCGATGGGGGTAACCATGACAGCGGGTCGGGGGTGCGTCAATACCCCTACGGGATTTCTGTCCGGTTACGGCACGGGATCGCCCGGCGTCGGCCGAACGCTCAGTCGGCCGCGTTCACCATCGACGCCGCGGCGTACGTCAGGTACTTCCACAGCGTCTCCTCGTGCTCCTCGGAGAGCCCGAGCTCCTCGACCGCGTCCCGCATGTGCTTCAGCCAGGCGTCGTGCGCCGCCCGGTCGACCACGAAGGGGGCGTGCCGCATCCGCAGACGCGGGTGGCCGCGGTTCTCGCTGTACGTCGTGGGGCCGCCCCAGTACTGCATGAGGAACAGCGCCAGACGCTCCTCCGCCGGGCCCAGGTCCTCCTCCGGGTACATGGGCTTGAGGAGCGGGTCCTCGGCCACCCCCTGGTAGAAACGGTGGACCAGCCGGCGGAAGGTCTCCTCCCCACCGACCTGCTCGTAGAAGGTCTGCTCCTGAAGCGTGCCGCGCCGAATCTCTTTCACCACCCCATGGTCTCAGACGGGTGGACCGAGGTCGGAAGGCTTAGGGCCTGTCCGGCGGATCATGCCGCAGACGCGGGGTCTGGCACGCCCTCCCCCAGAGGGGGTACCCCCAGCGGCGTTGTCGTCGGTTGCCGACTCCCCCACTCTCGACTGCGCTCGAGCGGGGGGACCCCGATCGCGTCGACGCCCTCCTCCGCCTTGCAGTTGCACGCTCCCCCACGCTCGAACGACCTCGCGCGGGGGCACCCCCATCGCCCCCGCTCACCGGCGCTTATAAGGCGTCGTCGCTTTCCTGCGACTTGATCCGCCGGACAGGCCCTAGGACCGGCCGCCTGCGCACACTCGCCTCGGCGCGGGTTCCGCCGCACAGTGGAGGCATGGGCGGGCTCGACCTCGATCACAGCCTCGACGACCTCGCCGTCTCGGCGCGGGCCGCGATGGTGCGCGCCATCGAGGCGAGTGGGGCCTTCGCCGCCGATCCGCGCTGGCGGGAGGCGTTCGGGGCGGTCCCGCGCCACCTCTTCGTGCCGTACTACTACGTCGGCTGCGTCGGCGGATTCGAACGGCGCTGGGGCGAGAGCCCCGACCCCCGCACCCGTGAGCGATGGGTGCGCGGCGCCTACGAGGACACCCCGCTGGCCACCCGGCTGCGCGACGGCGAACTGCTCTCCTCCAGCAGCCAGCCCTCACTGATGGCGCTGATGCTGGCCGAGCTGCGGGTGGAGAGCGGCGACCGGGTGCTGGAGATCGGGGCGGGGACCGGCTACAACGCGGCGCTGCTGTCGTACCGGCTCGGCGACGACCATGTCACCACCGTCGACCTGGACCCGGAGATCACCGAGTCCGCGCGCCGCCATCTCGCCGCCGCCGGCTACCACCCGACCGTCGTCACCGGGGACGGGGCGCGCGGGGTGCCGGAGCGGGCCCCCTTCGACCGGATCATCGCGACCTGCCGGCTCGCGTCCGTGCCCCGCGCCTGGATCACCCAGTGCCGACCGGGTGCGCTCATCCTGACCCCGCTGGCCACCGGCCTGGTCGCGCTGACCGTACGGGACGCCGGGCACGCCGAGGGGCACTTCCTGCACACTCCCGCCTACTTCGTGCCCCTGCGCGGGGCGAGCCGCCCCGAACCCGAGCCGACCGCGCTGGGCGGGGTGCCGCGCCGGGCGAGGGAGAGCGACCTGTTCCGCTTCCTGCTGTCGCTCACCCGAGGCAGCCTCGAACCCCGGGAGGCGTACGCCCTCTGGGAGCGCGAGGGCATGCCGGACCGGCAGCGCTACGGCGTCACGGTCGGCGTACGGCACGCCTGGGCGTGGCTGGACGAACCGGAGGGGCCGTACGCCTGGCCCCTGCCGGGGCCGTCGGGGGCCAGGCTCGTCGAACCGTAGCCCCCGACGCCTCGACGAGTTCCGTGGTCGGAGCCTGTGTCATATCCCCGGCCGGATCAGCGCGCGGCGTCATGGGGCCCCTCCCGCTCGAGCGAAGCCGAGAGCGTGCGTGCCAGGCGTCGCGCGCCCGGCCGGGGATATGACACAGGCTCTCAGCCGCGGCGGATCGTGATCGTCGTCCAGGCGCCCACGTGCACCCGGTCGCCGTCCTGCAGCGGCACCGGGACGAACGGCTGGATCGGCTCCTCGCCGTTGTTGACCGTCGTACCGTTCGTCGAGTTCTGGTCGACGACCGCCCAGGTGCCGTCCGGCTGCTGGACCAGCACCGCGTGCTGGTGCGAGACGCCCGGGTCCTCCGGCGGCACCGACAGGTCTATGTCGGGGGTCTCGCCGGTGGAGTGCCGGCGGCGGCCGATGGTGACCTGGTTGCCGGTGAGGGTGCGCTGCTGCTCGGGCGAGTACGCGGGCAGGTTGAGCCCCGCGGCCTCCGGGCCCGAGCGGTGCATCATCGCCATGAAGTACGCGCGGTCCGGGCCGATGGTCGCCGTCCAGGTCGCCGGCTGCTGTGGGAACGCCGGGCCGGGCGGGGGCGGTGCCTGCGTGGCACCGGGCTGCGGGTAGCCGTAGCCACCGCTGCCCTGGCCGCCGGGGCCCTGGCCCTGACCGGGCGGGGAGATCACCCAGTCGTCGTCGGCGCCGCCGAAGGCCGGGCCGCCGGGCTGCGGCCGGCCGGTCTCCGGCGGGAAGCCGGGAGGGGCCACCGGGCCACCGGGACCGGGGGGCTGGAAGGCCTGCGGGACCCCCGGACCACCAGGCCCGCCGGGACCGCCGGGACCGGGCGGCGGCGGGACCGGGCGCGAGGGGTCGGGGCCGAATCCGGAGGGACCACCGGGGCCACCAGGGCCACCGGGACCCGTGGGTTCACGTCGGAAGGGGTCCGGGTGCGGACCCGACGGCTCACGGCCGAAGGGGTCGGCGGAGGGCCGGCCACCGGGACCGGACGGCTCCCGCCCGAACGCCCCGGGACCACCGGCCGTGGCGCCCGGACCGCCCGGACCGGACGGCTCGCGCCCGAACGCCCCGGGACCGCCGGGTTCACGTCCGAACGCGTCGGGACCACCCGTCGTACGCCCGGGCTCACGCCCGAAGCCACCGGGCGCCCCGGGCTCGCTCCCGAACCCGCCGGGTCCGCCGGGGCCACCGGGCGCCGTACCGCCGGGATCCCGCCCGAACGCCCCGGGACCACCCGGGCCACCCGGGCCTCCGGGACCGCCCGGCCCCGACGGGTCGCGGCCGAACGCGCCGGGACCGCCGACCGTGCCCCCCGGACCCGGAGGCCGGGGCGGCTCGCCGCCGAAGGGCGGGCCCGGCGGGATCGGCTCGGCGGGCCGGTTCACCTGCGACGGCCGGGAGCTCTGGTAGTCGAAGGAGTCACTGCCGCCGAAGGACGGCGGCGGCCCCTGGAAACGCCCACCGGGACCGCCGGGGCCGCCAGGGCCGCCGGAGCCACCGGGAGCGCCCGGGCCGGGGGCCGGCGGGCGCGGGGCCGCCGGGGTGTACGAGGTCGCCGTGTTGGTGAGGAAGTTCCACCGGCACTCCTCGCAGAACGGCGCACCGCCCTCACGCGGCGTACGGCACTGCGGGCAGAGCTCCGGCTCGTGGTTCGGCACGGACGACAGATGCCGTCCGTCGCCGGGCCGGCCGCCCTGCGGGGGCGGGAAGCCGTAGCCCCCCGCGGTGGGCGGGGGCGGCGGGGGCGGAGGTACGGCACCGGCCATGCGGTGACCGCAGACCTCGCACCAGTCGTCGGAACCCGACTGGTGTCCGTTCGGGCAGGTCGGCATGTCGGCGCGTCCCCCTCTCTCCTTCGGTGACCTCGTGGTCGTCCGACGTCACTTCTTTACACGAACAGTCTTTGTGGACCGTGTCTCGAGAGTCATCTCGTCGGCCTCAGCGACCTTCGCCTTCAGTCGCACAGTACCTGTCGTGGCGTCGACCACGTCGACCACCTTCGAAAGCAGTTTCGCAGTATCGGCGTTCCCCGAGACGCTCGCGAGCTGCACGGCACGGCCCAGTTTGGCCGTCGCTCCATCCATATCGCCTGATTTGCGCAGGTCCAGTCCCTGCTGGATGACCTGTGCCAGTTCGGCCTGACCCGTGTAGTGCGCGACCTGTGGATTGATCGACGTCGAGGCCGCCATGTCGTCGGTCCACACGGCCCGTACGAGACCCTGCGCGCCCAGGTTCTGGACCGATCCGTCCGTCTGCGGGACGACCAGTGACACCCGTGCGGCCAGCATCTCCTGGCCCACGTTCGCCGCCGGGACCTCGACGCACACGTGGTAGTCGCGGGACTCGTCGCCCCAGGAACCGGTGGGGTAGTCGCCCGCGCGCGGGCCCGCTTCGGTGCGGCGGTCGGTGAGCTGTTCGACGGTCGGCGCGACCTGCTTGACGAACTTGATGGTGGTGCCGACCGGGGTCCACAGCCGCAGCGCGACGTCCGCGACCTCCTTGCCCATCGCCGTCTCCATCATCTGCGTGAAGTCGGCGGCGAGACCCGCCGGGTCGGCGACGATGTCGGCGGTGCCGAGCAGCGCGGAGGCGATGCCTGTGACTTCTTTCACTTCCCAGTCGGTGCCCACGCCACGGGCGTCACAGGTGAACCGGCCCGCGCAGTCGTCGAGCGCGGCCTTGAGGTCGCTCGGCGACTCGTGCTCGTTGCGGCCGTCGGTGAGCAGGATGCCGTGCCGGATGCCGACCTCGGCGGAGGACAGCAGCCGGTCGGCCAGCCGCAGCCAGGTGCCGATCGCGGTGCCGCCGCCCGCGCTGAGCCGGCGCAGGGCCTGCTTGGCCTGCTCGCGGGTGGTGGCGTCGGCCACCGCGAGCCGGCCGCCGCCCGGGTAGACCTCCTTGGCCACATGGGTGCCGCCGACCACCGCGAAGTGCACACCGTCGCGCAGGGTGTCGATGGCGGCGGCGGTGGCGTCCCGCGCGTTGCGCATCTTGGTCGGCGGGTAGTCCATCGAGCCGGAGCAGTCCACCATGAGCGCCACGGCGGCGGACGGGCCCTGCCCCGGCGCGTACAGATGCGGTGCGGTGACCGCGGTGCCGACGGTGCCGCCGCCGGTCGCGGTCACCGTGACGATCGCGTTGACCTCGCGTCCGCCCTCCGGCAGGTACTCGTTCTGGTAGACGTCCACCGAGAACTGCGGCACGTTCGACTTCGAGAAATTGGCCATGGCTGATCGAATCCCCCTCGCAAGGTGCGGACCGGTCCCCTCCGGCCCGTGGGCGTGTCACCCGTGGATGTCCCCGTTCGCGCGCCCTCAGGCGTTTCCTGCCCCCTGCGGCGGCGCGGGGAACGGCACGACGGCCACTGTTACGTTGTCGTGGCCCCCGCCGTCCAGGGCGTGGCCGACGAGCACCTGCGCGCAGTGCAGCGGTCGTACGGCGGCGTCGAGAGGCACGGCCTCGGCCATCTCCTCGGCCGCCTCCGCGTAGTTCCACAGGCCGTCGGTGCACACCACCACTACACCCGGACGGTCCGGCTTGAAGGAAGCGGTGTGCGGCTCCAGTTCGTAGGCGTCCGCGCCGAGCCAGCCGGTGATGGCGTGGGCGCGCTCGTCTGCGTAGGCCTCCGCCTCGCTCATCAGTCCCGCGGCGACCATCTGCGCGGCCCAGGAGTCGTCCTCGGTGAGCCGGGCCGGGGGTGTGGCGCGGTCGGCCGGGACCCAGTAGGCGCGGCTGTCGCCGACCCAGCCGACGATCAGCAGCCCCGCGGTGACGACCGTGCCGACGAGGGTGCACGCGGGGGAGTTCTGGTGCGGGGCGTGCTCGCGGGCGGTGGCGGGCTCGCCGGCCAGCGCGTTGACCGCGTGCGAGGCGGCGACGATCGCCTCGTGCATCGCCTGCTGCGGGTGGGTGCCCTGGGGGAGGGCCGCCAGGACCGACTCGCTGGCCGCCCGGGCCGCCGCCATCGACGCGTCGTCGGGGCGGGTCGCCGAGGAGACGCCGTCGCAGACGATCGCGACGAGCGCCGGGGAGCCGTCGGGCAGCGTGGCGCGGCCGAGGCCGAACGCGTCCTCGTTGCGGTGGTGGCGCAGCCCGCGGTCGCTGACGGCGGCGATCGGGCCCGACTCCAGCTCCATGTGGTCGCGTTCGCGCGGCTGGGCGTGCCCGCAGTTCTCGCAGTACCCGTCGTCGTCGACCCGCCCGGCCCGGCACGCCACACACACCTTGACGGACCCGGACCCGGCCTCGGCGGCGGCCCGGGGATCCGGCGCCTGCAGCGGATACTCCTCGGGCTCGGCGGGGCGGTCGAAGCGGACACCGGAGGCGGGGGCCCCGGGGGAGGAGGGGGAGCCAGGAGGGGCCGGGGTTCCGGCGGCCGGCGTCAAGGGGGCTGCCGGAACCGGGGCGCCGGGCGCCGGCGGGACCTGGAGTCCCGGGCTCGGCGGGACCGGGGCGCCGACGGCGGGCAGGGCGGAGCCCGGAGCGGGCGGTACAGGTGCGGCGCCCGCGCCAACTCCCGGTGCATGTAGGGGGGCCGGGGCGCCCGCGTGGTGCGGTGCCGGGGTCGTGGCCCACCCGGCCAGCGTCTCCGGAGCGGCCGGAACAGCCGGAGCCGCCGGAGCGGCCGCGGCGGCCGTGCCGGTCATCGCGAGGGTCGGGTGGTCGCCCGGGCGGGGCGGTACGACCGACAGGTCGTATCCGCACGCGCCGCAGTAACGGTCACCCGCGTCGAGCGGCTCCGCGCAGCTCGGACACGTCGGCAGGGCGGCCTGCCGGGGCATCTGGGACATCAACTACACCCACGTCCGGGGGCGGTAACGATTGGCACGTTCCACCAGGTCGATCCTCTCCTCACCGCGTGTCGCCAGCCGGGCCAGCGTGCGGTACGAGCGCTCCAGGCCGAAGCGCAGCCCCCGCTCGTCGAGTTGGGCGCCGAGCAGCGGCTGCCGGGCGTCCGGGCCGGCGCCCTGGCCCCCGGAGAGTATCCAGTCCAGGGCGCAGCCGAGGACTTCCGCCGACAACTGCTCGCGCCGCGTGGCGTCCAGCCCGTACGCGTCCAGCGCCTCGACCTGTGCCGCCGCAGCGGTGAGGTCCTCCTGGAAGGGTACGTCGGTGGCGACCGCCGTCCGCTGCCTGAGCCGGGCCCGCACCGCCGCCACCCGGGCGGCCGTGTAGTGGATGGACGACTCCGGCACCGACTCCAGCGTCCGTACGGCACTACGGCGGTCCCCGGCCGCGAGTTGCACGCGCGCGAGGCCGAACGCCGCGCTCACATAGCTCGGGTCGGTCGACCACACGAGCCGGTAGTACTCGGCCGCGTTGTCCAACTGCCCCAGCACCTCGGCGCACAGACCGAGCGCCAGCTTGGGCGCGGGCTCGCCGGGGAAGGCGTCGTAGATCGCGTCGAAGGCGAGCGCGGCGCCCTCGTGGTCGCCGGTGGCCAGCGAGGCGACGCCCCGGTACCAGACCACCCGCCAGTCGTCGGGCCGTTCGCCCTCCAGCGTGTCGAGGGACTGCAGCGCCGTCTGGTGGTCGCCGTTCTCCAGCCAGGCGCGGACCTGCCGCAGCCGGGTCTCCACGGACGGCGCCGGCGCGGCCGTGAGCGCGGTGATCAGCTCGCCCGGCGCGGACGCCGAAAGGCCCGCCAGGAAGCCCGCGTTGGGGTCGGCCGGGTCCACGTGCGGGACGGGCAGCGCGAGCCCGGCGGCCGGGGCGGCGACGGTCCTCACCAGCGCGCCGGAGGTCCCGGCCGCGGAAGGAAGCGCCGGGGCGCCCGCCGTCTCCTGGACAACCGCGGCCGGAGTACCGGAGGCGGGAGCACCGGCTGCGGGAGCACTGGAGGCCGGAGCACCGGAGGCCGGAGCACCGGAGGCCGGAGCGGCGGAGGCCGGAGCACCGGAGGCCGGAGTGGCGAGGGGCCAACCGCCGAACAGCCGCACCGAGGTGACGGCCCGTGGGCCGAGCCGGGACACCTCCCCGTCCAGCTTCGGGAACAGCTCGCTGTCCGTGACCTTCACCTCGGGCCCGAACAGTGTCGACAGGGCCGGCCGGGCCTTGCCGCTCTGCACCGAGACGACCTCCCGCAGCACCCCCGTGAGCTGCTCGGCCATCTCCTGGGCGGAGGCGAACCGGCGGGCCGGGTCGGGGTCGGTGGCGCGCACCAGCAGCCGGTAGAAGGACTCGTACCGGCGGAAGACCTCGATGTTGTCCGGGTCGGGCAGCGAGTCGGCGAAGACGGTCGTGTAGCCCTGGAAGTCGAAGGTGAGGACGGCCAGCGTGCGGCCGACGGTGTAGAGGTCGGAGGCGACCGACGGGCCGACGTCCGCCACCTCCGGCGCCTGGTAGCCGACCGTGCCGTAGATGGCCGACTCCTCGTCGTCCATCCTGCGCACCGCGCCCATGTCGATCAGCTTGAGCTGGTCCTCGGTCTGGATCGCGTTGTCGACCTTGAAGTCGCAGTACAGCAGGTTGCGGCTGTGCAGATGCCCGAGCGCCTCCAGGGCCTCGATGCCGTACGCGCACGCCTGCTCCACCGGCAGCGGGTCCCGCTTGCCGTCGGTGGTGCGGCGGGTGTTGGCGATCTCCTTGAGGGACTTGCCGCCGACGTACTCCATGACGATGTAGCCGTCGAGCGAACCGGTCCGCTGGTCGAGGTGCTCGACGAAGTTGTAGATCCGCACGATGTTGGCGTGCTCGATCTCGGCGAGGAAGCGCCGCTCGGAGATCGCGGCGGCCATCGCGTCCTGGTCGCCCGTGTCCAGCAGGCCCTTCAGCACCACCCAGCGGTCCGACACCGCCCTGTCCACCGCGAGGTAGACCCAGCCCAGACCGCCGTGCGCCAGACAGCCCGCGACCTCGTACTGGCCGTGCACGACGTCCCCGGCCCGCAGCTTCGGCACGAACGAGTACGGGTTGCCGCACTTGGTGCAGAAGCCCTCCGTGCGCCCCGGCAGGTCGCCGCGCGAACGGCCCACCGGCGCACCGCAGTCGGAGCGCGAGCAGAAACGCTTGCGCTCGGGCACCTCCGGGTTGTCCAGCACCATCTCCCGCGGGTCGGGGCGCGGCACCTGCGGCACCGACACCAGACCGACCCCGAGGCGCGCCCGCCCGGAGGAACCGGCCGAGGAACCGGAGCTGCGCACCGACACCGAGCGGCCCGTCGACTTGCCCGACAGGGAGCGCGAGAGCCGTCCCGACACCGAGCGGCGCGACTTCGCCGACTGCGACGACGTACGCGAACTGCGGGAGCTGCGGGAACTGCGGGAACTGCGGGAACTGGCGGGGCCGCCGGAGCCGCTCCCCCCGGAGCCGGGCGAGCCGTCCAGGCCTCCCGCCGAGACGACCGGGGCGAGCCCGCACGTGTCGCAGTACAGCTCACCGCCGCCCACGTCCTCGTACGCCCCCTCGCAGCCCGGCCGCTGACACGTCTGCCCTGCCTGACTCATGGCTACCGCTCCCCCCTGTGGTCCTGAGGCCCGCCCTGTTCCGGCACACGCGGGGCGGACAGCAGTTCGGCGGCCGCCCGCTGGTAGCGCAGGACGGCCTGTTCGGCGACGCGCAGATCGCAGGGCGCGCTCCACAGCATGCGGCGCGCCGCGTCGTAGCGCTCGATGAGGAACGGGTCCTCGGCGAGCCCGTGCCGGGCCACCTTCGCCTTGTACGCGTCGAGCCGGCCCCGAAGTTCCGCGCGGACGGCCAGCGGCGCGGTGACCGCCGTGAGCGACTCGCGGGCGCGCAGCAGCTCGTCCTCCGCCTTCTGCTCCAGCGACTCCAGGAGTGGGGACAGCCGGTGCCACTGCGCGTGCCGGCGGTACTCGGCGGCCGTCGCCAGCTGCTCCTGCAGCACGGTCGGCGGACCGCTGACCACCGGCACCTCCGTCGCGGCGATCTTCGCGAGGACCTCCCCGCGCGCGGTGCGCGCCTCGGCGAGCGTGCGGTCGGCCCGGCTGAGGACGTCCCGCAGCCTGACCAGCCGCTGCTCGGCGTCCTGACGGACCGTCAGCACGGCGTCGATCTCCCGCCGTACGTCCTCCAGGGCGCGCGCCTCACGGTCGTACACCGTGGTGTCGGGGCGGCCGCCGCCGGGCGCCGAACTGCCCTGCGCCGGCACCCAGTACGCCAGCGGGTCCGACACCACCTCCTCGCGCAGCCGCGTCAGCGTGCCCGTGATGCGCTCCAGGTCGTCGCCCGCCGGGTGCTCGCCCGGGCGTACGCCCACGGAGTGCGCGAGCTGGCGTGTGCGCTGGAGCTCCGCGGCCAGTAAATCGATCCGCGCGGGCAGCGCCGACCACACCGCGTCGGCGGCGACGACCATGTCCAGCGACGAGGCGTACAGGTCGTTCATCCGGTCCACGAGGGCGGCCAGGGAGAAGCTCTGGCTGAGCTTGCCCGTGCCGACCAGCGTCGGCGCGTTCGCCGTGGCGGTGGCCGAGCCGGCGACCGTGACGGACTCGCCGCGCAGCAGTTCCGTCAGCTCCACCAGGTCCTCACGGCTGGACCAGCGGCGGCGCGAGCGGATCTCCCGCGCCGCGCGCAACGCGTCCGCGTAGGCGTCGAAGTACGCCCACAGCAGGGTGATCGACGCCTCCGCGGAGGCCCAGCGCTCCTTGGTGACCCCGGTCAGCCGGGCGCCCTCCAGGAGGCGTCGGCCCGCGTGGTCCTGCAAGGCGAGGAGCGAGGTCTCGATCGCCTCGTGCTCCGCGCCGAGCCGCGCCAGCGCACGGTCGACCTCGTCCCGGTCCATCACCGGCCCGGGGGGTCCCGTGACGCCCATCGATCACCTCTCCGCTGCTGTGTGGGTCGCTGCTGTTGGGTCGTTGCTTCGGTACGTCGCCTGCCTGTCGGTCCGTCAGCTCTTGCGCAGGTACACGGGAGCGGGCGGCTTCGAAAGCCCCGCGTCAGGGCCCAGTGTGGCCGACAGCCACTTGTCGTACGACGTCTGCCAGCCGCCTGCCCGGTACTCCACGAGGATCTGGTTGACCCGGCGGACCAGGTCGTCCGCGTCGCTGTTCATCGCCACGCCGTAGTACTCGGTCGTGAACGGCTCGCCCTTGAGCGCCACCGTCGGATCCTGGGCGGCCTGGCTCGCCGCGAGCGCGCCGTCGGTGACGACCGCGTCGACCTCGCCGAGCTGCAGCCGCACCAGGCAGTCCAGCTGGCTGGGGACGACCGCGTCGAGGTTCACGCTCTTGGGTATGCGGCCCGAGTCCCGGTCCGCGTTCAGCCGGGTGTTGGCCGTCGAACTGGCCGCCGTGCAGATCTTCTTGCCGGCCAGCGTGTCGTCGTACCCCTTGATCGGCGAGGACTTGGGGGCGAGGACCTGCTGTCCGGTCCTGAAGTAGGGCGCGGAGAACGCGACCTGCTCGATCCGGTCGCAGTTGATCGTCATCGTGCGGACGACCATGTCGACCCGGCCCTCCTGGAGGGCGGGGATGCGCTGGTTGGTCGGGATGGCCTTGAACTGGACCGCGTCCGGGTCTCCGAGGATGTCCTGGGCGATCCGGTGCACCAGGTCGATGTCGAAGCCCTCCAGCTCCGCGACCGTGTTGTTCGGGTCGCGGTAGCCCCAGCGGTAGCTGTTCTGGTCGACGCCGACGATCAGCTTGCGCTTCTCGCCCTGCCGGGCCTTGATCCCGGCGATCGTCGTGCCGTCCGCGCCGGACGGCGGCAGGGTCTGCTTCTCCGGGTCGGTGCACGCGGCGTCCGCCGCCGCGGTCCCCTCGGCGATCCGCGGGCCGCCCAGGCCCGTCGAGCCGTCGCCCCGGGCGCCGGTGGTCAGCGGCAGCAGCAGCACACAGGTCAGCGCGAGGGCGCAGACGACCGCCATCGCCCCCACGCCGCCCCAGCCCTTCAGACCGTCCCGCAGACGTCGTGCGCGCATCGTCATGCCCCCTCTCACCGGTACTCCGACAGCCTGCGGCCGATGCCGAGGACCGCGCCCGCCGCACCCAGCACCGCGAGGACGGCCGCGCCGGCCGTCAGACCGGTCATCGCGTCCAGACCGTCACCGGCCGCCTGCTGGAACTCCTTCTGCTCGTGCCTGAGCGCGTTGTCCAGGTTCTTGTCGACGCTGTCGAAGCACTCGGCCGTCGCGCCCTTGTCGCCGATCACCAGAGCCAGCGCCTGCTCGTAGTTGCCGTTGTCGTCCTGGTCGCGGGCCGCGGAGTGGCGCTTCTTCCACTCCGCCATGTTGCCCTCCGCCGACGTGACCGGCTTCTCGCCCGCCTCGTCGTCGGCGAGCTTCGCCGCCTGCGCGAGGCCCTTGCCGAGGGCGCCCATGTCGGTGGTGAACTCGTGGTCGTACTTGTCGACCGACTTCTCCTCGCCGTCGACCGTGACCTTCTCGGTCTCGGCGCCGCGTGCCACCAGGGTGAGGTTCTCGTTGCCGCGCGCCTTCAGGGACGCGATCCGCGCGTCGTGCAGCACGTTCAGCGAGAGGACGCCGTGGTCGTAGGAGTCGTTCAGCCCCGCGCGGGCCACGGTGTGGCCGACGACGAGCCACAGCAGGACGACCGTGGCGGTCGCCGTGGCCGCGACCAGGCCGTGGTTCAGGACCCGGTTCGTACGGCGGTAGTTGCGGTGCTGCGCCCAGGCCAGACCGGCCAGCGCGAGGACACCCAGCGCGATCGCCGCCCACGGGTAGGGGGTGGCGTCGGCGTAGTCCTCCTCGAGGCGCTGGTTCTCCTTGGTGTAGAGCTTCTCCGCCTCCGGGAGCATCTCCTCCTGCATCTTCTGGTTGGCGTAGCGCAGATAGGCACCGCCGACCGGGAAGCCCTGACGGTTGTACGTCCGCGCGCGCTCGACCAGGCCCTTGTACTCCGGGAGCAGCGTGTTCAGCTTCGTGATGGCCTCGGCGGAGGCGGAGCCCGGGTCGGAGCTGTTGGCGGCCTTCACCAGCTCGGCGGCCGCGTTGTCGATGTCCTCCTCGTACGTCCGGCGGGAGGCCGCGGTCTCCTGACCGCCCGCCAGGAAGCCGCTGGAGGCGGCCGTGTTGGCGTCGGCCAGGGAACGGTAGATGTCGGCTGCGGCCGCGCTCAGCGGCTGGCTCTTGTGCAGCACGTCGTCGGCCGCGTCGGCGCGGTCCGCCGTCTGCCAGGCGGTCACGGCGCCGAAGGCGACCACGAGGAGGGCGAGGACGGCGCCGATGATCCGGAGCCGGCCCGGCTCCGTCGTCGCCGCGGCGCGGGCCATGTCGACGCCCTCCGCGAACGCCGTACGGCGTTTCGGTGGAGTCGCTGTTGCCGGTTCTGCCACGTTTCTGACCTCCCCCATGGTCATGCCTCGCCGCAAGTATCGCTGGCGGGGGTGACATTGCGCACCGGCCTTCACTGGATCTTGATCAGATCGCAGTCACCCCTGTTCATGAATACGCGGGGAGTGTGTGTTCGGTTCCTTCGTGGGGGGTGTCGTGTGTTCGGGGTGCGGGTGCGTTGTGGCTGGTCGCGCCCACGCGGCGGAGCCGCACATCGATACAGCCCCGCGCCCCTTCAGGTCGGCTCGCTCACCTGTCGAAAAAGGCTCGCGTTCTTTCCTGTACCTTCGCCTCCGCTCCCAGGCTGTCCAGGCCCAGCAGCGCCGCCCCCAGCACCGGGCGCGCGCGTACCACCTCTGCAACCGCCTTCGGCGCACGCGTCGTCAGGCGCTCCCGGATTCCGTCGTCCAGTTGGGTGTGACCCGCCGTCAGGACGCCGCCGCCCAGGAGGACCGGGGTTTCCTCCTCCAGGAGGTCCAGGCGGGTCAGGGCCACTGTCGCCATCGTGACCACCTCCTCCGCGAGGCGGTCGACGATTCCGCGGGCCACCGGGTCGCCCTGTGCGGCCGTCCCGAAGAGGACCGGGGTCAGTTCGTGGCGGCGCAGGTCCGGGATGTGGCCGAGGTGGAGGGCCTCGATGAGGGCGTACATGTGGGGGAGGCCGAAGTGGGCGGGGAGGGTGCGGGCGAGGGCGGTGCCGGGGCCTCTGCCGTCCTCCGCGCGGGCCGCGTGCCAGATCGCCTCCTCGGCCAGGCCCCAGCCGCCGCCCCAGTCGCCGGAGAGGCGGCCCAGGGCGGGGAAGCGGGCGGTGCGGCCGTCGGGGCGCATGCCGACGCAGTTGATGCCGGCGCCGCAGACCACGGCCACGCCCCGCGGGTCGGGCACACCGGCCCGCAGGATGGCGAAGGTGTCGTTGCGGACGTCCACGGTCGTGCCCCACGCGCGCGCGTGGAGGGCCGCGGCCAGCTGCTCCTCCTCCACCGGCAGGTCGGCGTTGGCCAGGCAGGCGGAGACATGCGTCACCGAGTTGACGCCGGCGGAGGCGTACGCGCGCGTGACGGTCTCGGCGAGGGCGTCCATGGCGGCGGTGACGCCGACGGCGGGCGGGCGGAAGCCGGCGCCGCGGGCGGTGGCGAGTACCTCCCCGTCGGCGGCCACCACCGCCACGTCGGTCTTGCTGTTGCCCGCGTCGATGGCGAGGACGCTTGCGGTCAGGCCCACGCGAGGTGCTCCCGGTTGTGTGCGATCAGTCGGTCGGTCAGCCGGTCGGCGTACTCGTACTGGGCGATCAGGGGGTGGGCGAGGAGGGCCTTGAAGACGCGGTCCCGGCCGCCGCGCAGGGCCGCGTCGAGGGCCAGGTCCTCGTACGCCGTCACG
The DNA here is from genome assembly GCF_048159505.1 of Streptomyces sp. T028. Taxonomy (NCBI): domain Bacteria; kingdom Bacillati; phylum Actinomycetota; class Actinomycetes; order Kitasatosporales; family Streptomycetaceae; genus Streptomyces; species Streptomyces sp. T028. The sequence goes on from NZ_JBLRVZ010000023.1 coordinate 24,983, forward strand.
TTCGCCATGAGGCCCGCGTACAGGGGGTCCACGGGGGCCACGGGGAGTGGGGAGGGGCCCTTGTGGCCCACCGCCGCCTGCACCTCGATCACCGCGTCGTCGGGGAGGAACGGCAGCGTGCCGTCGTTGAGGGTGTTCACCACCTGGTGGGGGCTGCCGGCGCCGGTGAGCAGCGCGGCCGCCAGGTCCACCGCGGCCTCCGAGTAGTAGGCGCCGCCCCGCCGGGCGAGCAGTTCCGGCTTCTCGTCGAGGGCGGGGTCGCCGTACATCTGAAGCAACTGCCGTTCCATCGCCGCCACTTCGGCCGCCCTGGACGGCTTCGTGCGCAGTTCTCGTACGACCTCGTCGTGGGCGTAGTAGTAGCGCAGGTAGTAGGAGGGGACCACGCCGAGGAGGCGCAGGAGGTGGAGGGGCAGGCGGAGGTCGCCGGCGATCGTGTCCCCGTGGTCGGAGAGGAGGCCGGGCAGGACGTCCTCGCCGTCCGGGCCGCCCAGGCGTACGCCGGTCTCCCAGGTGAGGTGGTTGAGGCCGACGTGGTCCAGGTGGACGTCCGACGGGGAGACGCCCAGCAGCGCGGCGAACCTGCGCTGCAGGCCGATCGCCACGTTGCACAGGCCGACCGCCTTGTGGCCCTCCTTCAGCAGGGCGCGGGTGACGATGCCGACCGGGTTGGTGAAGTCGACGATCCAGGCGTTCGGGTTCGTACGGCGGACCCGTTCGGCGATGTCCAGGACCACGGGGACCGTGCGCAGCGCCTTGGCGAGGCCGCCGGCGCCGGTGGTCTCCTGGCCGACGCAGCCGCACTCCAGGGGCCAGGTCTCGTCCTGCTCGCGGGCCGCCTGGCCGCCGACGCGGAGCTGGAGCAGCACGGCGTCGGCGCCGTCGACGGCCGCGTCCAGGTCGGAGGTGGTGACGATCCGGCCGGGGTGGCCCTGCCGGGCGAAGATCCGCCGCGCCAGGCCGCCCACCAGGTCCAGGCGTTCGGCGGCCGGGTCGACCAGGACCAGCTCCTGCAGCGGGAGGGTGTCGCGCAGCCGTGCGAAGCCGTCGATCAGCTCGGGGGTGTAGGTCGAACCGCCGCCTACCACGGTGAGTTTCATGTGGGGTTAACCCTTCACTCCTGTCAGGGTGACGCCCTCGACGAACGCCTTCTGTGCGAAGAAGAACACGAGGATCACCGGGGCCATGACCAGCACGGTGGCCGCCATGGTGAGGTTCCAGTCGGTGTGGTGCATGCCCTTGAACGACTCCAGGCCGTACGACAGGGTCCAGGCGCCCGGGTTCTCGGACGCGTAGATCTGCGGGCCGAAGTAGTCGTTCCAGGCGTTGAAGAACTGGAAGAGGGCGACGGCGGCGATACCGGGCTTCGCCATCGGCAGGATGATCTTCAGCAGGGTGCGCAGATCGCCGCAGCCGTCCACCTTCGCCGCGTCCACGTACTCGCCTGGGATGGTCATCAGGAACTGGCGCAGCAGGAAGATCGAGAACGCGTCGCCGAACGCCAGCGGGATGATCATCGGCCACAGGGTGCCCGAGAGGTCGAGCTGCTTCGCCCAGAACAGGTACATCGGGATGACGACCACCTGAGGCGGCAGCATCATCATCGCGATCACCAGCATGAGCGTCAGATTGCGGCCCCGGAAGCGGAACTTGGCCAGCGCGTACGCCACGGGGACCGAGGAGACGACGGTGAGGACTGTTCCCAGTCCCGCGTAGACCAGGGTGTTCTTCCACCAGGTGAGGAAGCCGGGAGTGTCGAGGACCTTCCGGTAGTTGGCCCACTCCCAGGTGTGCGGGATCAGGTCCCGGCTGAGCGCCTGGGAGTCGCTCATCAGGGACGTCAGGAACACGAACACGAAGGGGAGGGTGAAGAAGAGGGCCGCGGCCACGCCGAGGGAGTGGATCGCGATCCACTCCAGGAGCGCCTTGCGGCGCGCGGTGCGCTCGGCGGGCGAGGCGGGGCTCTTCAGCTCCACCGGCCGTTCCAGTACCTGGGTCATGTCAGTCACCTGCCTGGACGAGACCGCCCCGGCGCCGCATCAGCAGCGCGGTGAACGCCATCGACAGGGCGAACAGGACCAGGGCGACGACACACGCGGAGCCGTAGTCGAAGCGCTGGAAGCCGAGGTTGTAGACGAGCTGGGGGAGCGTGAGCGTCGAGTGCTCGGGGTAGCCGGGCTGGAACATGGTGCCCGCTCCCTGGATCACGCCCGAGGCGACTTTTCCGGCGACGAGCGGCTGGGTGTAGTACTGCATCGCCGCGATGACACCGGTGACGACGGCGAACATGATGATCGGCGAGATGTTGGGAAGGGTGACGAACCGGAACCGCTGCCAGGCCGACGCGCCGTCCAGTTCCGCCGCCTCGTACTGCTCCTTCGGTACGTCGAGCAGCGCGGCCATGAAGATGACCATCAGGTCGCCGACGCCCCACAGGGCCAGCAGGGTCAGAGCCGGCTTCGACCAGTTCGGGTCGTTGAACCAGGCCGGGGCCGGGATGCCGATCTTCGCCAGGATCGAGTTGACCGGGCCCGTACCGGGGTTGAGGAGGAAGGCGAAGGCCATGGTGGCCGCCACCGGCGGGGCCAGGTAGGGCAGGTAGAAGAGGGTGCGGAAGACGCCCGTACCCGTCTTGATCTTCGTGATCAGCATGCCGATCCCGAGTCCGAACAGGACCCGCAGGCTCACCATGATCACGACCAGCCAGAGCGTGTTGCGCAGGGCGGGCCAGAAGAACGGGTAGGACTCGAAGACGTACGTCCAGTTCTTCGTCCCGCTCCACGTCGGCGGCTTGAAGCCGTCGTAGTGCATGAACGAGAAGTAGACCGTCGAGATCAGCGGGTACGCGAAGAAGACCGCGAAGCCGATCAGCCAGGGCGAGAGGAAGGCGAGCGTACGAAGCGCTGAGCGCCGGCGCTTCGTACGCAGCGTGAGGGTGGCCATCGGACTACTTCGCCTGCGCGATGTCCGTGTCGATCTGCGCGGCCGCCTTCTTCAGACCGGACTGCAGGTCGGTGAGCTTGCCGCTCTCGTAGTCGTAGCCGAGCTGCTGGATGGTGGTGAGGTAGACGCCGCCGTTGACCGAGGCCGGGGCGGTGGTCGAGTTCGGGTTCGCGGCGATGTCCAGGAACGTCTTGAAGCGCGGGTCGTACTTCAGCTTCGGCGACTTCAGCGCGTCCAGCGTCGAGGGCACGTTGTGGATGGCGTTGGAGAAGCCCACCACCGCGTCCGTGTCGGTGCTGATGTACTTGACGAACTCCCAGGCCGCGTTCTGCTTCTGGCTGGTGGCGGCGATACCGGCGATGGTGCCGGTGATGTAGCCCTTGCCGTACTGGTCCGCCTGGTCGTCGGGGACGGGCAGCGGGGCCACGCCGATCTCGAAGTCCGGCTTGGTGTCGAGCGCCATGCCGAGGCGCCACTCGCCGTCCAGCTGCATGGCCACCTGGCCGGTCTGGAAGGGGTGCTTGGGGCCCCACTCGTCACCGAGGCCGGAGCGGAACTTCTCCAGCTTGGTGAAGCCGCCGAGTTCGTCGACGAGCTTCTTCTGGAGGGTGAAGGCGTCGGCGACGGCCGGGTCGGTCGCGACCGTCGACTTGCCGGACTTGTCGAAGTAGGTCGGCGAGAACTGGCCGAGGTAGTGCTCGGTCGTGGTCTCCCAGCCGTGGTAGTTCGGCATGAAACCGAGCTGCTTGTACGTGCTGCCCTGGGTGATCGTCAGTTTCTTGGCGTCGGCCTCGAATTCGGACCAGGTCTTCGGCGGGCTGGTGATGCCGGCCTTCTCGAACGCGGTCTTGTTGTAGTAGAGGCCGTAGGCGTCACCCAGCAGCGGCACCGCGCAGCGGTCGAGCTCGTACTGGGTGTAGTCGTTCATCGCCTTCGGGAAGGTGGTGTCCGGGTCGACGCCCGACTTCTTGAAGAACGGGTTGAGGTCGACCAGGGCGCCGGAGGAGCAGAACTTGCCGACGTTGGCGGTGGTGAACGACGAGATCACGTCGGGCGCCTTGCTGCCGCCCGCCCGCAGGGCCTGGTTGATCTTGTCGTCGGTCATGGCGCCGACGACGTTCACATGGATGTTGGGGTGCGCCTTCTCGAAGCCGGCGACCAGCGCCTTCACGGCCTTGACCTCGCTCGGCGCGCTCCAGGCGTGCCAGAAGGTGATGGTCTGCTCCTTGGACGCGTCGTCGCTCGCGCCGGCCGACGACGCCTGGCCGGTACAGGCGGTGGTGCCGAGCAGCAGGGCCGTCGAGGCGGTCAGGGCGAAAGCCGCCTTTCGGGCGACTGAGGGGATGCGTGCGGACATGACGGGACCTCCCGGGGCGGGGCATGGCAGGGTGAGGTGAGGAGAGGGAATCTGCGAAGAAAGAGGTGCGTGCGGGGCGTTGCTAGCGCGAGGTGTCGAAGACCTCGTCGCGGGTGGCCGCCAGCGCGCTCTCCAGCGCGCCGCGCAGCACGGGCCGTTCGGTGACGTCGCCCAGGACCAGCTTGGGCCGGGACGCGGCCAGTTCCTCCAGTTCGGCCTGGACGAGGGCGCGCAGCACCTCGCCGCCGGCCGTCAGGGAGGCGCCGCTGAGGACGACGAGTTCGGGGTCGAGGACGGAGACGAGTGAGGCGAGACCGGTCGCGAGCCGGGTCGCGTACGTCTGGAGCAGCAGCCGGTTGAGGACGGTGTCCTCGGCTGCGGCCCGTTGCAGGAGCGCGGCGGCGGCCTCGGCGTACGGCCCGTCCGGGACGCCGGTCATGCCGAGCTCCCGGGCGAGCCGGGGGATGGCCTGGGAGCCGGCCAGCTCCTGATAGCCGCCACTGTTGGCCTTGGTGACATGCCGGACCAGGGGCGCGCCCGGAACAGGCAGGAAACCCACCTCTCCCGCGCCGCCGGTCCAGCCGCGGTGCAGCCGGCCGCCGAGGACGAGGGCGGCGCCGAGCCCGCCCTCGTTCCAGACCAGGACGAAGTCGTCGTGTCCCCGTGCCGCGCCGAGGCGTTGTTCGGCGACGGCGACGAGGTTGACGTCGTTCTCGTACTCGACCGGCATCGGCAGCGCCGCGGCGAGTTCGTCGAGCAGCGTGGGCGAGTGCCAGCCGGGGAGGTGGGAGGCGTAGCGCAGTCGGCCGGTGCCCGGGTCGAAGGCGCCTGGAGTGCCGATGACCAGCCGGTGGACGTCGGCCCGGGCCAGTCCCGCCGCCTTCACCGCGCCGTCGAGGGCGTCGGTGACCTGTCGGACGACGGGGGTGGAGCTTCTTCTGCCGGGGGTGGGCAGTTCGTACGACCCCACCGTGCGGCCGGTGATGTCGGCGACGGCGGCGAGGATCCGCTCGGGGGTGACATCGAGCCCGGCGGCGTATGCGGCGGCCGGGTTGACCTCGTACAGCTGGGCGTTGGGTCCCGGCCGGCCCTCGCTGGTGCCGGTGGCCAGGACGAGCCCCGAGGCCTCCAGGCGGGCCAGCAGCTGGGACGCGGTCGGCTTCGACAGGCCGGTGAGCTTGCCGATCCTGGTGCGGGAGAGCGGGCCGTGCTCCAGGAGCAGGTCGAGGGCGGCACGGTCGTTCATGGCGCGCAGGACGCGTGGGGTTCCCGGCGTACCGGCTGTTCCTGCCATGGGCTCGACACCTGCCTCTCTCGACCGACCAGCTTCCCAGATGGATACTGTTAGGAAGGTTTCCTATCGGATGCAGGGAACATAGGTCTGGACCACCAGGGAGTCAAGAGGGGAAAGCGAACCGCCCCCGCAGGAAACGGAGTCGTTACCTGCGGGGGCGGTTCGGGGTGGTTCGGGCGGTGCGGGTGTTCCGGCTGGGACTACCGGACGTCGACGTAGTCGCCGGCGGTCGTCTTGGCCGCGGTGGTGGCCGTACCGGCGAAGGTGAAGCGGTAGTAACCGTCCTTGCTCGCCTTCACGGTGGTGGACAGGGCGCCGCCGGTGCCGGAGGTGATCGTCTTGACGGCGGTGTAGGAGCTGGCGCCCTTGGCCCTGAACTGGAGGGTCGCCTTCTGGCCCTTGTAGCCGGTGTAGGTGCCCTCCTCCCAGTTCGCGCGGGTCAGCTTGCCCTTGACGGTGAGCGTGCCGCCCTTCTTGACGGGCTCGGGCGTGGCGTTGACGGTCAGCCTGGCGGCGCGCTGGATCTTCGCGGTCGCCGAGTTCGCCCAGATGTCGTAGCCGAACTCGAAGCTGATGTGGCCGTCGGAGTCGTCGAGGTCGGTGGCGCCGTGGCCGTAGAAGCCCGCGGCCTTCCAGGTGCCGGCGTCGGCGGCCTCGTAGAGGTTGTCCCACGGGTCGATGACCAGGGTCTCGGTGCAGGACGCGGTCACCGTGGTGTCGGTGGTGGCGGTCGTGGTGCAGACCGGCGCGGTGTCCGGCTCGATGGAGTTGTCCTCCTCGGCCAGCGAGCCGCGGTAGAGCATGACGCCCGCGAAGTTGTTCTTGTAGTCGATCGTCAGGTCGGCCGGACGGGTCAGCGTGTACGTGACCGGCACCTTCACCTTGGCGGTGGTGCCCACGACGATCTTCTTGCCGTTGTTGACCTTCACGGTGGCGAACGTCAGATCCGGCGAGTCCGCCTGGGCGGCGGGTGCGGCCAGAACCCCCAGAGCCAGGGCACCGGTCAGAGCGGTGCCTATGGCGAGTTTCCTCATGTATCCCCACAATCGAGCCGGGCCCCTGGGCTTTGCGCTCCAGAACAAGGGACCGGTAACAGGCTGACGATAGGGGGTGGTGTGACGTGGGGGACAGGTGGTGCGCCTGTGAAGATCCTTAGATGTCGGCGTCGAGGAAGGGGGCCGTTTCCATGCCGGCAGCGGCGTAGGTACGGAACTTGGGGCCGGTGTCGGTCTCGTGGTTGGTGGAGGTGACTTCGCCCACGAGGGCGACCATGTCGATGGGGTACCAGCCCTTGTGGGCCTTGCGGTAGGACTCGTCGAGTTCGGTCGGCCTGCGGCGGCGGATGTAGAAGTCCGGGATGAGCAGAGCCATCGTTCTGCCGTCCTTGTGGGCGGCGCGATAGCCGTTGCCCATGCCCACCAGGCGGAATCCGGCTGAGCGGAACTGGAAGCTCAGTTCGAACGCTCCGTCGTTGTGGTTGTCGTTCGGCGTCGACGGCACGATGGCCATCCCCTCGACGTACTCCGGTCGAGTCGGCATAGGGGCTGCCTCTTCGATCGCGCTCAACAGGTCGATGGGGTCCACATGCGTCATGACCGGCTCCATGATGGGTTCGGCGCTCATCCCTGGTTCTCCTCGTCGCGTTGATGCCAGGCTCACCAGCCGGATTGGCGATCCGTAGTCATCTTGTGACAGACTGTCACGTGCACGCCCGGCGCCCAGGCGACGTCGGGCACCCTCCTCGGTGAGATCGCGAGACTTCACCGACCAGCGTCCGGAGGGACGTGTCACGAGGGCTGACGGCTCCCGCCGTTCAGCACCAGGACACGAAGGCGATTGGCTCACATCCCTGAGCAACACTGGGGATCCCTAAGTCAATCAGAGACGCTAAGCCCGCGCTGGGTGTCAACGATGAGGCATCCCGGTGCCTACGCGGCGCCGGAATGCCCCACCACTCACTCGAACGAGCGTGCTGAAACCGTTCCTCTACTTCGGCGAACCGGAAGGCGCAGCCGCCCCCCGCTGCGGAGCGATCGGCGACGCCGCCGCCACCTGCGGTGAGTCCGCGTTGGAGAAGACCGACGGCGCCGCGACGACCGCCGTCGGGTCGACCGGGTCCTCCTCGGCGGGGGCCGTCGCGCCGCCGACGATCCGGATGTCCGCCGCGTCGAACGCCCGCTTGATCCGCCAGCGCAGCTCGCGCTCCACCTTCAGGGCGTTGCCCGGCATGGTCTTCGCCGAGACCCGGACCACCATCGAGTCCAGCAGCACGCTGTCCAGGCCCAGCACCTCGATCGGGCTCCACAGCAGCTCGTTCCAGGGCTCTTCCTTGCTCATCTTCTCGGCGACCTCGTCCAGCGTGGCCTTGACCCGGTCCAGGTCCTCGGACGCCTTGACGGTGACGTCGACACCGGCCGTCGCCCAGCCCTGGGAGAGGTTGCCGATCCGCTTGACCTCGCCGTTGCGGACGTACCAGATCTCGCCGTTGTCGCCGCGCAGCTTCGTCACGCGCAGCCCGACCTCGATGACCTCGCCGGTGGCGACACCCGCGTCGATCTGGTCGCCGACGCCGTACTGGTCCTCCAGGATCATGAAGACGCCGGAGAGGAAGTCCGTGACCAGGTTGCGCGCGCCGAAACCGATCGCCACACCGGCGACACCGGCCGAGGCCAGCAGCGGGGCGAGGTTGATCTCGAAGGCGGACAGTGCCATCAGGGCCGCTGTGCCCAGGATCAGGAAACTCGCCACCGAGCTCAGCACCGACCCGATCGCCTGCGAGCGCTGGCGCCGCCGTTCGGCGTTCACCAGCAGACCGCCCAGCGTGGAGCCCTCGGGCGTCTCGACCGTGCGGTTCATCCGCTCGATCAGCTTGGAGATCGCCCGCAGCACGAACTTTCTGAGTACGACCGCGATCACCAGGATCAGCAGCACACGCAGACCGATCGCGAGCCACGTCGACCAGTTCTGCTCGACCCAGCTGGCCGCGTTCGTCGCGCTCTCCTGGGCGTCCTGGAGCGACGGGACCGACACGGTCGGCGACCCCGAGGGGGTCGGCGAGGGCGACGAGTCGGCGGCCAGTAGGACGGCGGGCAAGGACACGGCAGGTACCTCCAGGTGCAGCGGTCCGCCTCCGGTGCGATGGTCAGGTCGGCGGCGACTTCGAGGTCTCGAGTTCTTCGAGGTCCCGAGTTCTTCGAGTCTTCAAGGTCTTCAAGGTCACGAAAGGGGCACCGGACGGGCAGAACCACCACACTAACCGGGCATTGTGTGTGGGTCCGCCCGATGCGGCAAGGAGAGACCGTCCTCACCCGCGCTTGAACAGGCCATGATCCGGGGGATGTATCCGGGTGTGGTCGAAAACACTCCCAGCCCGTTACCGGGACATGGTGGCGCGTCCACCAGGCCAGAGGGGAGACTGACTGCAGATCGTCCCGGCGCGAGCCACGCGCCGCCGACGCCCAAGGAGGCATCCGTGCCGCATGTCCTGGTCCTCAACGCGTCGTACGAGCCCCTCGGCGTCGTACCGCTCCGCCGCGCGCTCGTCCTCGTCCTGGAGAACAAAGCGATCTCCCTGGAAGAGTCAGGCGCCTTTATGCACAGCACGACCGTCACAGTCCCCGCACCCAGCGTGGTCCGGCTCAAGCGATTCGTCCGGGTTCCCTATCGGGGGCCCGTTCCTCTGACCCGTCGAGCGCTCTTCGCGCGGGACGGGGGCCGGTGCATGTACTGCGGTGGCGTCGCAACCAGCGTCGACCACGTCATCCCGCGCAGCCGCGGGGGCAAGCACGTGTGGGACAACGTGGTGGCGTCCTGCCGTCGCTGCAACCACGTCAAGGCCGACCGCCATCTCGTCGAGATCGGCTGGCGGCTGCGCCACAAACCCGCCCCGCCCACCGGCCTCGCCTGGCGCATCATCGGCACGGGCCATAGGGACCCGCGCTGGCTGCCCTACTTGCAGCCGTACGGCGCGGACGACGCCTTGGCCCGGATCGACGGCATCTCCGCCTGACGATCCGGGCTTCTTCATGCCCCGTGGCCCGGTCCGGCCCGGACCGGCCCCGCCCGGCCGACCCGGACCACGGGGCCCTTCGGAACGCTCGGGTGCGCCGGTTCAGCGGGGTGCCTCCTCCCGCCGCGCCCCGCCTACCGCGTACAGGGCCGCGCCCAGTGCGAACGCACCCCCGGCCACCACCCACGCCGCCGTCACGTCCCCCGGCTGCACCGGCCAGGCCCAGTAGGTGACCGCCCGCCCGCGCACCCCGTCCGACGCGAGGTACACGGCCCCGACGTAACCGCACGCGGGCACCCAGCTCAGCCGGGCGCCCAGCAGGACGGCCGAGGCGGCGACGACGCCCGTGCAGCCCAGCAGGTTGCGCAGCACGGCCGCCCCGTCCCCGAGGACGGCGAGCGGCAGCAGGAGCGCCGCGAGCGCCGTCGGGCCGAGCAGCAGGGCCAGCCGGCGCGGCCACCAGGGGCGTACGGCCGTACGGTCCAGCTCGTCCGAGGCGGAGTACAGGCGCGCACCGGTCACCGCGGCGGCCAGCAGCGGGGCCAGCGTCACGACCGGCAGCAGCCGGTCCGGATCCGGGCTGTGGCCCGTCCGGGCCGCCGCCCCCAGGGCGAGGACGGCGGTCCCGGCGAGCACGGCGAGGGTGCCGGGGACGGCACGCGAGCGGGCGTACAGCAGGACCCCGTTCACAGGGCGGGCACCTTCCCCGCGTCGCAGTCGCCGACCGTCGCGAAGTACGCCGACAGCCACTCCCGGCGCGCGTCGGCCCCCATCGAGGCCAGCCGCTCCCGGGCCGCCTTCCGCCGCGCCAGTTCGCCACGGCGCTCCGCGTCCCCCGCCGCGTCCAGCTCGTCGAAGGACGCCTCGGCCGGGCTCGGCGCGAGGTAGTGCTCCACGGCGTCGTCCGCCACGATCACGCGCGGGGCGAGCGTCCCGCAGTCCCCCCGGCCCCGCAGCATCGCCACCGCCTCCCACGCGTACTGCTCGGGATCGGTCAGCCGCCCCCGCACCACGGACCAGCCGAACGGCGTGATCATCGGCAGCTGCACCTCCCCGGCGCGCGGTTCACCCGGATGGTCCTCGAACCGGACCGGCAGGTTCCGTACGCCTTCCAGGCGACCGGTGATCCCCGACAGGGCGGCCGTGACCTGCGGCAACAGCTCGCCGTAGCGGGCGTTGACGCACACCTGGGGTGTCGTCGACGTGTCGCACACCTGCCGGCGCTCGGCCGGGTTCGTCCGCCACAGCGCGTCCCCCGTCTGCACCAGCAGCCCGCCCGCCGCGAGGGCCGCCGCCAGCGGCAGCAGGGCCGTCCACCGGCGCCGCGCCGCGTACGCCAGCACGGTCGCCGTCGCGAGACCCACCACCCACACCGCCATCGCGGGCTGCCGCAGGCCGACCGGGACCGTCCAGTAGCTCACCGGGAAGGCCGGGTTCACGAAACGGCCCGCGCCGTCGTCCGACGCCACCGACAGACCCAGCACCGCGTACCCGGCGAGCGGCAGCAGCGCCGCCGCCGGGCGCCAGGCCACCAGCCGCCCCACCACCTGCCCGGCCACCGAGGCCGCCGCGACGGCCACCACGTCCACCGGCAGCAGATCGAGATACGGCCGGTCGCCCCGGGCGTACGGCCAGGTCGCCAGCAGCGCACCCGCCGCCACCACCGCGTACCCCGCCGCCAGCCACAGCGCGAGCGGCATCGCCGACGCCAGGAACCGGGCCAGCGGCGAGCGTACGGCCGTCCCCCACAGCTCCTCCGTACCGCGCCGGTGCTCCCGCCCACCCAGCCAGCAGCCCGCGGCCGCGGCCAGGGGGAGCAGCACCAGCAGCAGGTCGTGCAGCTCGGAGCGGGTCTCCACCCAGCCGCCCTGCCAGCGGTCCGCCGACGCGCCCAGCACGGCACCCAGCGCCAGTACCACCACGCCCCCGGCGGCGGGCGCGAACCCGCGTACGGCCTCCGCACGCAACGGATGCCGCAGCACGGACCCGCGCCCCACCCTTTCCCGCACTTGTACTCGTACTCGCTCTCGTACTCGTACGAGGGTCATCGCGCCGCCTCCCGCCCGGTGCGGTGGGCCCGCAGGGCGGCCGTGTAGCCGCGCTCGATGGCGCTGTCCCCGACGCCGTTCGCCTCCGGCCCCTCGCCCAGCGCGCTGAGGGACTCCGGAGTCCCCCGGTAGGCGACCCGGCCCGCGTCCAGCAGGGTGACCTCGGTGCAGGCGGCCGCCACGTCCTCCACCAGGTGGGTGGAGACGATCACGGTCGAGGTGGAGCCCAGCTCCCGCAGCAGCGCACGGAACTCCACCCGCTGCTCCGGGTCGAGGCCCGCCGTCGGCTCGTCGAGCAGCAGGACGGCCGGATCGTTGACGACGGCCTGCGCGATGCCGACCCGGCGGACCATGCCCCCGGACAGCGTCCTCACCTTCGCGTCGATCCGGTCCCCGAGCCCGACCCGCTGCACGGCCCGCTCCACGGCGGCCGGGGTCCCCGCCACCGGCATCTCCTTCAGCCACGCCACGTACGCGACGAACTCCCGCACCGTGAAGCCCGGGTAGTGGCCGAACTCCTGCGGCAGATAGCCGAGCCGGGCGCGGACCGTACCGCGCCGCGCGGGCTCGCCGACGTCCTCGCCGAGGATCTCCACCCGCCCTGCGTCCGGCCGCGCGACGGTGGCCAGCACCCGGATGAGGGAGGTCTTCCCGGCGCCGTTGGGACCGAGCAGACCGTGCACACCGACGCCGAGATCCAGATCCACGCCGTCCAGGGCGACGGTCCTGCGGTGCCGGACACGCAGTCCGCTCACCCGTATGGTGCTCACTTCACGTTCTCCAGAGCTCACAGAGTGCACAGAGTTCACAGGGTTCATGGCGCGGCTCACCGTCGGTCCAGCCCGTCGTAGGCGCCGCGGCGGACGGCCAGCACGGCGGCGCACAGCACGGCCGCCGCCGCCCACGCGCCCTGGGCCGGGGCGCCGTCCAGACAGCGCGAGAGCTGCTCGGCGAGCCGGGTCACCGGGGTGCCGCCGGCCGAGGCCAGGACCGGGGCGACGACGGCCGCGAGCCATCCGCCGCAGGTCACGGCCGTCGCCGCACGACAGCCGACGTACCCGGACAGGGCGAGCGAGGCCAGGGTCAGCGCCAGCCCCGGCAGCAGCCAGGCCGCCGCGCCCGGAGCGCCGGAGGCGGGCAGCAGCAGCCCCGTGACGGTGAGCAGCGGCAGGCTGACCCCGAGGACGGCGGCCGTCCGCGTCAGCACCAGCCGCAGCCCGCCGGACGGGGTGGCCGCCGCGATCTCGTGCAGCGGATCGGCGTACCCCCCGTAGGACACCGCGACCCCGGCCACGGGCACCACCGGCGCGAGGGCGAGGAGCAGCGGCCGTACGCCCTCGACGTCCGCGCCGTACGCCAGTCCGAGCGCCCCCAGCGCGACCAGCAGCACGGCGGGCAGCCAGGCCCCGCGCACGGCGGGCCCGGCGGCCCACAGGGCCTGGGCGAGGAAGGAGGACCAGAGGCGGGCGCGGGGGGCGGGCGGGGTCGGCGGCGCGGCCTCACGCACGTCCTTCGCTACGACGACCTGCCGTACGTCGTCGAGCACGGCCTCCCGCACCTCCGCGAGGACCAGAGCCGGCGCCGGAAACCGCCGTACCGCCCCCGAGACGCGCGCCGCGCACTCCCCGCACCGCTCCAGATGGCTCTCCAGGGACCAGGCGTCGGCCTCCGGGAGGGTGCCGTCGGCGTAACGGGCGGCGAGGTCGTCGGACACATGCCAAGGACCGGTGCCCGGGTGACCGGTGTTCCTGCTGTCGGTGCTCATGCCAGGCCTCCCGAGGCCGGTGCGGGGCTCAACTGGGCGAGGGCGGCGCGCAGTTCGGCGCGGGCGCGCATCGCGCGGGTCTTGACCGTGCCCTCGGGGATGCCGAGCAGCCGGGCCGCCTCACGCGTGGTGAGCCCGTCGACGACGGTCGCGCGCAGTACCTCGCGCAGCTCGGGCGAGATCCGGTCCAGGGCGGTGCCGACGTCGCCGAACTCCAGCCCGGCCAGCACCCGTTCCTCCGCCGAGGGCACCTCGGCGGACACGGGGCCGCCGTCGGCGTACTCCATGGGGGCCGTCTCGATCCGCCCGGCCCGCTCCTGCGCCCGCCGGGTGTCGACGAGCCGCCGGGCGGCGATGGTCCACAGCCAGCCGCCCGCCTCCCCGCCCCGGTGCCCGGCCGCCGACCGCCACACGGTCACGAAGGTGTCCTGCAGCACTTCCCGCGCGACCTCGGCATCCGCGCACCGGCGCGCGAGCCGGGCGTACAGCCACCCGGCGTGCCGGTCGTACAGCGTGGCCAGCGCCCCCGCGTCCCCGTCCGCCACGGCCCGCAGCAGCACCGCGTCCGTGTCGCTCTCCCCGTGGCCCCTCATGGGGCGGAACAGTCTCACACCCCTTCTATCGACGGGCGCCTCGCCGCCGGTTCACGAACCGGGGAGGTGTGTGCTGTCGGCGGATCCGGCCGGGCAGGAGGCGGGCGGGACCAAGTGTGCGCACAGTCTCAGCGACACGCCGTGCAGACGGCGTGTCGCTGAGACTCTCGCCCCACAACGGCATTTCCACAGGCCTGGACGCAGTTCACCGCGTCGCTGGGCCGACCGACCTCGAGCGGTCGGCGCCTGAGCGGGCTCACGTGCAAAAGGCGCCGCCCCCTCGACCCGTCCGCGCGGGGTGCGCGTCGGGTGGGGGCGGCGTCCTGAGGTGTGGGGTGGTGCTGTGGGGCGCGGGAGGGTCAGACCTTGGCCTTGCCCGGCTTGAAGACACGGTGGTCGGGGTCGGACTTGTCGAGGACCATGACCAGGCCGACGATGGCCAGGAAGATCACGATCGGGAGCGCGACGTAGAGACCCAGCGTCTCGACGACGCTCAGGCCGGTGCCGGGGTCGTCGCCGTCGTCGCGGGTCAGCGCGAGCGCGGGGGACGACATGAGCAGCATCATCAGCGTCGTACCGGCGGCCAGGGCGCCGGCGCGCAGGGCGTTCTTCTTGTCCACAGAGCAAAAGTAGCGAACGCCTCGCGGGGCCGCGCGCCCGGGGTGCCGTACGGGAGCCCGTCAGTCCTCCGGGGGCTCCCTCAGGACGTCGGTCAGGGCGTGCAGACGGGGTGAGGCCGCCAGGTCCTCAAGGGTCACCGGGCGGCCGTCCCCGTCGGCGATCGGCAGGCGCCAGTTCGGGTACTGGTCCCAGGTGCCCGGGAGGTTCTGGGGGCGGCGGTCGCCCACCCCGTCCGGGAGCCAGACGCCGATCATGCGGGCGGGGGTGCGGAGCAGGAAGCGGTGGAGGCCCTGGACCTCGGCCTCCTCGGAGGAGAGGTCGCCGCCGCCCGCGGTCCCGGAGAGCAGCCCGAGCCGGGTGAGCAGGGCCAGCCACTCCCCCGTGTCGGCGGCGGCCTCCGCGCGCTCCTCCTCCAGCGGGCCGGTGAGCAGGCCCAGCCGGTCGCGGAGCTCGACGTGTTCGCCGGTCAGGCGGGCGGCCGTGGAGGGCAGGTCGTGGGTGGTGGCGGTGGCCAGGCAGTCGGCGCGCCAGCGGTCCGGGGGCAGGGGGCGCCCGTCGCCGTCCCAGTCCCGCTCGAACCAGAGGACGGACGTCCCGAGGACCCCGCGCTCGCGCAGTGCCTCCCGGACGCCCGGCTCCACGGTGCCCAGGTCCTCGCCGATCACCACCGCGCCCGCCCGCGAGGCCTCCAGCACCAGGACGGCGAGCATGGCCTCGGCGTCGTAGCGGACGTACGTGCCCTCGGTCGGCGCCTCCCCCTGCGGCACCCACCACAGCCGGAACAGGCCCATGACGTGGTCGACGCGCAGGGCGCCCGCGTAACGGAAGAGGCCCCGCAGCAGGCGGCGGTACGGGGCGTAGCCCGACTCGGCCAGGCGGTCGGGGCGCCACGGCGGCAGGCCCCAGTCCTGGCCGCGCGCGTTGAAGGCGTCCGGCGGGGCGCCGACGGACATCCCGGCGGCGAAGTACTCCTGCTGCGCCCAGGCGTCCGCGCCGGACGGGTGCACGCCGACCGCCAGGTCGTGCACGATCCCGATGCCCATCCCGGCCTCGCGCGCGGTGCGCTGGGCGGCGGTGAGCTGGGTGTCGGTGAGCCAGGCGAGCCGGGAGTGGAAGTCGACGCGGTGCATCAGCTCGCCCCGCGCGCGGGCGGTCCCGGCCGACCGGGGGTCCCTGAGCTCCTCCGGCCAGCGGCTCCACTCCGCCCCGTGCGCCTCGGCGAGAGCGCACCAGGTGGCGTGGTCCTCCAGGGCCTGCCCCTGTTCGGCGAGGAAGTCGCAGTAGGCGGCGCGCCGGCCGGGCCCGAGCGGCACCCCGGCGAGCAGCTCCAGCGCCTGCCGCTTGGCCTCCCACACGGCGTCCCGGTCGATCAGCTCCCCCTTCTCCAGCACGGCCTCCCGCAGCCGCGCCCCACGCTCCGCCGCCGTACGGTCCTCGGCGTACGCGTACTCGGGCACCTCCTCGACACGCAGATGCACGGGGTCGGGGAAGCGCCGCGAGGACGGCCGGTACGGCGACGGGTCGGTCGGCGCCCCCGGTACGGCCGCGTGCAACGGGTTGACCTGCACGAACCCGGCGCCGAGCACCCGCCCCGCCCAGTCGGCCAGCTCCCGCAGATCACCGAGGTCCCCCATGCCCCAGGAGCGGCGGGAGAGGAGGGAGTACAGCTGGACGAGGAGTCCGTACGAGCGTTCCGGCGGCGTGGGCAGCCGGGGCGGGGCCACGACGAGGTGGACGCGGGCGGTGCGGCCGTCGGGCGCGGTGGCCGTCAACCGGTGCACCCCGTACGGCAGCCCTTCGGCTCCGTCCCGGATCTCGCCCTGCTCGGTCTCGACGCGGAGCCGGGTGCCCTCGGGGAGGGCGGCGAGCGCGTCGCACGGGCCGCCGCTCCAGCTCACGACCGTCGGCGGCAGCAGCCGCCCGGCCAGTTCACGCTCCCGTGTGTCAAGGGCCTCCCGCACGGTCTGCGGGGTGCCCGCGTCGACGCCGAGCGCGGCGAGCGCGCGGATGACGGCGGTGGGCGAGGCGGTGACCGTGCGGTCGGGGGCGGGCTGGTAGGCGGTGGCGACACCGTGCAGCGCGGCGAGGCGGGCGAGTTCGTCGCCGGGGGGTGCGGTCATCTACGGCCTCGTGGTGTCGGAATCCGCGGCGGCGAGCGGCGGCTCGCTGGTGAGGGGCTCGGCGTCGGGCAGCGGAGGCTCACTGGTCAGCGGGGGCTCCGCACTGGCGCCTTCGGCGCTGAAGGCGCACCGGCGGGGCTCGGCGTGAGGGTCGGAGAGGGGGGTGGCGAGGGGGTCGGCGGAGGGTTCCGCCGGGCGTTTGGAGCGGGCCTGTGCGATCACGAGGGCCTCCTGTGGGGTACGGCATCGGTCATCGCAGGCCTACCCAGCGCACGCGAGGACAGACGTCCCCACCTCGACCCCACGCTGTCACATCCATGCCCACCACGGGCGGAATGGGCGGAATGGGCGCGGGTCAGGCCGACGGGTGCGGTGCCGTCAGGTAGCGCTGGACCGTGGGTGCCAGCCAGGCCACGATCTCCTCGCGGCTCAGGGCCACGGCGGGGGGAAGGCGTAGGACGTAGCGGGTCAGGGCCAGGCCGAGGAGTTGGGTTGTCACCAGGCCGGCCCGGGTGGGGGCCTGGAGCGGGTCGGGGCACACCGTGTGGGCGAGCGGCATGAGCTGGTCGCGGAAGATGCTCTGCATCCGCTCGGCGCCGGCCTCGTTGGTCACGCCGACCCGGAGCAGGGCTGTGAGCACCTCGTTCCGCTCCCACATGGCGAGGAAGTGGGTGACGAGGGCGTGGCCGGTGTTCTCGCGGGGGAGCGTGGAGAGGTCGGGCAGCTTCAGGTCGATGGAGACGGCCGCCGCGAACAGGCCCTCCTTGTTGCCGTAGTAGCGCATGACCATGGAGGGGTCGATGCCGGCGTCCTTGGCGATGACGCGGATGGTCGCCTTCTCGTAGCCGTCGGCGGCGAAGCGTTCGCGGGCGGCGTCGAGGATCGCGGTGCGGGTGGTGTCCGAGCGTCGGCGGGGGGTGCCGGAAGCGGAATCTGTGCTGCTGCTGTTGCTGCCTTTCATGTCAACGAGCGTAGGCCAACAGGTGTGGGTCAACAAGTGTGGGTCAACAAGTGTTGGTCGGCATCTGTTGGCCTGCGCTCGTTGGTCTACGAGTGTTGGCCAACGGGTGTTGACAGTGCCGCGCGGCCGGCCCTATGTTTGCCAACAAGCGTTGACCAACAAGCGTTGACCAGCAAGCGTTGGCATCTCAGGAGGCCAAGATGACCGGCACCACCGGCACCACGGGCACGACCCCCGGAACCACCGGAACCCCCGGAACCACTGGCACCAACGGCAACGTGATCGTCGTCGGCTCCGGCCCCACCGGCCTCCTCCTCGCCGGTGACCTCGCCACCGCCGGCGTCCCCGTCACCCTCCTCGAAAAGCGCCCCCGGAAGATCAGCAACCTCTCCCGCGCCTTCGTCCTGCACGCCCGCACCCTCGAACAGCTCGACGCCCGCGGGCTCGCCGACGAGATCGAGCAGGCCGGTCGCCCCCTCGACCGCCTCCGGCTCTTCGGCCGGCTCACCATCGCCCTCGACACCCTCCCCTCCCGCTTCAACCACCTCCTCGTCATCCCGCAGTACGAGGTGGAGAAGGCCCTGCTGCGGCGGGCGACGGAGGCCGGGGTCACGTTCCGGTACGAGACCGAGGTGACCGGCCTCGAACAGGACGCGGACGGGGTCGCCGTCACCGTCCGCACCGCCGCCGGGGACACCGCCGCCGGGGACACCGAGTACCTGCGCGCCGCGTACGTCGTCGGCACCGACGGCATGCGCAGCGCCGTACGGAACGCCGTCGGGCTGGACTTCCCCGGCCACTCCGTCATCCGCTCCGTCGTCCTTGCGGACGTCCGGCTCGCCGAGGAGCCCGAGTCGTTGCTCACCGTCAACGCCGTGGGCGACGCCTTCGCCTTCCTCGCCCCGTTCGGCGACGGCTACTACCGGGTGATCGGCTGGAACCGCGCCCGCAACGTCCCCGACAGCGAGCCCCTCGACCTGGAGGAGGTCAAGGAGGTCACGCGCCTCGCCCTCGGCCGGGACTTCGGGATGTACGACGCCCGCTGGATGTCCCGCTTCCACAGCGACGAACGCCAGGCGCCCGCCTACCGCGTCGGCCGTGTCTTTCTGGCCGGCGACGCCGCGCACGTGCACACCCCGGCCGGCGGCCAGGGCATGAACACCGGTCTGCAGGACGCGGCCAACCTGGGCTGGAAGCTCGCCCAGGTGCTCCACGGCCACACCGGCCCGGAACTGCTCGACACCTACCAGGCCGAACGCCACCCCGTCGGCCGGTCCGTGCTGCGCAGCAGCGGCGGCATCGTCCGCATGGCGATGGCCAAGCGCCCCTGGACCCTGGCCCTGCGCGCCGGCCTCACCGCCTTCCTGAACACCGCCGCCCCCGCCCGACGCCGAGCGGTCGGCCAGATCACCGGCATCGGCTACCGCTACCCCGCCCCGCGCGGCGCCCACCGCCTCACCGGCACCCGCGTCCCGGACGTCGCCCTGGCCGGTGGCGGCCGCCTCTACGAGGCCCTGCGCGGCGGCAGGTTCGTCCTGATCACCCCGGACGGCCACGACGGCAATGACAACCACGACGGCAATGACAACCACGACGGCAATGACAACCACGACGGCAATGACAACCACGACGGCCACGACGGCCAAAGCGCCGCCCGCAAGGACCGGCTCACCGTCGAACACTGGGCGAGCGACCGCCGTACGGCCCTCCTCGTGCGCCCCGACGGATACGTGGCCTGGGCGTCCGACACCGCCGACGCGCCCGCGATCGAGGCCGCCCTGGCCACCCATGTCGGCTGACGGTCAGAGCGCGCCGACCCCGTGCGGCGCGCGCTGTCGTCCGTCATGCGTCGGTGGCGGCGAGTGCCCTGCGCCTGTCCGCCAGGTAGCTCGCCACGGTCTTTCTGTCGCCTGCCGTCAACAGGCGCTTCTCGACCGCCCGTTGGACGTCCCGGACGGCTTCGGAGAGCCCCGTGCCGGCCTGGCAGTCCGCGTCGGCGCGTGCCGAGCGGATCTCGTCGCGGCCGACTGCGCGCAGGTCCTCCTCCGACGTGACCTTCCGCAGGCGGGAGTCGACGGCCTTCCGAGGGGCCTGGAGGTCCTTCGCCGGTTGTCCCGCCTTCGTCATGCACGCGGACCAGCGCCGGACGGCGGCACGGTGGGCGGAGTCCGCCTCGACGGCGCCGATCACATGGTTCGCCAGTCCCACGGTGAGGAGAGCCACCGTGTTCCAGTCCGCCCCGTACACCTCGGCGCGCGCCCGGGCGACACAGCCGTCGGTGGAGTACTCGACGCTGAGGCCGTCCGCCAGCCGCAGGCTCACCCGGTGCGCCGGTGCGCCGGCGTGCCGGTCAGGGCCCGCTGCGGAACGCCGGGGACCGCTCGGGCGAGGCGATCGCGCTGAAGGACCTCGCCACCGTCGAGGGCCGACTGGGCCGCTACGGAGAGGCCGCCGACCATCTCCGGGAGGGGCTGGCCCTGCTGCGCCGGACCGGCAACCGGTATCTGGAGGCCCACGCGCTGAACGACCTCGGCACGGTCGAGGCGCGACTCGACCGGCTCGACTCGGCCGCCCGCCACCAGGAACAGGCCCTGGCCCCGTTCCGGGAGGTCGGCGACCGGTACGGCGAAGCCGGGGCCCTGCGCGCCCTCGGTGTCGTCCACACCCGGCTCGACCGGCCCGAGCAGGGCGCCGAGTACCACCGGCAGGCGCTCGCCATCCACCTGCAGAACGGCGACCGGGACGGCGAGGCCAGGGCGCTCAACGGGCTCGGTGAGGCCGCCCGTGCCGCCGACCGCCACGCCGATGCCCTCACCCACCACACCGACGCCCTCACCATCGCCGAGGACATCGGCCATCCCGGCCTGCGGGCCGGCGCCCACAGGGGACTCGGCGGCGCTCACCACGCCCTGGGCGACACCTGTCGGGGGCTCCGGTGCTACGAGCGGGCGCCGGCCCTGTACGCCGGACTCGGCATGCCCGAAGCCGACGACATCCGCGCGCGGATGGCCGTACTGGACAGGTCGTCACTGACGGGGCATCACACGGCGAAGTAGTGCTCCTCGTCGAGGTCTTCGAGGAGCCCCGGACCCGTCGGTTCCCAGCCGAGCCATTTCCTCGTCAGTGCGTTCGACGCCGGTACGTCGAGAGCGGTGGCGATGGCGAACCAGCCGAAGTGCGCCGGTGCGTCCTCGGGAGCGACCGGGGCGACCGGGAGGTCCAGCTGTCGGCCGATGGCGGCGGCTATGTCACGCAGCGGTATGCCCTCCTCGCCGACGGCGTGCAGACGGCTGCCCGCCGGTGCCGACTCCAGCGCGAGCCGGACCAGGCGGGCCGCGTCAGAGACGTGCACGGCGGGCCACCGGTTGGCGCCGTCACCGATGTGGGCCGCGAAGCCCTTCTCCCGGGCGAGGGAGATGAACTGCGGGACGAAGCCCAGGCGGTCGCCCCGGCCGTGCACGGACGGCGGGAAGCGGACGGACGAGGTCCGTACCCCTCGCCCGGCCATCTCCACGACCGCGGTCTCCGCCCGGCCCCGGAGCGCGCCGAACGACTCGGAGTCCACCGTGTCCTCCTCCGTGCCGACCGTCCCGGGGGCGAGACCGGCCGTCCCCGAGGAGATCACGAAGGGCTTCCCCGAGCCCTCCAGTGCCGCCCCGATCGCCTTCACGGCCCGCAGGTCGGTCGCGCACGCCCCGGCGAAGTCCGAGAAGTCGTGGATGAAGGCGAGGTGGGCGACGCCGTCGGCCGCGACCGCCCCCGCGCGCAGACTGCCGAGGTCGGAGAGGTCTCCGCGGTGCACCCCGGCCCCGGCGGCCGTCAATGCCGCCGCGGCCCTGTCCGAGCGGGCGAGCCCGGTGACCCGGTGACCCGCGTCGAGGAGTTCACGGACGACGGCGGAACCGATGAAACCGGTGGCACCGGTGACGAACACACGCATGGCGAAGCCCTTCGAAGAGGAAGTGAGTGGCGGTGACTCCATCCTCGGAAGGAGTGGCCCCGCGCGTCCAAGGCTTCTTTCGTATGGCGCAATACGCTTCGGGCATCACCGCAGGTGGATAGGCTGGAGACATGGCCGACCTCGATCTCCGGCTGGTCCGGTACTTCGCCGCCGTCGCCGAGCACCGCCACTTCGGCCGCGCCGCCGAGGCCCTGCACATCACCCAGCCCTCCCTGAGCCGGCAGATCCGCCGGCTCGAACAGCAGGTGGGCGCCCGCCTCCTGGACCGCACCCCGCAGGGCACCCGGCTCACCGACGCGGGCGAGGTGTTCCTGCCCGGGGCCCGGGCACTGCTGCGCTCCGCCGCACAGGCCGCCGCGCAGGCCCGGGCGGCGGCCGAGCCCGGCCGGATCACCGTCGGGTTCTCCAGCGGACTGATCGTCACCCCGGCCGTGCGCGAACTGCGGCGCCGGCACCCGGACGCGGACGTACGGACCATGCATCTGGACTGGACCGAGGCACGCGCGGCCCTGCTCGACCGCACGGTGGACGCGCTGGTGGTCCGGCTGCCCTTCCCCGGCGACGGGCTGGACATGACCGTCCTCTACGAGGAGCCCAGGGTCGTGGTCGTCCCGCTCGACCACCGGCTGGCCGGCAAGGAGTCCGTCACCGTCGACGACATCGCCGACGAACCGCTGCCCCAGGTGACCGGAGCCGATCCGGAGTGGAGCGCCTTCTGGCGCATCGACCCCCGCCCGGACGGCCGTCCGGCACCCGACGGCCCCTTCGTGCAGGCCCTGGAGGACAAGCTGGAGGTCGTCGCCGAGGGCCGGGCCCTGGTCATCACGGCCGGGATCCGCGGCCACCATCTGCGCCCCGATCTCACCACCGTCCCGCTGCACGGTGTCGAGCCCAGCCAGGTCGCCCTCGCCACCCGGGCCGGCGACCGGAGCCGCCTGGTGACCGCCTTCCGCGTGTGCGCGCGCAGCCACCTCACCGGGACATGAGCGAGGGCGCCCGGTGCGACACCGGGCGCCCCCACCGTCGTACGGACTACCGCGCGTCGGCCGCCTGGGCCTTCAGCGCGCGTTCCACGCCCGCGCGGGCCTCGGAGACGAGGCGGCGCAGGGCCGCGTTCGGCTCGGCGGAGGACAGCCAGGCGTCCGTCCTGTCCAGGGTCTCCTGGGAGACCTGGATCGCCGGGTACAGGCCGACCGCGATCTGCTGGGCGATCTCGTGCGAACGGGTGTCCCAGATCCCCTTGACCGCCTCGAAGTACTTCTCGGTGTACGGGGCGAGCAGCTCACGCTGGTCGGTCTGGACGAAGCCGCCGATGACGGCTTCCTGGACGGCGTTGGGCAGCTTGTCGGACTCGACGACCGACGCCCAGGCCTCCGCCTTGGCCTCCGGCGTCGGACGCGCGGCCCGGGCGGTCGCCGCGTGGCGCTCACCGGCGGCCGTCTTGTCACGCTCGTACTCGCCGGAGATCTCCGCCTCGTCGAACCGGCCCACGGCGGCGAGCCGCTGCACGAACGCCCAGCGCAGCTCGGTGTCCACGACCAGGCCCTCGATCGTCTGCGAGCCCTCCAGCAGGGCCTCCAGCAGGTCCAGCTGCTCCGGCGTACGGGCCGTGGCCGCGAACGCGCGCGCCCACGCCAGCTGGTGGTCGCCGCCCGCCTCGGCCGCCCGCAGATGGGCGAGCGTGGCGTCGGTCCAGCGGGTGAGGAGGGCCTCGCGGGCGGCCGGGTCGCCGTACAGGTCGATGGCGAGCTTGACCTGACGGTGCAGCGACTGCACGACACCGATGTCGGACTCCTTGCCGATGCCGGACAGCACCAGGGACAGGTAGTCACGGGTGGGCAGTTCGGCGTCCCGGGTCATGTCCCAGGCCGATGCCCAGCACAGGGCGCGGGGGAGGGAGGACTCGAAGTCGCCGAGGTGCTCGGTGACGAAGGCGAGGGACTGCTCGTCGAGCCGGACCTTCGCGTACGACAGGTCGTCGTCGTTGAGCAGGACGACCGCCGGACGGCGCTTGCCGACGAGCTGCGGTACGACGGTCAGCTCGCCGTCGACGTCCAGCTCCACGCGCTCGCCGCGCACCAGCTTGCCGCTGGCGTCGTCGAGGTCGTACAGGCCGACGGCGATGCGGTGGGGCCGCAGGGTGGGCTCGCCCTTGGCGCCCGCCGGGAGCGCCGGGGCCTCCTGGCGGATCGCGAAGGAGGTGATGACACCGTTCGCGTCCGTCTCGATCTCGGGGCGCAGGACGTTGATGCCGGCCGTCTCCAGCCACGCCTTCGACCAGGCCTTCAGATCACGCCCCGAGGTCTTCTCCAGGGCGCCCAGCAGGTCCGACAGACGCGTGTTGCCGTACGCGTGCGCCTTGAAATAGGCCTGGACGCCCTTGAAGAACTCGTCCATGCCGACGTAGGCGACGAGCTGCTTCAGCACGGACGCGCCCTTGGCGTACGTGATGCCGTCGAAGTTGACGAGGACGTCGTCCAGGTCACGGATCTCGGCCATGATCGGGTGGGTGGACGGCAGCTGGTCCTGCCGGTACGCCCACGTCTTCATGGAGTTGGCGAAGGTGGTCCACGAGTGCGGCCACCGTGACTCGGGGTAGTACGCCTGGCAGGCGATGGAGGTGTAGGTGGCGAACGACTCGTTCAGCCACAGGTCGTTCCACCACTCCATGGTGACCAGGTCGCCGAACCACATGTGGGCCAGCTCGTGCAGGATGGTCTCGGCGCGCAGCTCGTACGCCGCGTCGGTCACCTTGGACCGGAAGACGTACTGGTCGCGGATGGTGACCGCGCCCGCGTTCTCCATCGCGCCCGCGTTGAACTCCGGCACGAACAACTGGTCGTACTTCTTGAACGGGTACGTGTAGTCGAACTTCTCCTGGAACCAGTCGAAGCCCTGCCGCGTCACCTCGAAGATCGCGTCCGAGTCGAGGAACTCGGCGAGCGACGGCCGGCAGTAGATGCCGAGCGGGACGGACTGCCCGTCCTTCTCGTACACGCTGTGCACGGAGTGGTACGGCCCCACGATCAGCGCGGTGATGTAGCTGGAGATCCGCGGCGTCGGCTCGAAGACCCAGACGTCGTCCTTGGGCTCGGGCGTCGGGGAGTTGGAGATGACGGTCCAGCCGGTCGGCGCCTTCACCGTGAACTGGAACGTGGCCTTCAGGTCCGGCTGCTCGAAGGAGGCGAACACCCGGCGGGCGTCCGGCACCTCGAACTGCGTGTACAGGTACGCCTGTTCGTCGACCGGGTCGACGAACCGGTGCAGACCCTCGCCGGTGTTGGTGTAGGCGCAGTCGGCGACGACGCGCAGGACGTTACGGCCCTGAAGCAGGCCCGGCAGCGCGATCCGCGAGTCGTCGAAGACCTCCGCCGCGTCCAGCGGATCGCCGTTGAGCGTGACCTCGTGGACGGCCGGGGCGACCAGGTCGATGAAGGACTCGGTGCCGCCTTCGGCGACATCGAAGCGCACTGTCGTCACGGACCGGTAGGTGCCGCCCTCCTGCGCGCCGGACAGATCGAGATCGATCTCGTACGAGTCAACGGTGAGCAGCTTCGCCCGCTGCTGCGCCTCTTCGCGAGTCAGGTTTGTGCCAGGCACGCGGTCATCTCCTCGTTATGTGTGGGTTGCGCCATCCTTCCACGGGAGGGGTGCGCGGGGCGACGACGTTACGGGCGGGCCGACGAGCGCGTTCGAGGGGCGACGCGCCCCCTTCGAGGGGGTGACGCGCCCCCTTCGAGGGGGTGACGCGCCCCCTTCGAGGGGGTGACGCGCCCCCTTCGAGGGGGTGACGGCCCGTCCGCCCAGAGCACCGCCCCCGGCGCGCGGTCACGCAGACGCCATCACGCCTGGGGCCCCGGCCGCGTGGCTCTCAACCACCCCGGCGGTCACCCCGGCGCTCGACCCGCGCCCACCACCCCCGGCACCCCCGCCCGCCGCTCCATGGTCCGCCCTCTGCCGGCCGGATCCGCGGCACCGACCGCCGGCCCGTCGGCCGTGGTCTGGCGGTCGGTGCCGCGGCCGCCCGCTTTGGCGGCGCCGCCCGTGGCCCGCCGGGTCCGACCGGCGGGGGGAACCGCGCCCGCTGCCCACGGAGGCGGCACCAACCACTGCCCCTCAGAGGTTTCTGGTCAGGTACCGCTCTCAAGCTCCACGGCGGTCACTTCGACGGTCCGAGCCGCGCCCGCCGCCCCCAGCAGCGCTGTCCGTGGCGCCGGCCCCGCGGTTCCCCGCTCGTCGGCCGGCTCCGCGTGTGCCGCGACCGGGGGTGCCGGCCGTGGCCCGGCGGTCGGCCTTGCCGGAATTGGCGCCGGTGGCCGCGTCGGCCGTGGCTCGGCGGCTGGTGCCGCGACTGCCCGTTCCGGCGGTGCCGCCCGAGGTCCCGCCGGAGGCTGTCGGTGGTCGGCCGGATCCGCGGGCGGCCTTGCCGGAGTTGGCGCCGGTGGCCGCGTCGGCCGTGGTCCGGCGGTCGGTGCCGCGGCCGGGGCCGCGACCGCCCGCGTCGGCGGCGCGGCCCGTGGTCCCACCGGATCCCGACCGGCGGGCGGAGCCGCGCCCGCCGCCCGTGGAGGCGGCATCGGCCGCAGCCGACCCGGCTGCGCCCCGGCGACCGGAGTCCCGCCCCCTCGCCCCGGCGGCAGTACCCGTCGAGGCGGCCCCGGTCCCGGTCCCGCTGCTGTTCCGGCGGCGGCGGGACGGGCGGCTGTTCGGCTCGGTGCCTGATTTCCGTTGCGGGCGGGACGCCGTCGGTGCCGGCGGCTGGGGGGCCTCGATGGTGACGGCCACGCCGGAGGGCTCGCGGGCGCCGGTGAGGGCGGCCAGTTCCGTGTCGTCGCTCGATCTGATGCGGGCCGTCCGGGGGCGGATGCCCGCGTCCGACATGAGCCGGGTGACCTCCCGTTTCTGGTCGGGCAGGACCAGGGTGACCACGCTGCCGGAGTCGCCGGCGCGGGCCGTGCGGCCGCCCCGGTGGAGGTAGTCCTTGTGGTCGGTGGGGGGATCGACGTTCACGACGAGGTCGAGGTCGTCGATGTGTATGCCCCGGGCCGCGACGTTCGTCGCCACCAGCGCGGTGACCTGACCGTTCTTGAACTGCTCCAGGGTGCGGTTGCGCTGCGGCTGGGAGCGGCCTCCGTGCAGTGCCGCCGCGCGGACGCCGACGGCCAGGAGCCGCTTGGCGAGCCGGTCGGCGGACCGCTTGGTGTCGAGGAAGAGGATGACCCGGCCGTCACGGGCCGCGATGCGCGCGGTGACGGCCTTCTTGTCGGTCTCGTCCTGGACGTGGAGGACGTGGTGCTCCATGGTGGTCACCGCTCCCGCGGAGGGGTCCACGGAGTGCACCACGGGGTCGGTCAGGAACCGCTGCACGAGGCGGTCGATGTTGTGGTCCAGGGTGGCCGAGAACAGCAGGCGCTGTCCGTCGGGCCGTACCTGCCGGATCAGCTTGGTGATCTGCGGCAGGAAGCCCATGTCGGTCATCTGGTCGGCTTCGTCCAGCACCGTGATGCGTACGTCGCCGAGGACGCAGTCCCCGCGTTCCACGAGGTCGTTGAGCCGGCCGGGGCTCGCCACGACCACCTCGGCGCCGCGCCGCAGCGCGTCGGCCTGCCGGGTGATGGACAGCCCACCGACCACGGTGGCCAGCCGGAGGTTCACCGCCGTCGCGTAGGGGGTGAGCGCGTCCGTCACCTGGAGGGCGAGCTCACGGGTGGGTACCAGCACCAGGGCGAGCGGTGCCTTCGGCTCCGCCCGCAGTCCCGCCGTGCGGGCCAGCAGCGCCAGCCCGAACGCGAGGGTCTTGCCGGAACCGGTGCGCCCCCGTCCCAGCAGGTCACGGCCGGCGAGCGAGTTGGGCAGGGTGGCGGCCTGAATGGGGAACGGGGTGGTCACCCCCTGCGCGGTGAGGGTTTTCAGCAGACCCGCCGGCATGTCCAGCGCGGCGAAGTCCGGGGCGGCGGGAAGCGCCGGCGTCGTGCTTTCCGGCAGCCGGAATTCCCTCGGCGACGACGCGGAAGGCGCCGGGGGTGACGAGGTACGCCGGTTCGTTCTCTGCTGGGGCCTGCGGGACATGCGGGGTCTGCCTTCCTGGAAACAGCACAAACCGGGGTCCGCACCGTGATGGTGCGGACCCCGGTGAGCGGAATACGCGTCCGGCGATCAGGCGGGGACGATGTTCTCCGCCTGCGGGCCCTTCTGGCCCTGCGTGACGTCGAAGGAGACCCGCTGGCCCTCCTGCAGCTCACGGAAGCCCTGGCTCGCGATGTTCGAGTAGTGGGCGAAGACGTCGGGGCCGCCGCCGTCCTGCGCGATGAAGCCGAAGCCCTTTTCAGAGTTGAACCACTTCACGGTTCCCTGTGCCATTTCCTTCTCCTTCAGTAGGCATTCTGTAAGCAGAGGCCCCATCCGGAGATTCCGGAAAACAAACAAATAATGCGCCCGAAGGATAAACATTCCCGTCAGGCGCACATAGGTTCATGGGTACCACAACTGCAACGCCACGACCGTAGCACAGCTCAGCGGCTCGACGTCGGGATTCCGCCGGTGACGCGGCCGACGCGGCGCCAGGGTGGACGTATGACCGAAACGGAAACGCCGAGCACGACAGTTGTCACGTACAGCCCAAGGCCCATTCCGGCGGACGTCCTCGACGAACTGCGTGCCGTCGACGACGCCGGGCGGCAGACCGTGGGTTTCGCCGACCGGGAGGGCGGTGCGCCGCTGCGGTGCTGTCTGCGCCGCAGCCGGAAGGGGGAGTCGATCGCGCTGGTGTCGTACGCGCCGCTGCGGCGGTGGGCGGCCCGCGGCGGGGCCGAGCCAGGGGCCTACGACGAGCAGGGGCCGGTCTTCATCCATGGCCGGGGGTGTCCGGGGGCGACCGGTGACGGGCTGCCGTTCACGGAGACGCACCGCACCGTGCGCCGGTACTCCGCCGACGGGCACATCCTCGGCGGGGAACTGGTCACCGACGGCGACTTCGTACGCGCCTTCCGGGACGCCTTCGACGACCCCGACGTGGCGCTCGTCCACGTCAGGGCCGTCGAGTACGGGTGCTTTCTGTACGAGGTCCAGCGGGCCCGGAGGGGCTAGGAGGCCCTGGGAGGCCCTGGGAGGGGCTAGCCCTTCAGCTCCGCCGCCACCAGCTCCGCGATCTGGACCGCGTTCAGCGCGGCGCCCTTGCGGAGGTTGTCGTTGGAGACGAAGAAGGCGAGGCCGTGGTCCACCGTCTCGTCGGCGCGGATGCGGCCGACGTACGACGGGTCCTTGCCGGCCGCCTGGAGGGGCGTCGGGATGTCGGTGAGGACGACGCCCTCGGCGGAGGAGAGCAGCTCCGTGGCGCGCTCCACGGACAGGGGGCGCGCGAAACGGGCGTTGACCTGGAGGGAGTGGCCCGAGAAGACCGGGACGCGGACGCAGGTGCCGGCGACCTTGAGATCCGGGATCTCCAGGATCTTGCGGGACTCGTTGCGGAGCTTCTGCTCCTCGTCCGTCTCGTTCAGGCCGTCGTCGACGATCGAGCCGGCGAGCGGGACGACGTTGAAGGCGATCGGGCGCTGGTAGACCTGCGGGTCGGGGTAGGCCACCGCCTCGCCGTCGTGCGTGAGCTTGTCCGCCTCGGCGACGACCTTCTGCGCCTGGCCGTGCAGCTCCGCCACGCCCGCGAGGCCCGAGCCGGACACCGCCTGGTAGGTGGCGACGACCAGCGCCTCGAGGCCGGCCTCGTCGTGCAGCGGCCTCAGGACCGGCATCGCGGCCATCGTCGTGCAGTTCGGGTTGGCGATGATGCCCTTGGGGCGGTTCGCGATCGCGTGCGGGTTCACCTCGGAGACGACCAGGGGGACCTCGGGGTCCTTGCGCCACGCGGACGAGTTGTCGATCACGACCGCGCCCTGCGCGGCGACCTTCTCCGCCAGCGCCTTCGAGGTCGCGCCGCCCGCCGAGAACAGCACGATGTCCAGGCCGCTGTAGTCGGCCGTGGCCGCGTCCTCCACCGTGACGCCGTCCAGCTCCGTCCCCGCCGAGCGGGCCGAGGCGAACAGACGCAGTTCCGTGACCGGGCCAAGGGGAGAAGTTGCAGCCCGCTCCTTGAGGATCCTGCGCATGACCGTGCCGACCTGACCGGTGGCTCCGACGATTCCGACCCTCACGGCGACTCCCTCTGTCTCGTTACGTACGCATTGCCTGGCCGTGGCTTTTCCATCATGCGGCCGACCCCGGCCCGCCTGTCCAATTCTTTGGCGCGCATGCCCGAGGGATGGGACACCCCGGCACCCCCGACGGTTGCGGAACTTCCCCCCACACCCCGCTGAGCTGGAGAAATTCCCCCCACGACGGTCCCGCACCGCAAGCTGTGCTGCCACGCCCCACGGTGTGACGTACACCTCGGCCCCGGCCCACCGAAAGATCTTGAGGATCCGCCGAACGTTTCCCCCGCGCCGCGCGTCGTAGGGAAAACGCGGGGAGGGGTGTCTGTGCTGCGCAGAATGACCCGCCGCGGCCAGGGGGACGGCGCCGTACCGGGCGACCCGCTGGACGCGGCGCAGGAACGCCGGGTGCGGGCGGTGCTCGCGCTGGGCGGGGTGCCGCAGGCGGACCTGCTGGACGGGGTACAGCAGGTCCGCCTGCGGCTGCTGGAGCGGGCCGCCAAGGGGTACGAGGCCCCGAGGGACGTCTCCGCGTGGGCGGCGGTCGTCGCCTCGAACCTCGCGATGGACTGGCACCGCGCCAAGCGGCGCCAGGAGCGCCTGGGCGAGCGGCTGGCCTCCCTGCGCCAGCACGAGCACCCCTCCGGCGAGGACACCAGCGTGCTCTCCCTCGCCGTCGCCCAGGGCCTGGACGACCTGCCCGACGCCCAGCGCCAGGTCGTCGTCCTGCGTTTCTTCGCCGATCTGCCGGTCGCCTCGATCGCCCAGGAGCTCGGTGTTCCGGAGGGCACGGTCAAGAGCCGCCTGCACACGGCGGTCCGGGCCCTGCGCGCCCGCCTGCACGAGGACGAGGTGGTGTGACATGCCCGGACAGCAGAACGAGACGCCCGAGGAATACGACGGCATGGACCCCCTCATGGCCGCGATCACCGGCGCCCCGCTCCCCGACGACGCCGACCCCGCCCGCCGCGCCGCGTACCGCACGGCGACGGCCGACGTGGCGCTGCTGAGGGAGCAGCTCGGTCTCATCGCCGACACCCTGACGGCGGCGCCCGCCGAGGAGCCCGCGCCGGCGGTCGTACGGCCGCCGCGGCAGCCCCGGCCCCGGCTGCGCCCGTTCGTCCTGCGTGCCGTGGGCGCCGCCGCCGCCGGTGCCCTGGTGTTCGGGGCCGGGTGGGTGGTGGTGCAGCTCGGTCCCGGTGTGGCCGGCGTCCAGTCGAGCTCCGACAGCGGGGCGAAGGCCGCGTCGGGTGCGGACGAGAAAGCGGACAGCCCCCTGGGCGACCCCGGCTACCTGGCCTGCGTCCGGCTGGTCGTCGAGGGCGATGTGACGGCCGTCGACGCGCTGCCCGGTACGGACGGGGAGCGGGTCACCCTGCGCGTGACCCGCTCGTACAAACCGGAGAAGGCGCCGCAGGACGTCCGGTTCGTGCTGCCGCCGGACATGGATCCGCTGGTGGTGAAGGGCGACCATGTGCTGGTCGCCCTGCCGAACGGGTCGTCCTCCCCGGACGTCTGGGCGGTCGGCGAGGCGGACATCGCCCCCGAACGCGCCGCCGTCGGCCGCGCCCTGCCGCAGTCGGAAGGGCTGGCCTGCGAATGAGGTGCGAGTGACTCACGGATGACGAAGGGGCGGGTGTCCCCCCGGACACCCGCCCCTCGGTCAGCTCATACGGGCCTTACGGGGTGACCTTCTCGATCGCCACGTTGCCCGAACCCGTGGCGGTGCCACGGGCGTTCACCAGCTGGACCTGGCCGAAGAAGGCCCGGCCCTCCGGCGCGGCGGCCGCGGGGGTGACGGTCGCGGAGACCTGCGCCGAGGCGCCCGTGGCCAGC
This sequence comes from Streptomyces sp. T028, assembly GCF_048159505.1. Classification (NCBI taxonomy): domain Bacteria; kingdom Bacillati; phylum Actinomycetota; class Actinomycetes; order Kitasatosporales; family Streptomycetaceae; genus Streptomyces; species Streptomyces sp. T028. Next base: position 56,632 of record NZ_JBLRVZ010000023.1, read on the forward strand.
TTGACCGGCGTGGACTCGTCGACGGAGACGGTGCCGAGCGTGGACGAGTAGAACACGTCGACGTAGTCGTACGCCGTCGTCCCGGCCGGGACCGAGTAGCCGGAGACCACGATGGTGTAGGTGCCGGCGGCGGGCGACGGGATGGAGACTGCCTCCTCGGAGTCGCCGTCGGCGGAGATCCCCACCTGGGTGCCGTTCGCGTCCAGAACCACCAGGTCGAGGTCGGCGGAGGCGTCGGAGACGTCCCCGATCCGCACGTCGAGGGACTCGGCGCCCGCGGGGACGTCGACCGTGGTGGTCTGGTCCTCACCGTTCGCGATGGTCGGGCGAGTCGTCTTGGACGAGCCGAGCGGACCGCCCACCAGCTTGCCGTCGATCGCGGCGAAGTCGTTCGTCACCTTCCAGGAGGCGGTGGCCGGCTGGCCGACCTTCGCCTCGGGCACGGTCACGGTCGCCGGGTCGAACGCGGCGCCGTAGACGGTGACGTCCAGCTTGTAGGGGTTGTCGAGCAGCGGCGAGGTGCGGCGCGACTCGACCTCGATCTCCCAGACGCCCGGCTGCGGGTCGGCGTAGGAGCGGACGTCCGGCTTGCAGCCGTTGCCGTCGAGGTAGTTGTTGTAGCAGTAGGGCGTGCCGTTGTCCTCGACCGAGACACCGTAGGGGTGGATGGAGAGGAACCGGGTCTGGCTCTTGTCCTTCAGCCCGCCGATAGCGACCTCGAGCGTCTTCGCACCCTCGGGCACGGTCAGGAAGTAGTGCTGCGAGCTGTTGCGCTGCACGGTGTTCGCCGCGTGGAAGGTGTAGTTCACCGGGGTGGAGACCACGACCGTGTTGAGGACCTGCTGGTCGACGCCCTCGGTCTTCGGGTCGTCGACCTCGAGGATCGCGCTCTTGATGCCGGCGGACTTCGCCGCGGCCTGGATCTTCACGGTGACCGGCTTGTTCAGCTCCAGCTTCACCGAGTCCGGGCCGAGGATCCGGAAGGTGCCCGCCGCGTTGTTCTCCAGGCGCAGCCTGTGGCGGATCGCCTTGTCGGCGCCGGTCGTACGGGTGATCGTGACCTCGTACGTTTTCTTCTGACCGGCCTTCAGGCCGCCCTCGCGGTCGTAGACGCCCGTGCCGAAGCCCGGCGTCTTCAGGGCCTGGTCGAGCGCGGTGTCGACCGGGGCCTTGACCGTGTAGGTGTGGGCGGTGGCGCCCTTCCTGATGGACTTCCAGGCGTCCACGACGTCGATGGCGCCCGCGCCCTCCTCGTAGGCCTGCACACCCTTGATGTGGTGGGCCGTCGAGGTCAGCGCGGTGCGCAGGTTCGCCGGGGTGAGGGCGATGCCCTTCTGCTTGGCGGCCGAGATCAGCAGCGCGGAGGCGCCGGCGGCCTGCGGGGAGGACATCGACGTGCCCTGCAGCATGGAGTAGCCGGCGGGCAGGGTGTAGCCCGACTCGGCGACCGGGCCGCCGGGCAGCCAGGTCTGGGTGGTGTTGATGGCGGCACCGGGCGCGACGAGCGTCGGCGTGAACCCGCCGTCCTCACGCGGGCCGCGCGAGGAGAACGGCAGCAGCGCGTACTTCTTCGTCACCTGCGAGCCGTAGTTGGCGGCCCAGGTCTCCTTGGAGATGGCCGCGCCGACCGAGATCACCTTGTCGGCCAGACCGGGGTCGCCGATGGTGTTCGCGCCCGGGCCCTCGTTGCCCGCGGAGATCACGAGCTGGACGCCGTAGGTGTCGATGAGGCGGGTGTACAGCTCGGCGCGCGCGTTGTTGCCGTCGTTCAGGCCCGGCAGACCGCCGATCGACATGTTGACGATGTCGACGCCGCGGTTGACGACGAGGTCGATCATGCCCTCGGTGAGCGCGACGCTGGTGCAGCCGCCGGTCCAGGTGCAGGCCCGGGAGGAGACGAGCTTCGCGCCGGGCGCGGCGCCGTTCATCTTCCCGCCGAACAGGCTGTTCGCGGCGGTGATGCCGGCCACGTGGGTGCCGTGCTCGGACTCGATGATGCCGATGTTGACGTAGTCGGCCTTGTCCCCGGCGGCGTTGTAGACGACGTCCTTGCGGGTCTCGACGACGAACGGGATGCGCTCGGCGACCTCGGTGGCCGGGTCGTCCGTCCCGAAGTAGCCGACCTGGTAACCGTCCTTGTACGGCTTCATCGGCGCGTCGTCGGTGAAGTCCTGGTTGTCGTTGGCGTCGACGCGGACGGTTCCCGTGGCCGCGTCGTACAGCACAGCGAAGGCGTCCGTGGTGTCGCCGTCCCGGTTGACGTCGCCCTTCTCGTCGCCGCCGGCGGTGATGGACTCGTAGAAGTAGTTGAACTTGTACGAGCCGGCCGGGGCCTTGAACGTCTCGGGCACGCCCGTGTTGGCGGGGGTCGCGGAGAACTGCGGGCCGCTCACGGAGGTGAGCATCCGGCGCCAGGTCGCGTCGCTGTCGGAGACCGGGTCGGTGGCCGTCACCCAGTCGACGATCTTGCGCTCGCCGGTGGTGGTCTTCTGCAGCGCGGGGTGCGCCAGGTCCACACCGGAGTCGAGGATGCCGATGGTGACGCCGCGGCCGTCCGCCTTCGGGTTCTTCTTCACGAAGTCGACGGCGCCGGTCTCGAAGGAGGGGTTGTACGGGTTCTTCGCGGGGGTGTTCTTGTCCGGCGCGGTGTACGTCCTCGCCTTCGAGGCGGTGGACTCCGCGCCCTTCGCGGTGTCCGCGCTCGGCGTCGGGTCGTCCAGCGCGATGTCCTGGCGCAGGTCGATGGCGTGCACGGAGGACAGCTTCACGGCGGCGGCGATCGCGGCGTCCGCCTTCGCGGTGGGGACGGTGGCGCGGACGTAGCCGACCTTGTCGAAGGTCCGGCCGACGATCCCGCCCTTCACCGCGTCGAGCTGCTCGGCGACCTGCTCGGTCTTCCCCGGCGCGGTCGCGACCATCATCGTGACGGTCTTGTCGCCCTCGGCCTTGGCCTCGGCGAGCAGGTCGGCGTCGTCGGCGCCGAGCTTGGCGTGGGCGGACTTCACGCCCGGGTCGGCGGCGGCCGGGGTCTGACCGGCGTCGGCGGCGAACGCCAGGGGTATCGGTCCGGCCGCGGACAGCGCGGCCACCAGACTGACGGCCGCGGCGACACGGGCCGCACGTCTGGTGCCCGATATCGGTTCGCGCTGGGGGGTGAAAGTCATCGGCATCCCTTGTTGGTCAAGGACGGTCGACCAGGCTGGTCATCCCTGATCGAGAACGTCCGGAACACGGTCCCGGACGAGCGGAAAGCCTTGCGCAAGGGACGGCTGTTTGGGGAGTGTTGACCGAAACGATATGGATCTATGGGGAAAACCCTGTACGTGAACCCTGTGCGCGCACCCGGTGCCGCGGATATTCCCTCCCCGTGCGCGATCCGCGCGGCTAACGTGCCCGTATGCGCAAGAAGTTGAGGGTGGCGGCCTACGCCGTCGTCGTCCGTGACGGACAGGTCCTGCTCGCCCGCTCACCCGCGGACGGTGGTGGCCATGAGTGGGTGCTGCCGGGCGGCGGCATGGACCACGGCGAGGACCCGCTGGACACCGTCGTGCGCGAACTCGACGAGGAGACCGGCTACCGCGTCGAGGTGACGGGCCTGCTCGGCCTGGACTCCTCCCGCCACGTCCTGCGCTGGGAGGGCCTGCAGGGCCCCGTCGACCACCACGGTCTGCGGATCGTCTACGAGGGCCGGGTCGTCGGCGGCGAACTGCGCAACGAGGTCAACGGCTCCACGGACATGGCCGCCTGGCACGACCTGGACGCGGTGCCCGCCCTCACCCGGGTCCGGCTGGTCGACATCGCGCTGAAACTGTGGCGGGAACGGCCCGTGGACGGACGGACGTTCGTCTCCGACGAGCAGTTCCCCGCGTAGCTGCGGGCATTCGTGCCTCCCCCAGTGCCTTAAAGGCCTGGGAGGTACCCCCAGGCGGCACGGGTGGGCGCAGCGGCACCCTGCGAGCGCAGGTGAGGCGCCCGCCCCGGAACCCTCCGGTTACCCCGTGAGATGAACACGGAGTGACCGCTTCCCGGCCGTTTCCCGGCGGTGTGAGGAGCAACCGAGGGCGTCCCAGGGGGCCCGTGATCCACGTACGGCGATCGGCGCTTCACGTTGCGGAAGCGTTCACGCGCAGGCCATACCCGGTGTCGAGCATCCGGTACGAGCGGGACGTTCGCGGCTGCGACCGCCCCGCGTCCACTGCCGACGCGTTCGCACTCGGGGAGATCGCGCCATGTCGCGCACACGCTCTGTCACGCCCTCCGCGCTGGGGGTCGACCGTCGTACCGTCCTCGCCGCCTCCGCGGCCGTCTCCGTCTCCGTGGGCGTCGGTTACGCCCTGCGGCCCACCGACAGCCAGGCCGCGTCCGTGCCTCCGCAGGCACCGGCCCCGGCCCCGGAGACAACGGCCGCCTCCGCCACCCCCGCCACCCCCACCCCCCTCGCCCCCTACACCAAGGGCACCACCCTCGCTTCCGTCGCCGCCCCGCGCTCCGGCTCCGGATACCGCCGTCTCGGCAGCGCCGCCGGCTGGCGGCGCGTCGTCCGCGACGGCCTCGCCGCCGCCAAGTCCGGGCGCGCGGGCCGCCGTACGACACTCGCCGCGTTCGTCCAGCTCACCGATCTGCATCTGATCGACAGCCAGCACCCGCTGCGCCTGGAGTACCTGCGGGCCGCGAGCGAGATCGCCTGGCGGCCGCACGAGGCGCTCACCGTGCAGGGCGCGGTGTCGCTGATCGAGCGGGTCAACTCGCTGCGGGCCGCGCCCGTCACCGGCGCCCCGCTGGACTTCGTCGTCACCACCGGCGACAACACCGACAACAACGCCCACACCGAGCTGGACTGGTACCTCACGGTGATGAGCGGCGGCCGTATCGCCCCCAACTCCGGGGACCCGCGCCACTACGAAGGCGTCCAGAACAGCGGGATCCCCCTGTACTGGCAGCCCGACGCCACCTCCCGCGACGCCTACAAGCAGCGCGGCTTCCCGCACCTGGACGGCTTCCTCGCCGCCGCGATCCGCGAGGTGAACAGCCCCGGCCTGACCCTGCCCTGGTACTCCACCGTCGGCAACCACGACGCGATGCCGCTCGGCTGCTACGCGCACGGCGACTCCTGGCTCGCCGAGTACGCGGTCGGCGGCCGCAAGCTGATGGAGCTCACCGCGGCCGAGGCGACCCGGCTCCAGCAGAGCATCAGCCAGGACCGGGACCCCAGGGGCACGGTCATCCGCGACCTGCTGAAGTCCAAGCTCCGCGCCATGCGCACGGTCACCCCCGACGAACGCCGCGCCCCCTACACCCCCGCCGAGTCCGTCAGGGCCCACCTGGACCCGGCGTACGAGGGAGCGGGCCCGGTCGGTCACGGCTACACGGCCGGCAACCTGGCCGCGGGCACGCAGTACTACACCTTCCCCGTGGCCGAGAACGTCATCGGCATCAGCCTCGACACCACCGACCCCGGCGGCCACTACAACGGCTCGATCGGCACCGCCCAGCTGAAGTGGCTGGACGCGACGCTGCGCGCCCACAAGGACACGTACGCGATCGTCTTCAGCCACCACACCAGCGAGAGCATGTCCAACACCCGCCCCGACCCGGCCCACCCGGGCGAGCGGCGGCACACCGGCGCCGAGCTGACCGCCCTCCTCGGCCGCCACCGAGGCGTCGTCGCCTGGGTGAACGGCCACATCCACCGCAACGACATCACGCCCCACGAGGGCAGTGCGGGCACCTTCTGGGAGATCTCCACGGCCTCCCACGTGGAGTTCCCGCAGCTGGCGCGGGTGATCGAGCTGGTCGACAACAAGGACGGCACCCTCTCGATCCACACCACCCTGATCGAGTCCTCCGCTCCCCACCGCACCGACTTCACCGACCTCTCCCAGACCGGCCTGGCCGCCCTCTACCGCGAGCTGTCGGCGAACGCCCGCTTCGACGGGGCACGGCTCAGCGGCGAGGCGAAGGACCGGAACACGGAGCTGCTGCTGAAGAAACCCTGAAAAAGATCCGAAACCGACGGTGACCCGCACGTCATCCAGGATGCGCGGAGATGTGACGCCCAGTTCACGCATACGAAACGTACGTACCGCCTCATATCGGCTAGCCCGGACTTCACGGGGATGGCTGGATATCGGTGCAAGGCGGGTGATCATATGCGTACGGGACGCGGACTGCGGGTGCTGTCGGTCTACGAGGGATTCTTCTCCGGAGGAGCCCGGATCGTGCACAGCGACGTGGTGCTGGGACTGCGGGAGGGCGGCCAGCACCACCGGGTGCTGAGCATCCACGGCGAGGTGCACCGCGAGGCCACCCGCCAGCGGATGGAGGACGACGCCTGCTACAAGGCGCTCACCGGCGCCGACGTGGGCGTCACCTCCCTCGGCCGTACGTTCGGGATCGGGGGGACGGATCCGGCCGTCTTCAGCGGGCCGGAACTCGCCGACACCGCCCGGGCGACGGCCGACGCCGACGTGATCCTCTCCCTCAAGGAGCAGCCCCTCGCCCTGCTGCGCCAGGCGGGTCTGCCGCGCCGCCCGGTCGTGGTCGCCCTGCATCGCTCCGACCCGGAGAACCAGGGCCGCGCCCTGCACGACCTGAAGGCCGCGATCGCCGACGGCACGGTGGCGGCGGCCGTGTGCTGCGCCGAGTCGACCCGGGCGGCGTACGAGGCGGCGGGCGTTCCGGCGGAGCTGTTGCACGTCATTCCGAACGGGGTCGACCTGATCCGCTTCCGCCCCGACCCGGCCCGCCGCCTCGCCGTACGCACCTCCCTGGACATCCCGGCCGAGGCCCCGGTGGTCGTCTTCGCCGCCCGCTACGACGGTATGAAGAACGTCCCCCTGTTCCTGGCGGCGGCGAGCGCCTGGCTGGACGCGGTCCCCGAGGGGCACGTCCTGATGTGCGGGGCGGGCATGACGGCGGCGAACCCGGGTCTGACCGCCGACATCGCGGAGGCGTTCGAGGGGCGGGACCGGGGCCGGCTGCACCTGCTCGGCGTACGGCACGACATGGAGACCGTGTACGCCGGCGCCGACGTGGTGGCCCTCACCTCCTCCTGGGGCGAGGCGGCCCCGCTGTGCCTGATCGAGGGCATGATGTGCGGCGCGGTCCCGGTCTCGACGGACGTCGGCGACAGCGCGGCGATCGTCGCGGGCCACGGCATCGTCACCCCACCGGACCCGGCCGCCATCGCGGCAGCCTGGACGGAGGCGGTGGCGTCCCGGGACACGTACACCCCGGCCCTGGCCGCGAGCCGCGAACGCTTCAGCCGTACGCGGATGATCGCGTCGTACGCGGCACTGATCGACCGGGTGTACGGGCTGTACGCGGAGGCCGCACTGAGCGTCACATCTCCGGAAGACGGGTGATGAACGCGGACCAGGCGGGGGCGGGGAGGAGGAGGGCGGGGCCGGTGGGGTGCTTGGAGTCGCGGATGGCGATGGCGGAGGCGTGGGTTATGCGGGCGACTTCGACGCAGTTGTTGCCGGTGCCGTCGCTGTAGGAAGACTTGAACCAGCCGCCTTTGAGGGCGAGCGCGGAGGCGTTGGGGTGAGTGGCCATGGACCTACAGCTCTCGTTGTAGTCGGTGCAGGAAGTCGGGGGTGTCCTCGGGAGGCAGCGCCGAGGCGACCATGGAGTCGAACCGGCGCGAGAACCTGTCCACTTCGCGGGGCTTGTCCGAGGTGGAGAGGGCTCCCCAGGCGTTGTCGATCTGGACCCGTGGCGGGAGAGCGTCCCCGAAGTCGAGGATCGCGAAGTCGTGGGTGGCGCGATAGTTCCAGCGGAACGGCAGGACCTGGATGGTGATGTGATCCCAAGCCGACAACTCCTCAAGCTTCGCGTACTGCTCGCGCATCACGTCGGCGCCTCCGACCGGGTACCGCAGGGCTGCTTCCCCGAGGATGACACGTAGCCTGACCGGATCCTCCCGGGTGAGCACCTCCTGGCGCTTCATCCGCAGCTCCACGCTGCTGCGGACCAGTTCGCTCGTGGTCTCCTCGACGGGCTTCTGCACCTCATGGATGGCCTGGGCGTACTGCCTGGTTTGGAGCAGACCGTAGACCAGTGTGGGGTGATACGCCTTCATGCTGCGTGCCTCTGGCTCCAGCCCTACGAACCCTGGCATCCCGGCTGGCATGAGCCCCCGGTACTGCGTGAGCCAATCCTGGTTGGCGGACTCCCTGTTGAGGCTGGTGAGCGACTCGATGACGGCCTCGTCGGTGACGCCGTACCGGGCGATCAGCTTCCGGAGATCGCCCACGTTCCGGAAATTGAGCGACCCCGTCTCGATTCTCTGGAGCGCCGCTTCGGAGAGGCGCGTCCCCTGGATGGCCTGCTTGCGGGTAAGCCCACCGCCACGGTCACCGAGACCGCAGTTCTCGCGTAACTGACGTAGTTGAATGCCGAGTTCGAGCCGTTGTCCCGTGCGCCCGCGTTTGGCGGCCATGTGTATCGCCCTCGTGTTGATGTGCAGGTCCTTACGTACTGTGTGCCGAGTGTTGCATAGCGTGTGTGCCCCCCGCGGCTGTTTGTGCAGAAGCGTGCATAGTCCACTTTCGTTCACGTTGAATATTCGAGTGGGTTTCGATTGCAGCTGAGTTGGCATTCTCGTCACCGTGGTGGGGCAGCCCAGCGCGAAAGGGGACCCCACATGTCCAACCCCACTCCTCCCACCCTCCTCACCCACGACTGGTCCATGGGCTACCCCATGACCCTCCGCAGCGTCCGCCTGGCCCGGCTCCACACGCGCCGTCGCCTGACGATGTGGAACTGGCCCGGAGACATCGACGACGCGGTACTGGTGACGTCCGAGCTGGTGGCGAACGCGGCGCGGCACGGCAGACTCCCGGGACACGAGCTATGGCTCCGCATCACGGAGTTGGAGTGCGGCGGACTGAATGTCGACGTGTCGGACCCGGTACGGGCGCTTCCGGAGCTGCGCGGGGAGCCGGAGGGCGAGGGCGGCCGCGGCCTGCTGGTGGTGTCCCGGATCGCCGCGGAGCTGGACTGGTTCCTGAGGGCGGACGTCGGCAAGACGGTCCGGGCGAGGCTGACTGTCCAGCCGTCACTGGAGAGGTGACCGTCGGCGCCGCCCGCTCTCGGCCGGCCTCGTGCTCCCACGGCCCGCATCAAGGGTGCCGCGCGGTCGCCTTCGATGATCGGCCTACGGCTGACCCCTGACCCAGTCTGCTCCGGCACGGGTGAGAAGCGAGCGGGCGGTCCGGAAAGGCCGTTGGCTGGGAGGGGCCCCCGACCAGCGATGGGATCTGTTGGCGATTTCGGCCGACGGCCGACAAGTGGTGATCGAGTCTCAGCGACACGCCGTGTACGCGGCGTGTCGCTGAGACTGAGCGCACACAACCGGCTCACGCCGCAGGGGAATTCGCCGAACCTCCAGCAGTCTGACGATCAACTGCCGCGTCCGCCCGCGCGACGGAAGCGGTCGCGAAGGGTGGCCGGGACGGCGCGTTCGCGGTGTCTGCGGTGCACCGTGCATGGCGGCCGCCCGTGCCCGCGGGTCTGTCCTCGCAGAGTCACGGTCGTGATCCCGCGACGCGCCCCAACCCGATGTCTGGCACGCGGTTTCCGTAGGTCAGGAGTAACTAGTTCAACTGCCGGCCCTTACTGGTGGGTTGGAAGGGGCTCAATGTGACGCCTCATGCCATTGACACACATGTTCGATCGGCACATGATCTTCACAGCTTGTTGTAAGGGAAATTTAAGGGGGCGGGTGGGGCGTGTTTACGCAGAGACGGCGGCACGGCTGGCACCAAGCGGTGCGGTGCGGGGCGTTAGCCGTCGCGCTTCTAGCGGGCGTGGTACCGGTGGTCGGGGCGGGGGCGACTCCAGCACTCGCCGATGACGGGGCCGCAGCGACAGCGGCTGACAAAACTCCGGAGTCGCAGGCGAGTGCTCTCGCGGTGAAGACTGGTGAGCGGGTGGCCGTGGAGGCGGCGACCACTAATTCGACCCAGGTCTTCGCCAACCCGGACGGCACCTTCACGCAGGAGAGCAACGCGGCTCCCGTCCGTGCCCAGAAGGACGACGGTACTTGGGCGCCCATCGACACCACTCTCGTGCGCAAGACCGACGGCTCGGTGCGGGCGAAGAACACGACGGCCGGTCTCACCTTCTCGGGCGGCGGCAACGGGGCCGGACTGGTCACGTTGGAGGACAAGGGGCACGAGCTGAAGCTCGGCTGGCCCACCGCGCTGCCCGAGCCCCGGCTCGACGGCGCCACCGCCACCTACGCCGGAGTTCTCCCGGACGTCGATCTGCAACTGACCGCGCTGAGCTCCGGCTACACCTCGGTGCTCGTGGTCAAGACCGCTGAGGCGGCGAAGAACCCGGCACTCACGACGATCAAAATGACCATCTCCGGCGGTGGCCTGGACATCGCCCCGACGGCCGACGGCGGTTTCGTCGCGCGCGACGGCAACGGCACGCCGGTCTTCGAGAGCCCGGCGGGGCGGATGTGGGACTCAGCCGGTGACACCTCGGCCACCAGCAGCGCTACAGCCGGCGTCACGACGCAACTCGCCCGCACCGCTCCTGCGGAGACCGAAGGCGAGGGCGATCCGGAGCCGGCGACGACGGCGCCGCTGCCCGACGCTGGGGGTGAGCCAGCCCCCACGGAGGGCCCCGACAGCGGTGACGCGGAGGCCGACCTCCCGCTCAAGGTCACCGGTACCACCCTGGAGATCACGCCCGACCCGGCCCTGCTCCGCGGCGAGGACACCGTTTTCCCGCTCTACATCGACCCGCCGACCAAGGGCATCGCGCTGGGCGACTGGACGGCTCTGGCCTCCAACGGCACCAAGTACTGGGAGTTCGACGGGGACAAGGGCGTGGGGCACTGCTCCAATTACGCTGGCTACCTCTGCGCCAACACCCCGTACACGCAGCGCATGTACTTCGAGTACCCGCTCTCGTCGATCCACGGCAAGAAGGTCCTGGACGCGACGATGGAGGTGTACCAGGTGTGGACGTTCACCTGCGATCCGCACTGGTACGACCTGAGCCGCGTGGACAAGAGCATTTCCTCCAGCACCACTTGGTCGTCCCGTCCCACCGGGGTGGACCTGATGGGCGACCGGAACGTGGCCTACGGGCGGGGCACCCTGTGCAGCCCGTCGCAGCCGGCGAACTGGGTGCGCTTCAGCGACAACGTCTCCGGTGGGGAGACCAACGAGAACCTGACGACCACCCTCGCGTCCTACGCCGCGAGCAAGAAGGCGGAGATCACCTTCTCGCTGACCGCGCATGACGAGTCCGACGCTGCCGCCTGGGCGCGATTCCGCAACGACGCGAAGCTGTCGGTGACGTACATCTCGTATCCCTCGGTGCCGACCGAGGCGAAGGTCCAGGACGGCAATAGCGGGAAGGCGTGCGGGACTTCCGCCGTGCCGCAGGTCACCGGTGACACCACCCCGAAGGTGTATGGCACGGTGCAGTCGGCGGACGGATCGCAGGCGCAGTTGCGTGCGATGTTCGAGATCTGGAAGGCTGACGGCTCCAGCCGTGCCTGGTGGGCGGTCTCTCCCGACGCTGCCTGGGTGGCGGACAACGCGGTACGTGACGCCACGTCCTCCGCACTTGCCGCGCAGACGGACTACAGGCTGCGGGTCAAGACACAGGCGTACTACATGACCGACCGGGGTGTGACAGGCGTTCTTGACTCGGTCTGGTCGTCCTGGTGCTACTTCCGCGTCGACACCGATTCCCCGCCGCCTCCGGTGGTGTCCAGCGAGGGCGACCGCTACCCGCCCGCGGAGACGGGTCAGAGCGCAGACGGGGTGGGCGTGACGGGCGAGTTCCTCTTCACGCCCGCTGACACCAACCCCACCACGGCCGGCATCCAGTCGGACGTCGTCAGCTACAAGTGGCGGCTGAACAGCGGCGCGGTGTCCGCGCCGATCACCGTTGCGAAGGGTACGGCCGGCAAGGCGAGCATCACCCCGAACCAGGTCGGTGAGAACACCATCCAGGTCTGGGGCTACGACGCGGCCGGCCACAGCTCGCTGACCGGCTACTACAGCTTCCTCGTCAATCCCGGCGCGAAGGCTTCGGGCGTGTGGCACTTCGACGGCAACGGCAACGACTCCACCACCGCTACCACGCCCCATGCACTGTCCACGGGGACAGGGGCCTCCTACGACGGCCCAGGCCGTGGAGGGCCTGCTTCGCTGAAGCTGGACGGTACCGCGGGCTATGCCCAGTCGTCGGGACCGGTGGTGGATACGACCAAGTCGTTCAGCCTCTCTGCCTGGGTCCGGCTGTCGGACGTGTCCCGAAGTCAGACCTTCGTCTCGCAGCAGGCCACCACGCTGTCGGGTTTCGCGCTGCACTACTCCAACAGCCTCAAGCGGTTCGCGTTCTCCCGCTACAGCAGTGACGTGGCTGCTCCGTCGGCCAGCCGCTCCACCTCCCTCGCCGCTCCCGTGGCAGGCGTTTGGACGCACCTCACCGGTGTGTATGACGCTGTGGGTCAGACAGTGCAGTTGTATGTGAACGGCAGTCCCCAGGGGGCTCCCGTGTCCTTCACCACACCGTGGGCGGCAACCGGGCCGCTCCAGGTCGGGAGGTTCCACAACAGCACCGGCTACGTGGAGTACTTCAACGGGCTCATCGACGAGGTGCACGTCTGGTCCCGGGTGCTCGCCGATGGCGAGGTCGTCCAGGACGCCCGCTTCGAGGACGAGGACAGCAGCGACGGCAGCTCCGGTGACCCGGTGCCCGCGCTGGTCGCCAAGTGGGATGCCACGGACACGGTGAACGCGACCGGCACCACGATCAAGGACACCAGCGGCTACGCCCGCACGCTGACCCTCAGCGGGGCAACGCTCGCCCAGATCACCACCGGTGCAGACCCGGACACCGGAGAGACCGGCACGACCAGGCAGACGATGCAGCTGAACGGCTCCAGTGCCTATGCCTCAGCGACCGGCCCGATCGTGGACGACACCGGCTCGTTCACGGCGACCGCCTGGGTGACGCTGGACCCGGCCAAGTTCGCTGACACCACCAAGTCGTATGCGGTGCAGGTGTTCGGGCAGTCAGGGGCGACTCAGTCGTCCTGGGGCGTCTGGTACGAGCAGCCTGCCGGGAGCAGCCAGGGACGCTGGACGTTCGGCCGCCCCGACAAGGACGGCACTGGTGCGGTCTGGACGAAGAATGAGTCCGACGCCGTCAGCGCTGTTGCTCTCAACGGTGAGCCCGTCATGCTGACCGTCGTGTACGACGCGCAGACGGCGGTCGACACGTCCAACGGCCCGAAGCTGGGTTCGCTCATCCTCTACGTCGACAGCGCACGCATGGGCAGCGAGGACGACGTGTCCTTCCCGGCTCCGTGGCAGGGGAACGGAGCGTTCGAGGTCGGCCGCGTAAAGATCGACGGCACTGCCACGCGCTACTTTCCCGGAACGGTCGACAGCGTCCGCGTCTGGTCCGGTGCTACGCCCACCAGCGTGATCGCCGATCGCTGGAATACCGAGCAGTAGTCAGCTCCCGGGTGGCCGGGCGGGACCTCCGCCCGGCCACCCGGTCTCCCCGCACGTTCCAGAACTCCGCTCCGGTTATTGGTCCTGCCTCCGGAGCGGCTCCTGCCCATTTCCGAATCCAGGGGGATCACCGTGTCTTCAAGACCCTTCCGCCCGCGCCTGCCAGGGGCGGTCCTACGCCGCTGGCTCGGCCGTGGCGCACTGGTCGCCTCTCTGTCCCTCCTACCCCAGGTCGTGCTTCCGTCGGGCTACGACTTCACCGCTCAGGCCCAGCCTGCGGCCGCCCGCAAGAAGCTGGAGGCCCAGCCCGACGCCAAGATCGACAAAGTAGGTGTGCTCAAGCCCGGCACGTCCAAGGCCCCTAAGGACAAGGCTGCACCTGCCTCCCAGAGGAGCCGTGAGCGGCTGAAGAAGGCCGCATGGCCGAAGCCCGGGAAGGCCACCGCCGAAGTCCCGGTGAAGGGCGGTGCCTCGGTCACTGTCGGCGGGCTTGGCGTCAAGCTGGCCCAGGAGCCCGCTGCCCCGGCACCTCAGTCGGCCAAGAACAAGACGGCGGCGAAGGCCACCGGACCGGCCGAGAAGGTGACGCTCAACGTCCACCCGCAAGCGGCCGCGAAGAAGGCCGGCGTCAACGGCGTTCTGCTCACCGTCGACCCGGCGGGAGCCTCATCCCGAAACTCCACCAGTGACACCGACAAGCTCCGGGTCGCCCTGGACTACTCCTCCTTCAACGACGTCTACGGCGGCAACTTCGGCCCCCGGCTGAGCCTGGTGACGCTCCCGGCGTGCGCGCTGACCACCCCGGAGAAGAAGTCCTGCCGCACCCAGAGCCCGGTGGCGGGCGCGGACAACGATGCGGCGTCCCAGACCTTGACGGGCACCGTCTCCGCCCGCACCCTCGCGGCAGGCACCCCGATGCTGCTGGCGGCGGCGGCCGACAGCTCGGGCGGCGGAAGCGACTACAGCGCCACCACGCTGTCCCCGACCGCGACGTGGGAGGGCGGCGGCAGCACGGGTGACTTCACCTGGAACTACCCGCTGCGGGTGCCCCCGGCGACGGCCGGTCCGTCCCCGAATCTGTCCATCTCCTACAACTCCGCCTCGGTGGACGGCCGTACGGCGGGGGAGAACAACCAGACCTCGGTGATCGGCGAAGGCTTCTCGATCACCGAGTCCTACATCGAGCGCAAGTACGGCTCGTGCAAGGACGACGGCCAGTCCGGCAAGGGCGACCTGTGCTGGAAGTACGCCAACGCCACCCTCGTCCTCAACGGCAAGGCCGTCGAACTGGTCAACGCCTGCACCGACAAGACGGCCTGCGACACCGCCGCCCTGTCCCAGGCGTCCGGCGGCACATGGAAGCTGAAGAACGAGGATGGCACCCGCGTCGAGCACCTGACGGGCGCCACCGGCAACGGCGACGACAACACCGAGTACTGGAAGGTCACGGACTCCTCCGGCAACCAGTACTTCTTCGGCAAGCACCGCTTGCCCGGCTGGAGCGACAAGGGCACCACCGCCACCACCGACGACGACCCGGTCACCAACTCCGTATGGACCGTCCCGGTCTTCGGCGACGACTCCGGTGAGCCCTGCTACAAGTCCACCGGATTCGCCGACTCCTTCTGCACCCAGGCCTGGCGCTGGAACCTGGACTATGTCGTGGACACCCACGGCAACGCCTCCGCCTACTGGTACACGCCGGAGACGAACTACTACTCCAAGAACGCCGACACCACGGTCAACGGCACCGGCTACACCCGCGGCGGCTACCTCGACCGCATCGACTACGGCCTGCGCAGCGACCTGCTCTACTCCAAGCCCGCCGCTCAGCAGGTCGGCTTCAGCTACGCCGAGCGCTGCGTCACCTCCGGCGGCTGCTCCAGCCTGACCAAGGACACCAAGGCCAACTGGCCCGATGTGCCTTTCGACATGATCTGCGGGTCCGGCACGAAGTGCACCACTCAGATCGGCCCGTCCTTCTTCACCCGCAAGCGCCTCACGGACATCACCACCTCGGTGTGGACCGGCACCGGCACTACCCGCCGGGATGTGGACACCTGGCACCTGGACCAGAGCTTCCCCGACACCGGCGACGCCTCCTCGGCGAGCCTGTGGCTGAAGTCCATCCAGAACACCGGCAAGGCCAACACCACCGCGGCCGCCATGCCGCCGGTCGTTTTCGGCGGCGTTCAGCTGTCCAACCACGTCGAGGGCAGCGGCCCGGACACTCTGCGCTACATCAAGTGGCGGGTGCGCACCATCAAGTCCGAGACCGGTTCGACCCTCACCGTCAACTACTCCGATCCGGACTGCATCTGGGGCTCCAGCATGCCGGCGGACGTCGACAAGAACACCCGGCGCTGTTTCCCGGTCAAGTGGTCCCAGTCCGGGGCGACCCCGGTCACCGACTGGTTCCACAAATACGTGGTCACCTCCGTGTTCCAGGACGACCCCTACGGCCACGGCGACACCGGTGAGACGTACTACGACTACCAGGGCGGCGCCGGCTGGGGCTTCGCTGACGACGAGGGCCTGACCAAGGCGGCAAACCGCACATGGTCGCAGTGGCGCGGTTACGGCACGGTCGTGCAGACCTCCGGGGACTCCGAGGGCCCGCGCTCCAAGAAGTCGACCCTGTACATGCGTGGTCTGAACGGCGAAAAGGAACTCGACGGCACCGCGCGGGTGGAGAAGGTCACCGACTCCACCGGCACAGCCATCGACGACTCCCGCCAGTACGCCGGTTTCGTTCGCGAGACCATCGCCTACAACGGCACCGAGGAACTCAGCGGCACCATCAACACGCCGTGGTCCCACAAGACCGGCAGCCACACCTACAGCTGGGGCACCACCGACTCCTGGATCGTCCAGGCCGGGGAGACCGTCACCCGCACCAAGACCTCCACCGGCACTCGCACGGTCAAGCAGAAGACCACCTACGACCCCACGTACGGCATGCCGATGACCGTGGAGGACAGCGGCGACGCCGCCAAGAGCGGCGACGAGACGTGCGTGAAGACCAGCTACGCCCGCAACACCACGGCTTGGCTGGTGAACGCGGTCTCGCGCACCGAGACCTACTCGCTGCCTTGCGCGAGCACGCCGGTGATCCCCGACGACGTCGTCTCCGACACCACCACCGCCTACGACGGCCAGGCGGTCGGTGCGGCGCCCACCCTGGGCGAGATCACCGCCTCTTACCGGGTCGCCAGCTACGACCCCGTGGACGACACGCCGGTCTACCAGAAGGTCTCCGGAGCGTCGTACGACAAGCTGGGCCGTCCGCTCACGGCGACCAACGCCCTCAACAGCACGGTCAAGACCACCTACGTCCCCGACGACAGCGGCTATGGTCCGCTGACGTCCAAGACCACCACCGACCCCAAGCTCTACACCACCACCACTGTGGTGGACCCGGCGTGGGGGACGGCCACCAAGACCACCGACGCCAACAGCAACATCACCGAGTGGTCCTTCGACGCGCTCGGCCGCCTGGTCTCGGTCTGGAAGCCGGACCGCTCCCGCACGCTCGGCGACGCAGCCACCATCGTCTACGCCTACAGCATCAACAACGACAAGGAGACCTGGGTCCGCACGGACGCCCTCAAGGCCGACGGAAAGACCTACAACAGCGCCTACGAGATCTTCGACGGCCTGCTGCGGTCCCGCCAGAAGCAGGTGCCCGCGCCGAACGGCGGCCGGGTGATCTCCGAGACCCTTTATGACGACCGCGGCCTGGCGTACATGTCCAACACCCAGGTCCACGACAACGTCGCCCCCTCGGGCACCCTGGCCAACACCTACCCCGGCTCCGTCCCGGCCTCCACCGAGACGGTCTACGACGCCGCGGGCCGCGCCACCGAATCGATCTTCCGGGTCTACGACCAGGAAAAGTGGCGCACCAAGACCGACCAGCAGGCCGACCGCACCACCGTCACCGCCGCCGAAGGCGGCACCGGCACCCTGACACTCGTCGACGCCCGCGGCCGGGTCGCCGAACGCCGTGAGTACGGCGGACCTGTCCCGACTGGCAGCGACTACACGCGCACGCAGTATGAGTACACACCCGGCGGCCAGCTCAGGAAGCTGACCGGGCCGGACGGGGCGGTCTGGACGTACGACTACGACCTGCGAGGCCGCAAGACCATCTCCACCGACCCCGACAAGGGCCAGATCGACACCACGTACAACGACGCTGACCAGCCTCTTACGGTTACGTCCACCCTGAACGGTGTCTCCCGCACCCTGATCACCGACTACGACGAGCTCGGTCGCAAGACTGGCACCTGGGACGGGGTGAAGGACAACGCCCACCAGCTGACCAAGTTCACCTACGACTCCCTGGCCAAGGGGCAGCCGACCGCCGCGATCCGGTACGTCGGCGGCACCACCGGCAAGATCTACTCCCAGGTCGTCACCGGCTACGACGCTCTCAGCCGCCCCAAGGGGACCAAGACCGTACTCGCCGCCAGCGACCCCCTGGTTGTCGCGGGCGCGCCGCAGACCTCCACCACCACCACCGTCTACAACAGGGACGGCACCGTCCAGTCCACCTCGATGCCCGCGGTGGCCGGCCTGCCCGCCGAGACCGTCGCCAACAGCTACAACGACCTCGGCATGCTCACCGGCACCGAAGGCACGACCGACTACGTCCAGAACATCGGCTACTCCCCGTACGGCGAGATCGAGGAGACCCGCCTGGGCACCTCCACCGGTGCCAAGCAGCTCCAGATCCTCAACCGCTACGAGGACGGCACCCGCCGCCTGGCCAACTCCCACACCGTCGACCAGACCAACACCGGCTACACCAGCGACGTCGACTACCTCTACGACGCCACCGGCAACGTCACCTCGGTCACCGACAACGCCAACGGCAAGGACACCCAGTGCTTCACTTACGACGGCTACCGCCGACTGACCGAAGCCTGGACCCCGTCCTCCAACGACTGCGCCACCGCCCGCTCAGCGAGCGCGCTCGGCGGACCGGCCCCGTACTGGACCACCTGGACCTACAAGCCCGGCGGCCTGCGCGACACCCAGACCGAGCACAAGACCACCGGTGACACGGCGACCGTCTACGGCTACCCCGCCGTCAACGCCTCCGGCGCAGGCCAGCCCCACACCCTCACCTCGCTCACCGTCGACGGCGGCACCGCCAAGTCCCTGACGTACGACGAGCAGGGCAACACCACCAAGCGCTACGGCCCCACAGGCACCGCACAGAGCCTCGTCTGGGACATCGAAGGAGAACTCAGCAGCCTCACCGAAGGCACCAAGACCACCGACTACCTCTACGACGCCAACGGCGAACTCCTCATCCGCCGCGGCCCCGACAAGACCGTCCTCTACCTGGCCGGCCAGGAACTCCACTACGACACCGCGGCGAACAAGTTCACCGCCCAGCGCTACTACCCGGCAGGCGACGCCACCGCCGTCCGCACCGAGACCGGCCTGTCCTGGATGGTCGACGACCACCACGGCACCGCCTCGATGACGGTGGATGCCACCACGCAGGCAATCACCCGTCGCTACACCAAGCCCTTCGGCGAGGCCCGCGGCACGACACCACCAGCCTGGCCCGACGACAAGGGCTTCCTCGGCAAACCCGCCGACGCCGACACCGGACTCACTCACGTCGGCGCCCGCGAGTACGACCCGGCCACCGGACGCTTCCTCTCCGTCGACCCCGTCCTCGCGCCCGAGGACCACGAGTCCCTCAACGGCTACGCCTACGCCAACAACACACCCGTCACACTCGCCGACCCCACAGGCCTGCGCCCCGACGGAATGTGCGGCGGCGCCTCAAGCCGCTGCAACGGCGGCACCGAAACCTGGACCAACACCAGCAGCGGCTGGAAATGGTCGTACACGAAGACCTACACCCAGAAGATCACCTACCAGAACGCGGACGGTACCACCGGAAGCGGCACCATGACCGTCACCGTCCACACCGACGGAGGCGTCAAATCGGCGAAGGTGGTCTTCAAGAAGGGCCCCGACCCGAAGCCCAAGAAGGACGACGGCCACTGCAACGCCTGCTGGGCCATGGGAACGAACCCGCACTACGACCCCAACGCCGACGACATCCCGGACGCAGGAAAGCTCGCCACCTGGCAGAAGGTCGTCCTGGGCGCAGTCTCGGCCGTGGCGGTGGCCGTGGTCGCCGCCCCGGTGGCCGTCACCCTGGGCGAGGGATGCCTGGCCACGGCTCCGGTCTGCGCCGCGGAAATCGCGGAGATGGTGACCGGCGGCGCATCCGGCGGAAGCGCGGTAGTGGGGACTGGCGCGCTTTCGGCGGCGACGGGCGCAGCCCTCAAGCAGAATCTCTCTACAGCCCAGTTGGCCAATGACGTTGTGGAGAACCTCAGAACAACTGGGAAGCTGCCGAGCAACTACGTGACCAAAGCGGAGGCGGCCGCGCAAGACTGGCAGCCTGGTAAGGCGCTGGGTAATAAGATACCGGGGGCCCAGTTGGGCGGCGATGTCTTCCAGAACTCCGATGGAAAACTGCCATCGGCGAATGGGCGGACGTGGTATGAAGCTGACATCGGCATCGACTCCAGCATGAAGCGGTCGAAGCAGCCGGGGACGCGCCTGCTCTACTCGAGTGATGGACTCGCCTATGTTACGGGCGATCATTACGAGTCCTTCTATCAGATACCCAATTGGAAGTGATGGTCATCATCGTCGAAATTAACGGAGCGGAGATTGATTCGTCCGAAGAGTTCCACAGGGTCCTAGCGGAGGAGTTGGACTTCGGCCCCTACTACCGGCCAAATCTGGCAGCCCTATGGGATCGCCTCTCTGCAGACGTCGAAAGACCCGTTGAACTCATCTGGCGGAACTCGGACACCAGTAGAGACGCTATGGGGGTATCCGCTTTTGACGATCTACGGGATCTTCTACTGCGGGTTCAAGCGCAGGATGAAGATTTCGGATGGGACGACCGCTTCACTGTGAGATTCGAATAGGGGTACCGCTAGCCCCGAACGATCCGAAAGGGTCCGTCAGCTTGCTGATGGACCCTTTCGGATCGCGGCGGAGGTTTCTGCAGGCGGCCACGGCCGCCGCGAGGAACGCCGCCTGAAAGTACTCCAGCAGTACTTCGTGGCTTGACACGCCGGGATGGGTACGTGGCCGAGCGCTTCGAAGATCAGTGAACCACGGAAGAAACGTGAAGTTCCTTGATCGGCAGACTGGTGGATACGCGCACATGGATTGGGATCACTGGGAGTTCATGCATACGGGGGGCGGTGCACAGTGATCACCTCAGAGACCGCCATGCTCGTTGCACAAGAATTCGAGTCACGTAATTTTCCCGAAATCGATGGATCGCGATGGGGATTCCTCTTTCGCGGGATTTCGAGGACCGGCCTCTACCTCTTTCAGATCACCGTCAGCCCATCGGCGCCAAATGGAAGACCAAGGTTCGGTGGCAGCCCGGGAGTTGTCGTCGATTCCGAGAGCGGTGAATGCTGCTACGTGCGAGGCCACCCGGAGTACAAAGACCTTCTACGTGAGATAGCCGACAGTACCCCGTAGAAGCAGGCTCCCGGTGCGACGTCCCCTTCCGGGGAGCGCACCGGGCATACGGTCGTCCGAGAAGGCGGTTTTCAAAGTCCGACGGTGCGGACGATATCGACGGCGCAGCATTGGAGGAGCGCTGGGGCAGTCCGAAACCGTCCACGACGACCTGGCGGGGTGGATCTGCTTCGCTTTCTCTCCGGCAGATGTCGGGAGGCCTCTTCCTGTAGCGGGGAGATGGCCATCCTCCTACGTCTCAATTCGGCCTCAGCGTGACCACGGGGCTCTTCTCCGCGGACGCCGCCGGTCGGATTGTCTTGTCGAGGCCCTGAGGGGGCAGAAAAGATGAGTGTGGTGTGGTCGATGACGTCACTGGAATCTGGGCGGTTCACTCCAGGGCAGAGACGCTCGGAACTGCCCGAGCTGACGGGCGACTTCAACAAACTGCGATCCCGTGGTCAGGGGTATCTGGAAGTTCGGTTGCCGGATACGGAATTCCCTCAGTTGACCCTGGGTTTCCGAGATGATCACGCGATCATCCATCGATTCACCAATGAAGAGAGCATGTCCCTTCTCATTGGTGATGGAACTGTTCCGGCAGAGGCAACAGTTGATGTCCCGATCATGGATGATCTGACAGCATTCACGGGTGACTTCGTCCTGAGCGTCGATCACGCCTGGGGTATTGTGCAGAATTTCGTTCGGGCAGGGATGCCTGAGGAGCTGGGGGAGTGGTGCGAGTTGTAGTGACTGTATAGGCCTGAAAAGGGCAGACTTCCGCCTCCGATGGAATCGCGGTAGTGGGGGCTGGAGCTTGTAGCGCGGCTCGCACTGCGAACCTGGCAGGTACGTACTGCATCATGGTCCCCGGTGCCCGGATTGATTGCGGGCACCGGGGACCTCTTTCTGCGTTCACGGCCACCCGCTACCCCGCCGAAGCAATTCCGGCCACCGGACGCTTCCTCTCCGTCGACCCCGTCCTCGCGCCCGACGACCACGAGTCCCTCAACGGCTACGCCTACGTCAACAACACGCCCGTCACGCTCGCCGACCCCACGGGCCTGCGCCCCGACGGAATGTGCGGCGGCGCCTCAAGCTCCTGCAACGGCGGCACCGAAACCTGGACCAACAGCAGCAGCGGTTGGAAATGGTCGTACACGAAGACCTACCACTACACCTATCCCGACGGCTCGTCGCTGGCCCTTACCGTCAACACCAGCCGCAGCCATGTGTCGTACAAGGTCCACTTCAAGACCGGCCCGAGCCCACTGCCGACTGTGAGGTACGGCAGCGGCGGAACGTCCACTGCGACGCCCAGCCCCAGCCCGGGGATGGCTCCGGACTCCGACTACAAGGGGACCGCCGCGGGACCGTCGTGGGGTGTGGCCGGTGAGATCGCCCTGATGGCCTGCGGCTGGGTGCCCGTAGCCGGCGCCGGATGTGACGCCGCGGACCTGGGTCGCTCGGCCGTGGACAAGGACGCGGTCGGGGTCAGCCTCGGCGCGGCCGGCTTCATCCCGCTCGCGGGCGACGCGGCCAAGCTTCCCAAGCAGCTCGACAACATCGCCGACGCGATCAGGCTCGCGGACAAGGTCGCGTCCCCGTTCTCCACCAAGCTCGACGCGATCTCCGAGCACGTGCAGATGAAGGATCTCACCGCAGCGGCACGGGAACTGAAGGGAGAGGTCGTCGCACGGAAGGCGGACGGTACCCCGTGGGATCATGTCAACGAGGTGCAGGACGCCCAGAACGGCCTGCTCAAAGTGATCGGGTCCATCAACAAGAAGCTGGCCCATCCCAAGACGGGTGGCGCGGAGCGGGATCTGCTCGTCGCCGACCTGGGCCGGGCCAGCAGAATGCTGGACTACTCCGAGCAGTTCGTTCCCAGGGGTTGAGTGGAGCATGACAGTGACGCGCGACGAGTACGTGAGGCAGCTGATCTCGCGGGCGAAGGACGGCACCATCCCGCCGCGGGAGGTGGCGGAGATCGCCCAGGCTGTCTCCGAAGGCCGTGCAGGCCGGGACCTGTACCGGATGCTGTACGCGGTGGCCCGTGCGGGCGGCCCGGCCTACGAGCCGCTGGTCGCCGGGTATCTGATCCACCCTGAGGAGCCCGAGGTCTCGGCGCTCGCCGTGCAGGTGCTCACCGCGCACTGGAGAGTTGGGGCGAAGTACCGGGAGGAGATCCTCGAGTTGCTGGGATCCCCCGAGTGGGACGAGGACGACGATGCGTTTATCGCCGCCGTCTCGGGAGCGGGGGAGATCCTGCACGACGGGTTCGATGCCGACCTCCTGAGGGCGCTGCTGAAGCTCGCCGAGGAAGGCCGTGGTGAGTACGACGACGAGCTCATGCAGCGTTTCGCGGTGGAGGCGATCGCCCGTGCGCTGGGCGCCACCCACGCCGAGTCGATGAGACGGCCCGAGGGAGTCACGCGTGCGGAGTGGTCGCAGGGCCTGCTGAGGGCCGCGCGTGACCGACTGCACGAGGCAACGCGTCAGCACTGAATTCGCTGACACCCGAGCAGGCCCCGGCAGGACGACGTCCGGCCGGGGCCTGCTGAGCCTCGAAGACCTGCTGAGGAGGGGGCCGCCGGGTGTTGCCCGCGGCCCCCTCCTCTCCCCTCCTGATGCCGAGCCCCGATCCCTCACTACCGGGGCAGCACCACGACATACGCCGCCGGGTCGCGGTCCCCCGAGGCCATCAGGGCCGTGCGGACCACAGCCGCCTGCTGCTCCATCGCGTCCCTGAGCTTCCTCGGAGTGATGTGGACGACCGTGATGCCCAGCCGCTCCAGGTGTTCGCGCTTGCGGGCGTACTCGGACCACATCGCGTCCTCGTCCTGGCGGGGCGCCCGCGTGTCCAGCTCCACGGCCACCGCCTGCTCCGGCCAGTACGCGTCGAGCCCGCCCAGGTGCGGGCCGCCCGGGAGGCGCAGGTCCACGTTCCACACCGGGTCGGGGAGGCCGTACGCGGTGACCATCCGGTAGAGCCGGTCCTCGGCGATCGCTCTGCCCTCGGCCAGCAGGGAGTCCACCGCGTCCACCACGTGCGGCCGGGTCAGCAGCTTCGCGTGGGTCAACTCCCGTACCACGGCCGCCGGTTCGCAGTAGCCGCCGCGCACCGCCTCGCACAGCAGCCGCAGTACCGCGCCGGAGTCCGTCAGCTCCGCCACCGCGTCGGCCAGCGCCCGGGGGACGGGCGCCACGGGAAGCCCCGTCGCCTGCTCGGGGGCCGGCAGGCTCGACGTGCGGACGATGTGGGCGCAGCCCGTCGAGCGCAGTCGGCGCAGGCGGGGGACCAGGACGTCGATCCGCTCCAGGGCGGACAGCGCGGGGGCGGAGGTGAAGCCGTGCAGGGTGAGGGCCGCGAGGCCCGTGATCATCGCCTCCCGGTACATCGGCCGGTGCGGGCCGTCGGCCTCCGGCTGGACCGGCACCCCCGCCGACTCCGGCAGCTCGCGGGCGGCGTACAGCAGGACCGCGTGCAGCCGCTCCTCGCTGGTCGGCGGCCCCTGGTGCAGCATGAACACGCCGGGGAGGAGCTGCTGCCAGGGGCCGCCGGGGCGGCACTGCTCGGTGGCCTCGGCGGGGGAGACGCCGTGCGAGCGGAGCTGGGCCGCCGTCAGGACATGGCGCCGGCCGTCGTGGGAGAGGCGGCGCGGTGTGCGGGGGGAGGCCGGGGGGAGCGGCGTGTTGTGGTTCATGCAACGGGGATTCCGCGCCCGCTCCGCCCCCTAACCGCTGTTACACGCCTGTCGACAAACCCGGACAAGCTCGTCCTAAAGGACGGGTGTTCGGGTGCCGAGTGGGCGTCGAAAACCCCTGGTCCCGTCGGGCGGTCCCAGGGGTTACGGGTCCGATCGTCTGAATTCCGTAACTACTGGTGGTGTTCCTCGGCCCGCGCGTCGCACGCCTGCCCGCGCAGGCCCCGGGCCAGGTCGTCCCAGGCCTCCAGGACCAGGCGGCGCAGCGCCGGGGGCGCCGTGTCGTGGGCGGCGAGCCAGACGTCCGTCTCGACCAGGGTCTGCGGGGAGTCCTGGAGGGTGGGGAACAGGCCCCTGACGATCGTCATCGCGATCTGGATGGACCGCTCCGACCACACCCGCTCGATCGCCGCGAAGTACTTCTGCGCGTACGGCGCGAGCAGCTCCCGCTGGGAGGGCTGGGCGAAGCCCGCGATCGTCGCCTCCACCAGGGCGTTGGAGAGGTCCTCGGACTCCACGACCTGCGCCCAGGCCTGCGCCTTGACCGCCGCCGAGGGGCGGGCGGCGAGGCAGCGGACCTGGTGGCGCCTGCCGGACGCCGTGTCGTCCCGGGCGAGCTCCGCCTCCAGCGCCTTCTCGTCGGCGTGCCCGTGCGCGACCAGCGGTTCCAGGAACGTCCACCGCAGCTCCTGGTCGACCTCCAGTCCCTCGATCACCGAGGTGCCGTCCAGCAGGCCCTGCAGCAGTTCGAAGCCGGCCTGGTCCTCGGCGGTCCGCGCGAAGAACCGCGCCCACGCCAGCTGGTGCTCGCTGCCCGGCTCGGCGGCGTACAGCTCGCGCTCGGCGCCCTCCGCGAGCAGCCGCGCCCCGGTCGCGCGCAGCGGCGGCGCCACATAGTGCACCAGCGCCGACTCCGCCCACGCGTGCAGCATCTGCAGCACCCCGATGTCCGACTCGCGCCCCGCGAACCGCAGCACCAGGGCGATGAAGTCGCGGGCGGGCAGCAGCGCGTCCCGGGTGAGGTTCCACAGCGCCGACCAGCACAGGGCGCGGGCCAGCGGGTCGGTGATGTCGCCGAGGTGGGTGTGCAGCGTCTCCAGCGAGGTCTCGTCGAAGCGGATCTTGCAGTAGGTCAGGTCGTCGTCGTTGACCAGCACCAGCTCCGGGGCCGCCTCGCCCACCAGGTCCGTCACGACCGTACGCGGACCGTCGACGTCGGCCTCGGTGCGCGCGTACCGCACCAGAGCGCCCTCCTCGCGGCGGTAGAGGCCGATCGCCACCCGGTGCGGCCGCAGTTCGGGGTGCGACTCCGGGGCCTCCTGCACCACCGCGAGCTCGGCGATCCGGCCCTCCGCGTCCAGCAGTACCTGCGGGGTCAGCGAGTTCACCCCGGCCGTCTGCAGCCAGGACCGCGCCCACGCCCCCATGTCCCGGCCGCTGGTCTCCGCGAGCACCGACAGCAGGTCGCCGAGGCGGGTGTTGCCGTACGCGTGCCGCTTGAAGTAGCGGCGGGCACCCTCCAGGAACGCGTCCTGCCCGACGTACGCCACCAGCTGCTTGAGGACGGACGCCCCCTTGGCGTAGGTGATGCCGTCGAAGTTGAGCTTGGCGTCCTGCAGGTCGCGGATGTCGGCGGTGACGGGGTGGGTGGAGGGCAGCTGGTCGGCGCGGTACGCCCAGGCCTTGCGGCGGTTGGCGAAGGTGATCCACCCCTGCGTGAAGCGGGTCGCGTTGACCACGGAGAAGGAGCCCATGAAGTCCGCGAAGGACTCCTTCAGCCACAGGTCGTCCCACCACTCCATGGTGACCAGGTCGCCGAACCACATGTGCGCCATCTCGTGCAGGATGACGGTCGCCCGGCTCTCGTACGACAGCCGGGTCACCTTCCCTCGGAAGATGTACTCCTCCCGGAAGGTCACCAGCCCCGGGTTCTCCATCGCCCCCAGGTTGTACTCGGGCACGAACGCCTGGTCGTACTTCCCGAAGGGGTACGGGTAGTCGAAGTGCTCGTGGAAGAAGTCCAGGCCCTGCTTGGTGATCAGGAAGACGTCCTCGGCGTCGAAGTGGGGCGCGAGACCCTTGCGGCACATCGCGCCGAGGGGGATCTCCAGCGTCGTACCGTCCCCGAGGTCACGGCTGTAGGAGTCCGTGACGTAGTGGTAGGGGCCCGCCACCACACAGGTGATGTACGTCGAGATCGGCTTCGTCTCCGCGAACCGCCACACCCCGTCGGTGCGCTCGCCGGTGCCGTTGCTCCACACCGTCCACTCCTCGGGTGCCCGCACCTCGAAGCGGAACGGGGCCTTGAGGTCGGGCTGCTCGAAGTTCGCGAAGACCCGGCGCGAGTCGGCCGGCTCGTACTGCGTGTAGAGGTAGACCTCGCCGTCCTCGGGGTCGACGAAGCGGTGCAGGCCCTCGCCGGTGCGGGAGTAGGCGCACTGCGCGTCCACGACCAGTTCGTTCTCGGCGGCCAGGTCCTCCAGCAGGATCCGGGAGCCGTCGAACACCTCGCCGGGGTCCAGATCCCGCCCGTTGAGGGAGACGGACGTCACACTCGGCGCGATGAGGTCGGCGAAGCTCGCGGCGCCCGGCTCGTTGCAGCGGAAGCGGATCGTGGTGACCGAGCGGAACGTGCGCCCCCCTCCGGAATCACCCACGGCCGACCGTACGTCGAGCGACACGTCGTACCCGTCGACGGAGAGCAGGGCGGCCCGCTCCCGGGCCTCGTCGCGGGACAGGTTCTCACCGGGCACAGGCGGTACTCCCTCGTTGGTGGCCGGACGGTTTCCGTCAGCAGCGATCCTGCCACGCGCCCCTGACCGTGAGCAGCAGGGAATGTGCGGCACGGACGCCGGTGTTCACCCCGGGAAAGGCCTTTTCGCTTACACGTCCTCTTGAGGAGACACATGTCCGAGAAGACCCCCGTCGACTTCTGGTTCGACCCGCTGTGCCCCTGGGCGTGGATGACCTCCCGCTGGGTCCTGGAAGTCGAGAAGGTCCGTGACATCGAGGTGCGCTGGCACATCATGAGCCTCGCCGTCCTCAACGAGGACAAGGTGGACGAGCTCCCCGAGGAGTACCGCGAGATGCTCGCGGTCAAGGCCTGGCAGCCGGTGCGCGTGGTCACCGCCGCCTGGCAGCTGCACGGCGCCGACGTCCTCGGCCCGCTCTACACCGCGCTCGGCACCCGTATCCACAACAACGGCGAGGGCCCGACCGTGGAGGCCATCGCGGGTGCGCTGGCGGACGTGGGCCTGCCCGCCTCCCTCATCGAGTACGCCGAGCAGACCGACTTCGAGTTCGACGCCCAGCTGCGTGCCTCCCACAAGGAGGGCATCGACAAGGTCGGCCAGGACGTCGGCACCCCGGTCATCGCCGTCCCCGGCCCCGACGGCGAGCAGATCGCCTTCTTCGGCCCGGTCGTCACCCCCGCCCCCAAGGGCGAGGAGGCCGCCCGCCTGTGGGACGGCACCGTCGCGGTCGCCTCGGTCCCCGGTTTCTACGAGATCAAGCGCACCCGAACCAAGGGCCCCGACTTCAGCAATCTGTGACAACTCCTGCGCAGGAATCACCCCCGCGAGCAGCCCTCGCGGGGGCACCATGGGCACCATGACGGAGATCGACACCTCGGTACCCCACTCGGCCCGCATCTGGAACTACTGGCTGGGCGGCAAGGACAACTACCCGGTGGACGAGGCGGCGGGTGACGCCTACACCGCGGTCTTCCCCGGCATCGTCACCATCGCCCGCAGCAGCCGCGCCTTCCTCGGCCGCTCCATCACCCATCTGGTCGAGGAGGCGGGCATCCGCCAGTTCCTCGACGTCGGCACGGGACTGCCCACGGTCGACAACACACATGAGGTCGCCCAGCGCCTCGCCCCCGAGTCGAAGATCGTCTACGTCGACAACGACCCCCTGGTCCTCACCCACGCCCGCGCCCTGCTCACCTCCAGCCCCGAGGGCGCGACCGCCTACGAGGACCTCAGCCTCTACGAGCCCGAGCGCATCCTTCAGGCGGCCGGGCGGACACTCGACCTCTCCCGGCCGACGGCCCTGATCCTCAGCGGCATCCTCGGCCACGTCGACGGCTACGACCGCGCCCGCGACCTCGTCCGCGCCTTCATGGCGGGGCTCCCCTCCGGCAGCTACCTCTCCCTCAACGAGGGCTCCCGGGGCACCGACCCCGTCTACGAACAGGCCCAGGACGCCTACAACGAGACCGGCGCGGTCCCCTACTTCCTGCGCCCGGTCGAGCAGATCGAGGGCTACTTCGACGGCCTGGACCTGGTCGACCCGGGTGTCGTCTCCGTCCCCCTGTGGCATCCCGCCCCGGGTGCCGACACGACCCCGATCGGCCAGCACGGCGGCCTGGGCCGCAAGCCCTGACCCGCAGTCGTCGTAGCTGAGGGCAGTCGTGCCGCTGGGGCGGGCGCAGCGGCACCCCACAAGCGTGGGCCCTGCCTACGCGGCCACGGACGTGTAGTGCCCCGCGTCCCCCTCGACCGAGTGGCTCTCCTTGCCCTCGACGCCCACCGGCACGTCACCGGCGGCCGTCACCCGGTGCAGCCGGCGCGGCGCGCTGTCGTAGTTGTCGACGGCGTAGTGCTGGGTGATCCGGTTGTCGAAGACGACAAGCTGGTTCTCGGACCAGCGGTGGCGCAGGATGTTCTCCGGCCGGGTCACGTACGACTGGAGCAGATCGAGGATCCTGCGGGACTCGGCGACCGACAGACCGACGATCCGCTGGGCGAACCCGCCGATGAACAGCCCGCGTTCACCGGTCAGGGGGTGGACGCGGACCACCGGGTGGACCGTGCGGTACTTGATGGAGGTGAACTGGGCGCGGGCGGCGGCCTGTTCCTCGTCGAGGGCCTCGTCCGGTACGGCGTAGTCGTAGTCGTTGGTGTGCTCGGCCCACAGGGTGTCGGCCAGCCGCCGCAGCGGCTCGGGAAGGTCGCGGTAGGCCGCCGCGGAGCTGGCGATCAGCGTCTCGCCGCCGTACGGCGGGATGGTCAGGCTGCGCAGGGTGGTGGCCTGGGGAGGGTTGAGGACGAAGGTCACGTCGGTGTGCCAGTGGTTGGCGGCCCGGCCGCGCTCGCTGTCGACGGGCAGGACGTTCGGGGCGCCGTCGACCGAGGCCACGGTCGGGTGGGCGGTGGTGACCTCGCCGAAGTGCCGGACGAAGGCCTGGTGGGTCTCGTCGTCGAGATTCACCTCGTCGAAGACCAGCGCCTTGTGGACGTTGAGCGCCTCACGGAGGGCGGCGTAGGTCTCCTCGTCGAGGGGCTTGGAGATGTCGACCCCTGACACATGGGCGCCGATGTTCGCGGTGACCTTGCGGATGTCGAGCGTCATGGCTGCGGTTCCTTTCAGGCGAGGGCGAGGGAGGGGGACGTGACGTACTGGTTGGCGGGGCGCGGCAGGCCGTAGCGCTCCCGCAGGGTCTGGCGGGGGCCGTATTCCGTGCGGAGCAGGCCTCGGGTGCGCAGGACGGGGACGACGTGGTCGACGAAGGCGTCCAGGCCGGAGGGCAGGACGGCGGGCATGATGTTGAAGCCGTCGGCGGCGCCCCGCGTGAACCAGGTCTCGATCTTGTCGGCGACCTGCTCGGGCGTCCCCGCGAAGGTGAGATGCCCGCGCCCGCCGCCCAGCCGCCCGATCAGCCGCCGTACGGTGAGCCGCTCACGGCGGGCCAGCCCGACCACGAGCGTGTAGCGGCTCTTGGCGCCCTCGACGGCGTCCTCGGACGGCAGGCCGTCCGGCAGCTCGGCGTCCAACTCCAGTGAGCCGTCGGGTAGTTGCAGCAGTCGCTCCAGATTGGCGACCCCGTGCCGGTGCACGATGTGGTCCTCCAGCACCTGCTCGCTCGCCCGCGCCTCCGCCTCCGTGGAGCCGATCACCGGGACGATGCCGGGCAGCACCTTGATGTGCTCGGGATCGCGGCCGGCCGCGACCGTCCGTGCCTTGAGGTCGGCGTAGAAGGCCTGTGCGTCGGCGAGCGTCTGCTGCGCGGTGAACACCGCCTCCGCGTACCGGGCCGCGAACACCTTGCCGTCCTCCGACGAACCCGCCTGCACGAGCAGCGGGTAGCCCTGCGGGCTGCGCGGGACGTTGAGGGCACCCTCGACACTGAAGTACGTTCCCCGGTGCCGGGGCGGATGGATCTTCGCGTCGTCGCCCCAGACCCCGGACGCCTTGTCGGCGAGGACCGTGTCGTCCTCCCAGCTGTCCCAGAGCTTCAGCGCCACGTCGAGGAACTCGGCGGCCCGCGCGTACCGCTCGGCGTGCGCGGGCTCCGCGTCGAGGCCGAAGTTGCGGGCGGCCTCCGCGCCCGCCGTGGTGACGATGTTCCAGCCCGCCCGGCCACCGCTGATGATGTCCAGCGAGGCGAACCTGCGGGCCAGGTTGTAGGGGGAGTTGTAGGACGTGGAGGCGGTGGCGATCAGACCGATGTGTTCGGTCGCCGTCGCGAGGGCGGTGAGCAGGGTGAGCGGCTCCAGCGCCCCGGCTGGGCGCTGCGCGACACTGCTCCACAGCTGCGGCCCGTCGGCGAGGAAGAGGGAGTCGAAGGTGCCGCGCTCGGCGATCCGGGCGAGCTCGACGTAGTGTCCCAGCTCGACGTGGGCGTTCGGGTCGCTCTCCGGCAGCCGCCAGGACGCCTCGTGGTGGCCGGTGTTCATCAGGAACGCGTTGAGGTGCAGCTTTCTCGAACTCATTGGTGGTCCTCCGTGACGCCCAGCGCGGCCAGCAGCCGTTCGTGGTACTCGCCGAGCAGCGGATCCCGGTACGAGCGGGGGTGGGGTCGGTCGATGGTCAGGTCGAGGCCGATACGGCCGTGGTCGAGGACGAGGACCCGGTCGGCGAGCACGATCGCCTCGTCCACGTCGTGGGTGACGAGCAGCACGGAGGGCCGGTGGCGCTCCCACAGCTCGCGCAGCAGGGCGTGCATCCTGATCCGGGTGAGCGCGTCGAGCGCCCCGAACGGCTCGTCCGCCAGCAGGAGTTCCGGCTCCCGGACCAGGGAGCGGGCGAGTGCGGCTCGCTGGGCCTCGCCGCCGGACAGTTCGTTCGGCCAGGCCCGCTCCCGGCCGGCGAGCCCCACCTCGGCGAGGGCGGCCCGCCCCTTCTCCGCGCCGTCCGTCCCCAGCAGTACGTTGTCCAGCACCCGCCGCCAGGGCAGCAGCCGTGAGTCCTGGAAGACGACCGACACCCGCTCGGGCGCCGTCAGTTCCCCGCTCCCGGCGACCTCGTGGTCCAGGCCCGCGACCGCCCGCAGCAGGGTGGACTTGCCGGAGCCGCTGTGCCCGAGGAGGGCGACGAACTGTCCGGCGGGGATGTCCAGGTCGATGCCGTCGAGGACGGTCCGCGCGTCGAAGGAGCGGGTCAGGCCCCGCAACCGTACGGCGGGACGGGTCAGTTGCTCAGTGTGCGGCGCCACGACAGCACCCTCCGTTCGACGAGACGGACCGCGCTGTCGGAGACCAGACCGAAGACGCCGTAGATCAGCAGACCGACGAGGATGACGTCCGACTGGCCGTAGTTCTGGGCCTGGAACATCATGTAGCCGAGGCCGCTGGTGGCGTTGATCTGCTCCAGGACCACCAGACCGAGCCAGGATCCGGTGACACCGAGCCGGAGTCCCACGAAGAATCCGGGCAGCGCCCCGGGGATCACGATCTGCCGGATGAACGCCGGCCTCGACAGGCCCTGCACCTCGGCGAGTTCGACGAACCGGTGGTCGATGCCGGACAGCGCGGCATGGGTGTTCAGATAGATCGGGATGTAGACGACGATCGCGATGATCGCGATCTTGAAGGTCTCGCCGATGCCCAGCCACAGGATGAACAGCGGGATCAGCCCGAGGACCGGGACCGCCCGGTTGAGCTGCACGGTCCCGTCGATCAGCGCCTCCCCGGTCCGGCTGAGCCCGGACGCGAGCGCGAGCACCACTCCCGCGGTCAGACCGATCGCGAAGCCGTACGCGGCGCGTTCGAGGGAGGTGAGGACATCGGTGGGCAGGGTCCCGTCGGTCCACAGACGGACACCGGTGTCCAGGACCGTCCAGGGTGCCGGGATCGCCCCGGGGTCGAGGCGGCCCGCGGCGGAGGCGGCGGCCCACAGGGCGAGCAGGAGGAGGGGCCCGGAGAGCCGGGCGGCGGGCAGGCGTCTGCCGGGGGCGAGGCTGCGGCGTCGCCGGCGCGCCGGCTGCGCGGCCACGGCGGCGGGGGCGGCCGTGCCCAGGGTGGTGGTGGTCATGGCGGTCAGCTCCGGTACTCGGCGGGTACGGACTTCGCGGCGATGCCCTCGAAGCGGTGGTCGAAGAGGGAGGAGACGTCGAACTCCTTCACGAAGCCGCCGTCCGCGAGCAGATCGGCGGTCTCCTGCTCCCAGGCGATCGCCTCGTCCCAGCTCGGCGGGAACAGCGGCTTGTTGGCGAGGTCGGAGATCGCCTTCGCCTGGGCGAGGGTCAGGTTCTGCGTCCCGACATAGAACTCCTCGTTCCAGATGTCGGGGTTCTCGTACTGCCACACCGCGCCCTGGGCCCACTGCGGGATGTACGCCGCGACCGCGGCCGCCTTCGCCCTGTCGTTCAGCACCGACACGGGCGCCCACAGCAGGTTCAGCAGGTCGACGACGTCGGTGGTGACCGTGCGGGCGCCCTTCGCGCCGTACTGCTGGAGGTAGGCGGGCGCCTGGCTGTTGGCGAGCGGGGCGATGTCGACCTGTCCGGACTGCAGGGCGGTCAGGAACTGGTTGCTCGTCAGCGGGACCAGTGTCACGTCGTCGTACTTCAGGCCCGCCTTCTTCAGCGCCCGCAGCAGCACGACGCCCTGTGCCTGGCCCTGCGAGAACGCCAGCCTCTTCCCCTTGAAGTCCTCGACGGTGTGAATGTCGCTGCCGGGCTTGGTGGCGAAGAGATAGTTCGGCTTACGGGTGATGTTGATTGCGACGATCTTCGCGTCGTAACCCTGGTAATGCGCCTGGATCGGCGGGATGCCCGCGTTGTTCGCGAGGTCCAGGGATTTCGCCCGGAAGGCGTTGATGACATCCGGACCGGCCCCGATGTTCACCCAGCTCGACACCGTGAACGGCAGTTCGGGCAGTTTCGCCAGCTTGAACTGCAACTGCTGGACGTTCTGGTACGAGGCGATCTTCAGGCTGGTGCCGGCGGGCACCTTGGCGGCGAGCGGAGCCGTGGAGGCACCCTTGCCGGCGGTGGCGGCGCTGCTCTCGGCGCAGCCGCTGAGCCCGGCGACACCGGCGGCGGCACCGAGCAGCGAGGCGAGGAACAGGCGGCGGTCATAGGTCGAAGGCATGGGAGTACCCCTCAGGGAAAGCGGTGAAAAAAGGGCATGCGGAATTCCGGGCAGGACGGTGCCTGAGAAAGGGAACTCACGCGAGGAAAGGCAGGAGGAAGGGTGCGCTCCCGGCGCACCGGGGCGTCAGCAACAGAGAGTGCGACAGCTCATGGAATCATCGTCCGATCCTTGCGGGACGCCTGTCAATATTCGGAGTTTCTGAATTAATTCGAGACGGCGAGAGGATCGCGATAGAGCACGTCGAGCGCCACCGCGCCGCCCGCCACGGCGAGCACGGAGTCCCGGAAACTGGTGGGCGCCACGCACCCCGCGCGCTCCGCGCCCACCTCCTCCCGCAGCGCGGCGAGGCAGTCCTCCCGGTACAGCACACCCACCTCGGTGACGACGACCCGCTCAGGGTTGAGGACGTCCAGCAGCAGCCCCGCCGCCCGTCCCGTCATCCGCGCCCGCTCCCGCAGCAGCCGGACCGCGACCGGGTTCCCGGCGTCCGCCGCGGCGAGCACGTCCATGGGGTTCACCCCGTCCACGACCCCCGCCTCACGGGCCCGCCGGCACAGCGTCCGCTCGCTCAACTCGACCTGGAGGCAGCCGGTCCGGCCGCAGGAGCACGCCTCGGTGCCGCCGGCCAGCGGCAGATGCGCCACGGCCCCCGCCTGTGAACGAGGGCCGTGGTGCACCTCGTCATGGGTGGCGAACGCCGCGTCCACCACGTTCCCCACGAACAGATGCAGCACGCTGCGGCTGCCGCGCGCCCGCCCGAACAGCCGCTCCGCGTTCACCAACGCCCGTGCGTGCCCGTCCACATGGACCGGCAGCCCGGTGCGCGCCCCGAGCGACTCCCGCACCGGCACCTCGCGCCAGCCGAGCAGCGGATGCTCGACGACGGTCCCGGAGTCCCGGTCCACCCAGCCGCCGACGGCGACCCCGACCCCCAGCGGCCGGCTGTCCGCGGCCTCCGCCAGCAGCGCCGCCAGCCCCTCGGCCGCCCGCGCCAGCACCTCGTACGGTCCGGTACCGCGATGCCTGAACTCGCGGCGCGCCAGCACCCGTCCACGCAGATCGAGCAGCGCGACCGTGGTGTACGGCACGGCCACATGGACCCCTCCGACCACGAACCGCGAGTCGTCCAGGTCGAGGGGGACGTGCGGCCGGCCGACGCCGTTGCCGCGCCGGGGCCCGGCCGACTCCCGGACGAGTCCGAGGGCCGTGAGCCGGGTGCAGTGGTCGGTGACGGCGGCCGGGGACAGCCCGGTCAGCCGGGCGATGGTGGAGCGCGCGACCGGTCCGTGCTCCAGCACGGACCGCAGGATCACACTGGCACTGGTCCGCCGCCGGTCGCTGTCGGCGACACGGGGGACGGGGGACTTACGGGGAGCAAGGGGAGCAGGGGGAGTTGGGGGTGCCGCGGTACGGGGCATGGATGACCGTCCTCGGAAAG
Source organism: Streptomyces sp. T028 (assembly GCF_048159505.1). NCBI lineage: Bacteria > Bacillati > Actinomycetota > Actinomycetes > Kitasatosporales > Streptomycetaceae > Streptomyces > Streptomyces sp. T028. The sequence continues at coordinate 92,117 of NZ_JBLRVZ010000023.1, forward strand.
GCGGGGGGCCGACATGTCTCGGAGTCCGAGGCGGGCCGGAACCCGCCTCAGGCCGGGCGGCGACAGGTGGACGCGCCCTGGCGTCGCAGATCGACATAGCGACGCGACGTGAGGTTCAGGGCCTGGGCAACCATGGTGGGAAGCGTAGGGCAGGAAAGGTAAATCCGACCAGAGCGCTAGGATTCGTTTGGCGAGAGTTCACAATCCGCCGGCGCGGCGCCCGGTGAGCGATACCTCTTCACCTCAGTGATCGTTGTCACGCCTGGGCCGGTGTAGCGGACACCCTTTGTGTGGATCCCATCAAGCATCGGCCGCCCTCTTTGTCGACCGCTGACGGTGGGGGCTCCACGGGCCCTGGGATAGCGTCACGGAGTCCCCAACCTCCCCTCCTCCCCGCGGAGTCCCCATGAGCACCGCCGCCGCCAGCGCCCGCCCCGGACAGGTCCTCGCCGACCTCCTCCCCGCGTCCCGCGTCCGTGACGTCGCGCTCGTGCTCGGCGGAGCCGCGCTCACCGGTCTCGCGGCCCAGATCTCGGTGCCCGTCCCCGGCTCCCCGGTCCCGGTGACCGGCCAGACCTTCGCCGCGCTCCTCGTCGGCACCTCCCTCGGCGCCCGCCGCGGTGTCTCCGCGCTCGTCCTGTACGCGCTGGCCGGCCTCGCCGGGGTGCCGTGGTTCGCGGGCGGCGCCTCCGGGCTCTCCGTCTCCTTCGGCTACATCCTCGGCATGATCCTCGCCTCCGCCGCCGTCGGTGCCCTGGCCCGCCGGGGCGCGGACCGCACGGTGTGGCGCACCGCCGGCGCGATGCTGATCGGCGAGGCGATCATCTACGCCGTCGGCGTCCCGTACCTCGCCTACGCGGCGGACCTCCCCCTCTCCACCGCGGTCTCGGTGGGCCTCACCCCGTTCCTGATCGGCGACGCGGTCAAGGCGCTGCTGGCGATGGGGCTGCTGCCGGCTGCCTGGAAGTTCGCCGATCGCTGACGCGCGGTCGCTCCGCTGAGGGTGCCGCGATGTGGCGTCGTTCGTCCGCGGCGTCGTTGTGGCTGGTCGCGCCCACGCGGCGGAGCCGCACATAGGTACGGCCTCGCGCCCCTTCAGGGGCGCTGTCCTCGCCCGGAGTTCAGCTCTGCGGTCGGCGCCGGGTCCACCACAGTCCGGCCGTGCCCGCCGCGAGCAGGGTGAGCCCGGTCGCGCCGAGCGGCAGCAGGTCCTGTTCGGCGCCGGTCTTCGGCAGCTCGTCGCCGCCGGGCGCCGCGGGTGCGTTGTCCGTGCCGAGCAGCAGCGGGGTGGCGGGGGCGTTCGGCGACGGGTTCGTCGTACCGAACGGCACCGGGCCCTGCTGCCAGAACGTCTTCTTCCCGTCGCTGCTCTGCACGGGCAGACAGATCTTTCCGGTCCTGTCGAGATCGAAGGTGGCGTCGACGGCGTACGACTTCGATCCACCCGCCGCGAGATTGTCGATGGGGCAGGTGTAACCGCTGTTGGAACCGTCCGGGAGATCCTTCTCGGCGATGGCGGTGCAGCCCTGGACGTTTTTCACCGTGAGACCGTCGAATCCGACGATCCACATCCTGATCTCTCCGCTGTCCTTGGTCCCCTCATTCCTCACCGTGGCGGTGATGGCCGTTTCCTGCGAGCTGTTGTCGACGGAGATCCGCTCGGGCAGCAGCGTGGTCAGCCTCACGCCCGCCGGTGCCTCGTCGACGGCCTTTCCCCCCTTGCCGCTGCCGGGCCCCTGGTCGTCCGCGCCCGCCGGGGCGGAGAGGATCAGCACCGCCGAGAAAGATGCGGCGACCAGTGATCCGGCGATGGTCGCCGAACGGCGAGAACTCATGTTCGCCCCCCTTGGCTGCGTCTGAATTCGCAGTACTTGAAGAGGTACCACAAGATTTCTCCGCACTATGCAGGTACGCCGTGAAGTGTGACCATTGTGTTGGCGGCACGGGAATTGGAGGGGGTGCAGGGAATTGCCGGGAATTGGGGGGAGTCCGGGAGATCCGAGGAATCCGAGGAATCCGGGGAATTTGGGGAGTCCGGGGGGTGGCGGTGTTCCGGGTCTGCTGGTGACGGGGCGCTACCGGCTGGTCGAGAGCATCGGCCAGGGGGGAATGGGACGGGTGTGGCGGGCCACCGACGACGTCCTCGACCGGCAGGTCGCCGTGAAGGAGATGCGCATCGACGGCCTGGACCCCGAGGACGGCCGCACCCGCCGGGAGCGCACCCTGCGCGAGGCCAGGGCCACCGCCCGTATCGACCACCCCAACGTGGTGCGCGTCTACGACGTCGTCGACGAGGGCGAACGCCTGTGGATCGTCATGGAGTTGGTGGCCGGCCGCTCCCTGGAGCGGGTCATGGCCGAGGAGGGACCGCTGGGGCCGCGCGAGACGGCCAGGATCGGTCTGGGACTGGTGGAGGCGCTGCGGCAGGTGCACGCGGGGGGCGTTCTGCACCGGGACATCAAGCCGGGGAACGTGCTGGTGGAGCGGGGCGGGCGGGTCGTCCTCACCGACTTCGGCATCGCGGCCATCCAGGACGCCAAGGCGCTGACCATGGTCGGCATGCTGGTCGGTTCCCCCGACTACATGGCCCCGGAGCGCATCTCGGGCCGCCCTCAGGGCCCGCCGTCCGATGTCTGGTCCCTCGGCGCGACCCTCTGCGCGGCGCTGGCCGGCCACTCCCCGTTCTCCCGCGACACCACACTGGCGACCCTGCACGCGGTCCTCTACGAGGAGCCCCGACTCCCGGCGGGAGCAGGCCCGTTGACGGACGTCCTGCACACCCTCCTGGAGAAGTCCCCGGAGGCCCGCCCCTCCCTGCCGGCCCTGGAGGAGTCCCTCCGCCCGGTGGCCTTCCCGGACGACCCCCCGACTCGTGCGCTGCGCGGCCCCACCCGGCCGGGCGTGCCCCTGGAAGGCCTCGGCCTCCCCGCCGAGCAGCCCGGTGTCCCCGCCGACCCGGCGCGGGCGGAGACCGAGCGGGCCCCCGTTCCCCCGGACGGTGAGCTTCCCGGCCCCGCGGTCGCCGCACACCGTGGGGCTCGGGGGAGGAGCCGGGTCGCGGCAGGTGCCGGGGTCGCCGTCGTCGGGGTCGTCGTCACCGTCGTACTGGTGCTGGCGCCCTGGTCGGGCGGGGACGGGGACCAGACGGCCAAAGGGGCCTCCCCGAAGCCCTCTCCGTCGCCCTCCTCGACCCCGTCCTCCACCGTCGAGGGGACGTCCAGGCCGCAGAGTCTGCCGCCGGGCGCGCACCAGGAGGCCGGGGGCTTCGCCTGGGCGACCCCCAAGGGCTGGCGGCGGGACGTGAAGACGGGCGCGGAGGTGCACTACACCTCTCCCGACGGCACCCAGGAACTCGCCGCCAAGTCCTCCCTCGCCCGAGGCGACCTGATGGACAGCTGGCGGACCTCCGAGCAGAACGCCCAGCAGGGCCGCGACTACCACAAGATCCGCCTGGAGCGGACGACGTACAAGGGCCGCCCGGCGGTCGTCTGGGAGTACACCTTCACGCTCCAGGGCACCCGCTGGCACGCCCGGCTGCTCGGCTTCGACCAGGCGGGGAAGTCGTACCAGATCAACACCTGGTACCAGCCGGCGGTGGAGACGGACGCCCTGAAGACGTACGACGAGGTGAAGGAGAGCTTCACGGTGCTCTGACTCGCGCGAGGGCGGGCGCTGCCACCCGGTGACCCGCATGTCACACTCATCCCATGCGCGTGTATCTCGGCTCGGACCATGCCGGCTTCGAACTCAAGAACCACCTCGTCGAATGGCTCAGGGCGGCGGGCCACGACCCGGTCGACTGCGGCCCCCACATCTACGACGCCCAGGACGACTACCCGCCCTTCTGCCTCCGCGCCGCGGAGCGGACGGCCGCGGACAAGGACGCCCTCGGCATCGTGATCGGCGGTTCCGGCAACGGTGAGCAGATCGCCGCGAACAAGGTGAAGGGCGTCCGTGCGGCCCTCGCCTGGAGCGAGGAGACCGCGTCCCTCGGCCGCCAGCACAACAACGCCAACGTCGTCGCCGTCGGCGCCCGCATGCACACGACCGACGAGGCCACCAAGTTCGTCGAGACGTTCCTCGCCACCCCGTTCTCGGGCGACGAGCGCCACATCCGCCGCATCGACATGCTCGCCGACTACGAGACGACGGGCGACCTCCCGGCGATCCCGGCCCACCACCCGCAGCAGGACTGACCGCCCCGACGGGGGCTGGAAGGAACACGCACCGTGCCAGAGGGGCACACGATCCACCGACTGGCACAGGACTACGCCGACCGCTTCGCCGGCACGGCACCACGCGTGACCAGCCCCCAGGGCAAGTTCTCCGACGCCGCGGCACTCCTGGACGGCGCCGAACTCACCGGCACCGAAGCGCACGGCAAGCACCTCTTCCTGGGCTTCCGCGACGACGAGTGGATCCACATCCACCTCGGCCTCTTCGGCAAGGTCGCCTTCGGCCCCGCCCCCGCGCCCCCGCCCACCGACACCGTCCGCCTCCGCCTCGCGAACACCACCGCGTACGTCGACCTGCGCGGCCCTACGACCTGCGCCCTCGTCGCGGACGCCGAGAAACAGGCCATACACGCCCGCCTCGGCCCCGATCCGCTGCGCGCCGACGCCGACCCCGCCAAGGCGTACGTCCGCGTCTCCCGCAGCCGTACGACGATCGCGGCCCTCCTCATGGACCAGAAGGTCATCGCCGGCGTCGGCAACGTCTACCGTGCCGAGGTCCTCTTCCGGCACCACATCGACCCGTACCGTCCGGGCCGGGACATCACCCCCGCCGAGTGGGACGCGATCTGGGCCGACCTCGTCGCCCTCATGCGCGAGGGCGTCCGCAACAACCGCATCGACACCGTCCGCCCCGAGCACACCCCCGAGGCGATGGGCCGCCCGCCGCGCGTCGACGACCATGGCGGCGAGGTGTACGTCTACCGCCGCACCCACCAGCCCTGCCACCTCTGCGGCGACGGGATCCGCACCGCCGACCTCGCCGCCCGCAACCTCTTCTGGTGCCCCACCTGCCAGAAGACCTGAAGACCTGAAGACCTGAAGACCTGAAGAGCTGAAGAGTCGAAGAGCTGGAGAGCTGAGGGGCTGAAGAACGGCGGGGCCTCAGAAGCCGTGCGGCAGCCAGGGTGCCACCGGCGATCCGAAGCCCACGGCCGCCGACGCCAGCGCCCCCTCCCGCAGTTCGCGCACCCGGCCGCCCGCACCGAGCGCGGCCAGGCTCACCCCGCCCAGATACGCCGCCCCCAGCTCCCGTACCGACAGAGCGAGGTCGGCCGGGTCCGCCGTACGCTCGCACACCGCGCCCTTCGGATCGCCGGACAGCCGCCAACGCCCCGAGTTCCACGGGCAGAAGGCGTCCTCGACCTCCAGCACCACGTCCACCGGCGCCTGGTACGTCCGTGCCTGGAGCGCCGCGCCCACGTCCACCAGCCGTACGTACAACTGGTCCCGCACCTTCAGTTCGCACCGGCGGACGTCGGAGACCTGGTACTGCCACGCCTCGTCCAGCGGCCGCCCCCGCACCTTCAGCGAGGTCGTCAGGTCGATCCCGAACAGGAACCGCCACAGCGCCGCCTCCGACACCGGGTCCAGCCCCGCCAGGTCCTGCAGCAGTACCTGCCCGTTGTGCCCCGTGTCCGTGTACTGCGGCCGCACCCGGTAGCGGGCGAAACCGGTCACCCGCCCCTCCCGTTCGGCGAGCACGCAGTGCACCGGCGAGGCCCCGTCCTGCTCGGCCTCCGCGTCCACGAGCCCCAGCCCCTCCCAGCCGGGCCGCCGGGCCAGCAGGCCGGGACGTCCGGCCACCGTCCCCGCGTACACCTCCTCGCACGTGTCCAGCGCGGCGCGCGGATCGACGTACCGCAGCCGTACGCCGTCGGTACCGGCCGGTACGGACAGTCGTACCCGACTCGTGTCGATCTCGGCGTGCAGACCGAAGGTCGCCGCCGCGTAGCCGAACCGGCCGTAGATCATCGGCTCCGAGGCCGTCAGGGCGGCGAGGGGCCCGCCCCACGCCCGCAAGTCGTCCAACTGCCGCCGCATCATGGACGTCAGCAGCCCGCGCCGCCGGTGCGTGGCGCTCACCGAGACCATCGTCACGCCCGCCGTCGGCACCGACGCCCCGCCCGGCACGGTCAGCCGGAAGTCGAACGCCCCCGCCGTGCCGACCAGCTCCTCGCCGTCCCAGGCGCCTATCGACCGCTCGCAGGGGGTGATCCGGCGCCACAGCCCCCGTTCCTCCGCCGACTCCGCGACCCCGCCGAAGGCCCGCAGCAGTACGTCGTACCACCGGTCCCAGTCCTCGGGCCGCAGCACGCGCAGCTCAACCCCAGGGACCGTGGAACCACCTGTGGAACCGCCTGTGCCGCCTGTGGGAGCGTCTGCGGATGCGCCAGAAGAGGTCGCGCGGCCTGTAGACCCTGTCGTCGTCGCCCCAGTCGTCATGCATCCATGCCTAGCAGTCGATTGCCGGACGAGCCAGGGAATTTCTCTCTCCGTGCCACGTGAGCGCTTTCCATGAAGTTCACTGTGAAGTTGAACCTCGGACGGGGGACAAGTGGGACCTCCCGTGCCAAGCGGTGGGTTGGATGGATAGGGTCCCGAACTAATGGCAGAAGGACGACAGCGGCGCGCGGAAGCCGAGACGTTGGCGGCCCGGTTGAGGCACTTGATGCACCGGGTCCGCACCGGCGTGCGCAGAAGCGCCGTCGACTACTTCCGCGGCGACGGTTCGGACTGGATCGCGCTGGCCTTCCTGCTGCTCACCGTCCCGCTGATCGCGCTCACCACACTCGCCAACTCGGTGTGGTGCTCACCGGCCGCGCTGGTCCTGCCGATCGTCGCCGGCGGTCTGCTGCTGCGCCCGTCCAGCCTGCTCGGTCTGTACGCGGCGGCGGCCACCGCCCTGATCGTCGAGTCCGTCCAGCTGGGCCCGTACACCCAGGGACCCTCCCGGGTCACCCCGGGCGTGGTCCTGGTCGTGGCCGCATGCGGTTTCTTCGGCCTGCTCATCGCCCAGTTCCGCAGCCGGGTCGGGGTGCCCTGGCGGCGCGGCGGCACCATGCTCTTCGACCTGCGCGAACGCATCCGGGTGCAGAGCAAGCTGCCCAAGCTGCCGCACGGCTGGCACCGCGAGATGGCCCTGCGCCCGGCCGGCGGCCAGTCCTTCTCCGGTGACTTCGTCGTCGCGGCCCGCACCAACGGCGGCCGCACCATGGAGGTCGTCCTCACGGACGTCTCCGGCAAGGGCATGGACGCGGGATCAAGGGCGTTGTTGTTGTCGGGCGCTTTCGGCGGCCTCCTCGGCTCCCTGCCCCCGCACGCCTTCCTCCCCGCCGCCAACGGCTACCTCCTCCGCCAGGACTGGGACGAGGGCTTCGCCACCTCCATCCACCTCGTCCTCGACCTCGACTCCGGCGACTACGAGCTCTACTCCGCCGGCCATCCGCCGGGCCTCCAGCTCAGCGCGGGCAGCGGCCGCTGGGAGGAGAAGGCCGCCGAGGGACCGTTGCTGGGCGTCTACGAGGGCGCCCAGTTCGACCCCGTGAAGGGTTCCCTGCGCCCCGGAGACGTCCTCATGCTCTTCACCGACGGACTGGTGGAGACCTCCGACCGCGACATCGTCGAGGGCATCGACCGCCTCACCGGTGAGGCCGACCGCTATGTCGCCGGCGGCTTCCAGGGCGCCGCCTGGCACCTCATCGAGGCGGTCGCCAAGGACGTCAACGATGACCGCGCCCTGCTGCTGGTCTGCCGCGAGGGCCCTACGACGACGGTGACGGCGGCGACGGTGGCGACGACACCGCTCCACTGACCCGCTTCACCGGAGAGGTAGCCGAAGGGGAGTTCGCATGCTGCACCACGGGCACGAGGGAAGGTGCGCGCCGTGACGATGAGCCTCGCCGAGGTCGAGGCCGTCGCGTGTGCCGCGCACGCCGGGCAGACGGACAAGGCCGGCCGGCCGTACACCGAGCATCTGCGGGCCGTCGCCGAGGGTGTACGCGCCCGGGGCGGCGGTGCGGAACTGATCGCGGCGGCCTGGCTGCACGACGCCGTCGAGGACCGGGCGTTGAGCGAGGAGTGGCTGCGACAGGCCGACCTCGCGCCGCTGACCAAGGACGTCGTCCTCGCCGTGACCAAGCGGGAGGGCGAGCCGTCCGAGGCGTACGCGGAGCGGATCCTGGCCACACCCGGCGCCCGGCTGGTCAAGGCGGCGGACCTCGCCCACAACGCCGACCCGGGCCGGCTCGCCGTACTCGACGAGGCGACCCGCACACGGCTGGAGCACAAGTACAGCGCCATGAGACGGCACCTCGGCCTCACCCCGCAGGACTGACGGCAGCAAGGGCCGAAGACACCTCAGACACCTCAGGGCAGCGCCCCAAAGGGGCGCGGGGAACTGCGCGAAGAGCGAGGCATCACCCGCACTCGCCCACGCACAGTCCCCACCCCTTCCCCTAGGGCGTGTTTCGAAAGTCCCGCCTGCCCGGCGACGCCTGGCACGCACGCTCGCCGCGTTGTCGGGATCACCCCGATACATCCAGTATCG
>NZ_JBLRVZ010000024.1:0-4553 GCF_048159505.1 Streptomyces sp. T028
ACAACCGGGCCGCTGGCCTGCCCACCATCAGCTCCGGAAAGCAAAAGGGTCCACCGACTCCGTCGGCGGACCCTCGCGAAAGATCGAGGCTAAAGCGCTCCGCGGTGAACGCGCGCTTGCCGGCCGCGGTCCCCATCGTGGCCGTTGGGGCGCCGGTGGAGTGGGGACCTGCGTCGGTGCGGCGTGTCGCGGTTTCCCACGAAATCCGGTGGAGTCTCAGCGGCCGGAAGTGGTTGGGTCCTGCTCAATGCTTCGCTGACACGGCCCGGCACAGTGCGAGGCGCAAGGTCCGAATCGCAGGCGCGGTCCAGCCCGCGTGTCGTCGAGTGATGGAGGTTATCGCGGTGGCTGGTTATGGGGCGCTTTCCGACGTATACGAGTGGCTGATCGGGGACGACAGGTTGACCCCCGCCAAGGCAGCCGCGGTTTACTACAGCGATGTTGTGGGCTCTCTGCCGCCCAACGCGCGCGTCCTCGACTGCGCGTGTGGAACCGGCCAGCTCGCCGTTGGTCTTGCGAGTCTTGGCCTTGACGTGGTCGCCGCAGACGCCAGCAGTGGGATGGTTCGCCGGACCGAGAAGGCCGCCGACGAGCAGGGTGTCTCGCTTCGAGCCCTCCGCGCGAGCTGGGACGAGCTGCCCGACCACCTGGAGGACTCCACGTTCGATCTGGTGTTCTGTGTCGGCAACTCGCTCGGGCACGCTGAGGGCGCAGCCGGGCGCCTGGCCGCACTGGACGCGATGTCGCGGCTGCTGAATCCGGGCGGACGCCTCGTGCTCACGTCACGCAACTGGGAGCTCGTGCGCTCCGCCGGCTCACGGGTAGACGTCCGCGATCGACTCATCCGCCGCAACGACCGCGATGCGGTCATCAGCTACTACTGGCAGATCGAGCAGCACTGGGAGCAGGAACACTTCCTCGAGATCGTGGTCGCCCAGATCGAGCCGGATGGGGCAGTGCGAGCCTGCTCGGAGCGGTTGTCCATCTGGCCCTACCGGTACGAGGGCCTCGTGGCGCAGTTGCGGAGCGTTGGGCTCACGGTGCAGACCACCACCTTCGACCCCGAGAGCGATGGATACCTGGTGGTCGCCAGCCGTGACCAGGCGCGAGGCACGTCTGAGCCGGCGCGCTGATCCGCCTTTCGTCGTCGTCGTTGCCGACCTGCCAGCTCGCGACCGCCTGCAGCACTTCGCGAAGTGTTCAGCGCTTGAAGCGGTTGCTGCGGGTGCGGTCCTCACCTTGCATCTGACCTGCTCAAGCTGAGGTTGGAAACAGCTCACGGTCTGCCTCACCGTCAGCTCACGTCAATAGCTGGGGAATTACGTGAACTTCCGCCTGGGGAATTTCGCGATCGTCCACAGGGAGGCGAAACTGCGCCTGCACGCGGTCTGCGAAGTGGAGGGGCACAGACCCTGGATCGTCGTTGCCGAGGTCGCGAACCCGGGGGTGGAGTACATCTCCGACGGTTCAGACGAGATGGAAATTCCGGAGCAGTACCGCTGAATCACGGCTGCCCGAGGTCGAGGCCCAAGCGGCCCCGGCGGCGCCGGAGAACCCTGGCGGCAGGTCCTCGCCGAGCGCCGCTGAACGCCACCGGCCCCGGACCAGCACAAGCAGCTCACCCGGAGTCGATACGCCGCTGGAGATCACACACGGTATCCAGTGGGCTGGGCTCCTCGGTGAACTGGCGACAGTTGAATACGCGAGCTCACCAGTACCGAGGCCGAGTGAGTGACGCTGTCGTGGATCTTGAAGCGCGGGAACTCAGCAGCCGCCCCTTCCGCTCCGGTCCGCCCTCGTCGTACGTCGTAGAGCAGTTGGAAGGTGCCGCCTTCACCCGTCGAACCCGGCGATCACCGTGCCCACCAGCCCACCGCCCAGCTCGGCCAGGAGCAGCGCCTCGGGATCGCGGGCCACCAGCCGCTCCACACCGGCGCGGTCGTCGCTGATGCTCGTGCCCTCGGCGGCGGTCTTCCAGAAGGCGAGGACGGTGTCCAGGTCGTCGGGCGTCGCGGCCCGTATACGCAGATCAGACATACGGCGATCCCACCACGGCCGAAGTGTCCGGACGGGGAATTCCACGATCCGGACGGCCACTTGAGCGGGTCGGGGGTGCGTGGATACCGTCGCTGCCGGTAAACGTTTTCTATCGACTGTAAGTTCTCCTTCCTGTCCGCCCAGCCACCCTCCCGGCCGGAGCCGCCCTCATGACCATCACCCACCTGCGCTGGGGGAACGCCGAGCTCTCCCTGCTCCTCGCCCTGGATTCCGCCGGGCCCGCGCGACTGCTGGCCGCCGGTGAGGCACCTTCCCTTCCGGATCCGGAACGGGAGCCGGAACTCTGCGCCGCCCTCGCGCACCGCGCCCTGCCCCTGGTCGAGGTGCAGACCACGGACGGCGGACGGCTCGGCACCTCCGGCAAGCGGCACGTCGACGGCGCCCTCTCCCGTGCCCTGCGCTGCACCGGCCATGAGGAGGAGCGAGTCCCGGGCCTGCGCACGCTGCGGGTCCGGATGGCCGACGAGACGACCGGGCTGCGGGTCACCGCCGAGTACCGGCTCCGCGACGGGTTGCCGGTGCTGCACGCCGTGGCCCGGGTGGAGAACGGGGGAGACGCCCCAGTGCCCCTCGAGTACGTGTCGTCGTTCGCGCTGTCCAACCTGGCCCGCACCCTGCCACCGGGCCGGCACTGGGAGGACGGGCTCGCCCTGTGGCTGGCGGGCAACCCGTGGAGCGGCGAGTTCCGCTGGTCACGGGCGACGCTCGCGGAGCGCGGCCTGTTCGACGTGGGCATGGTGGCGTACGGCCAGACCGGCTCGAAGAACCGGATCGCCGTGACCAGCACCGGATCCTGGTCCTCCTCCGAGCACCTGCCGATGGGCTGTCTGGAGGAGCCGGACACCGGCCGTGCGCTGGCCTGGCAGATCGAGCACAACGGCTCCTGGCACGCCGAACTCGCCGACCGCTTCGACGACCTGTACCTGGCGCTGTCCGGGCCGACCGACCGCGAACACCAGTGGAGGCGCCGGCTGGCGCCCGGGGAAGCCTTCCTTACTGTTCCGGTCGCCGTCGCACTCGTCCCCGAGGGCGGCTTCCAGGCCGCGGTGGCGGCGCTGACCGGCCACCGCAGGGCCGCCCGCCGCCCGCATCCCGATCTCGACGGGCTGCCGGTGGTCTTCAACGACTTCATGAACAGTCTGATGGGCGAGCCCAGCACGAAGGCGCTGCTGCCGCTCGTGGACGCGGCGGCGCGCGCGGGCTCCGAGGTCTTCTGCATCGACGCCGGCTGGTTCGACCCCGAGCCTCCCGGCACCGTCGGCCCGGGCGGGGTGCCCGGCTGGTGGGACGCCGTAGGGGAGTGGCGGGAGTCCGAGACCCGGTTCCCCGGCGGGCTCGGGGAGGTCATCGACCGCATCAGGGAAGCGGGCATGGTGCCGGGTCTGTGGCTGGAGCCGGAGGTGGTCGGCGTGCGCAGCTCCGTCGCGGCCGCGCTGCCCGACGAGGCGTTCTTCCGCCGGGACGGGGTCCGGGTCGTCGAATGGGGTCGTCACCAACTGGACCTGCGCCACCCGGCCGCCCGCGCCCACCTCGACACGGTCGTGGACCGGCTGGTGCGCGACTACGGCGTGGGCTACCTCAAGCTCGACTACAACATCGACATCGGCGCGGGCACGGACGGTTTCCCGGACACCGGCGCCTTTGGCCTCGACGGCGGTGCCGACGGCCTCGGCGACGGGCTGCTCGGCCACAACCGCGCCTACCTGGACTGGCTCGACGGCGTCCTCGACCGCCACCCCGGGCTGACCCTGGAGAGCTGCGCGGCGGGTGGCAGCCGCACCGACCACGCGATCCTGTCCCGGCTGCCCATCCACTCCGTCACCGACCAGCAGGACTTCCGGCTGCTGCCCGCCATCGCCGCCGCCGCGCCCACGGCCGTCACCCCGGAACAGGGCGCGATCTGGGCGTACCCGCAGCCCGAGCACACCGACGCCGACCTCTCCACCGTGCTGGTGTCGGCGCTGCTCGGCCGTGTCCACCTCAGCGGCCGGCCCGACCTGCTGAGCGACGAGCAGCACGCGCGCGTGCGTGAAGCCGTGAACACGTACAAGGGGTACCGCCACCTCCTGCCGACCGCCCGCCCGCACTGGCCGCTGGGCCTGCCCGGCTGGCGCGACGGCCATCTGGCCCTCGCCCTGTCGGCCGAGGACGGTACGACGCTGCTGGCGGTGTGGCGCCGCGCCGGGGCAGCCGCCACGCTGACGGTCCCCCTGCCCTGGACCGGGCCGGACGACCGGCCCAGGGTGCTCTTCGAGGCGCGGGGAGAGCCGGGCGAACGGACGGCGCTCGACTGGGACGCCGCCGCCCGGACGCTCCGGGTGCACCTTCCGGTGGAGGGTTCCGCAGCCCTGATCGCCCTCGCACAGGCCGCGCGGGACTGATCACGAGACCGGCCCCACCACTCGACCGGTGCCGGGTGGTGGGGCCGTACTCACGTCGTCCGGGGTCCTGTCCCGGCCCACGCCGCAGTGGCTGGTAAACGGTTACGGCGGTGG
>NZ_JBLRVZ010000024.1:4562-120923 GCF_048159505.1 Streptomyces sp. T028
CACCGCCGATGCTCACTCGTGGGCGATCGCCGCCAGGACGTTCATCCGGGACGCGCGCAGGGCCGGGAGCAGGGCGGCCACGACGCCCACCACCGCCGAGCCGATGACGACCGCGACGATCGTGCCCCACGGGACGGCCAGCGCCTTCATGCCCTGGAGGGCGAGCACCTGCTGTATGCAGACACCCCACACCAGCCCCAGCGCCAGCCCCAGGACCGCGCCGAACACCGCGATCACCACCGACTCCAGCCGGATCATCCGCCGCAGCTGGCGCCGGCCCAGACCGATCGCCCGCAGCAGCCCGATCTCCCGCGTCCGCTCCACGACCGACAGCGCCAGGGTGTTGACGACGCCGAGCACCGCGATGACGATCGCGAGGCCGAGCAGCGCGTACACGAGGTAGAGCAGAACGGCGATCTGGTCGTGGACCAGCTTCTTGTAGTCGGCCTGGTCACGCACCTGGACCTGCGGATAGGGGTCGAGCGTCCGCTCCAGCCGGGGCCGCAGCTGCTCGGCGCTCGTGCCGGGCGCCGCGTTCACGTACAGCGCGGAGTCCTGGCCGTCGGGCACGTACTTCTCGACGGTCCCCATCCCGAGGAACAGTCCGCCTTCCATGCCGAACCCGTCGGCGGCCTCCTGGTCGGTGAGCGCACCCACCTTCAGCGATGTCGCGCGGTCGCCGGGGAACTCCACCGGGAGCACACTGCCCAGCTTCACCCCGTGGTCCTTCGCGAAGTCCACGTCCATGCCGATCGCGCCGTCCGCCAGCGCCGCCGCCGAGTCGCCCTGGGCGTAGGTGATGTGGGCGACGTCGTCGACCTGGTCGTCGTATCCGGAGGCCGTCGTCTCGACCCGCTTGCCGTCCGGCAGCCGTACCGCGAGGGGCGCGAACCGCTGCCGTACGACGAGGCCGACGCCGTCGGTGTCGCGGACCGCGTCGGTCACCTCCCGGGAGAAGGGCGTGAAGTTGGCGTTCTGGATCACGAAGTCCGCGCCGAGCGTTTTGTCGATCTGTTCGTCGAACGACTTCGACATCGAGGCGCTCGCCACCGACATGCCGCCGACCAGGGCCAGGCCCACCATCAGCGCCGCGGCGGTGGCACCCGTGCGGCGGGGGTTGCGCAGGGCGTTGCGCTGGCTCATCCGCCCGACCGGGCCGAACAGGGCCGGGAAGGCACCGCCGAGCACCCGGATCACCGGCCGTACCAGCAGCGGTCCCGCGATCACGGTGGCGATGAGCGTCAGGACCACGCCCAGGCCCAGCAGGGAGGCCGCGGACGCCGTCTTCGCGGCGGTCACACAGCCCAGCAGGGCGGCCGCGCCCAGCGCCCCGACGACCGACCCGACGATCGCGCGCACCTTCAGCGGCCGGCCCACGCCGGCGATGTCCGCGTCCGCGAGTGCCGCCATCGGCGACACCGTGGCCGCGCGACGGGCCGGGAGGTAGGCGGCCACGAAAGTGACGCCCACGCCGACGGCGTACGCCACCACCGGAGTCCCCCAGCCGACCACCATCTCCGTGGTCTTCAGGTTCATGCCGAACGCGCTCATCAGCTTGATCAGCCCGGCCGCGAGCCCGATGCCGGCCGCGAGGCCCAGAGTGGAGCCGACGAGCCCGAGCAGCACCGCCTCGGTGAGCACCGAGCGCCGTACCTGACGGCGGTCGGCGCCGAGCGCGCGCAGCAGGCCCAGCTCACGGGTGCGCTGGGCGATCAGCATCGAGAACGTGTTGACGATCAGGAACACACCGACCAGGACGGCGATGCCGGCGAACCCGAGCATCACGTACTTGATCACGTCGAGGAAGCCGCCCAGGGACGCGGCCGAGGACTCGGCCTGCTCGTCGGCGGTCTTCACGTCGTACGGCCCCGAACCCAGCGCGGCCGTGATGCGCTCCTTGAGCACCGCGTCGGAGACGCCCGGCGCCGCGTCGACCGAGACGCCGGTCGCCTTGTCCGCCGAGCCCAGCAGCTCCGTCGCCGCGACCTTCGGGTCGAGGAAGACGAGGGCCGCGCCCGGGTTGGTGGTGGTGAAGGTGGCGATGCCGACGATCTCGACGTCGAACGAGCCCGGCTGGGCCATCACGGTGAGCGTGTCGCCGATCTTCACATGCTTCTTGTCGGCGGTGTCGGCGTCCAGCATCGCCTGGCCGGCGCCCTGCGGGGCGTGGCCGGAGGTCAGTTTCACGGGGCTGCGGTCGGTGACGTACCAGTCGGTGGCGATGGTGGGCGCGCCGGTGGTCGGGCCGACGGACTTGTGGTCGCTGTCGACGACCGTGATGTTCTCCACGCTGACGTCGGCGTGCGCGGAGGCGACCCCGTCGACCCGCGCCACCTGGCCGGCGAGGGCGGCCGGAACCGTCTGCGTCGCGCCGCTCGGCACGTTGGAGTTCAGGTCGTCCTTCGGCTCCACCGTCACATCCGCCGAGGTGGAGGCGAACAGCCGGTCGAAGGTACGGGTCACCGTGTCCGAGAAGATCAGACTGCCCGAGACGAACGCCACGGACAGCACGACGGCGAGGGCCGACAGCAGCAGCCGTCCCTTGTGCGCGAGGAAACTCCTGAGGGTCGCCTTCAGCACGGGGTCAGTCCTCCTCGGGGGCGGTGCCGTCGACGACGGGGGCCCGGCCGACGTCGAAGCCGGGGGTCTGGGGGTCTCCCCCAGAAAAGAGGCGCATGCGTTCGAGTACGGCATCGGCCGTAGGCCGTTCCATCTCGTCCACTATCCGGCCGTCCGCGAGGAAGAGGACCAGGTCGGAGTGGGCGGCGGCGTTCGGGTCGTGGGTGACCATGACGACCGTCTGGCCGAGTTCGTCCACCGCCTGGCGCAGGAACGCGAGGACCTCAAGGCCGGCCCGCGAGTCCAGGTTGCCGGTCGGCTCGTCCGCGAAGATCAGTTCGGGGCGGGAGACCAGCGCCCGGGCGCAGGCCACGCGCTGCTGCTGACCGCCGGAGAGCTGGGACGGCCGGTGCCCAAGGCGCTCCCGCAGCCCGAGCGTGTCGACGACCTGGTCCAGCCACTTCTCGTCGGGCTTGCGGCCCGCGATGTCCATGGGCAGCGTGATGTTCTCGGCCGCGTTCAGCGTCGGGATCAGGTTGAACGACTGGAACATGAACCCGATCCGGTCCCGCCTGAGCCGGGTCAGCTCCCGCTCCCTCAGGCCCGTGATCTCCGTGTCGCCGAGCCAGACCTGACCCGCCGAGACGGTGTCGAGCCCGGCCAGACAGTGCATCAGCGTGGACTTCCCGGACCCCGAGGGCCCCATGACCGTGGTGAACCGGCCCCGCGCGATGCTCACGTCCACGGAGTCCAGGGCCAGCACCGTGGTCTCGCCGGAACCGTACGCCTTGGTGAGTCCCTGGGCTCGGGCCGCGATCCCGTCGGGTGTGGACAAGGCCGCTGTGGACAAGACTGCCTCCTCGTTCGGGTGGACCGTGCCGAGAGTAGTGTGACCCGGCGCACAGCCGGTATCCCTTTTCGCCTCCGGCGCGCCCTTGCCGCGCTAGCGCCCTCGCGCTAGCGTCGAAGGTATGGCGAAGACCCAGCTGAACGTACGCGTGGACGAGGGCACCGCCCGCGCCGCCCGCGAGCGGGCCACGGCGCGCGGCATGAGCGTCAACCGCTACATAGAGGAACTGGTCAGACAGGACGCCGGGGAGGTGGGCCACACCTTCGTGGAGGCCGCCGCCGACTTCATGAAGCAGTACGAGAGCGTCTTCGCCGAGGAGTTCGGCGCGGACCGTGAGGGCACCGTGCCGGAAGGCCGCCGCTGATCCCTTGAGCGACCTCCGTATCGATCTCGCCTGGCTCCTCATGCTCGCCGAACAGCAGACCCCGGGTGACCCCCAGGTCACCGACTGGGGCGCCCTGATCGCCGCCGTGGCCCGTCACCAGGCCGAGATATTCGACGTCCCCGTATACACCGACCCTCCGGCCCGTGCGGCCGCGCTGCTCCAACTCCTCATCCATGTGCCCGCGCTGGAGCGCTCCAACGCGCTGTTCGCCTGCGCGGTCGCCTACGCCTACCTCGTGGCCAGCGGTCTGAAGGTGGCCACCTCGCCCGAACAGGTGCGGGATCTGGCCCGGTTGGTCAAGACCGGTGACGCGTCGGTGGCCGACATCGCGCAGGAGCTGCGCCAGTGGAGCCTGTGAGGGCTGCTTGAGGCCAGCGCCTGTTGGCCCCAGCCTGCCGGGCGGACACGCCCTACGCGGGCCTGCGGGCCGTGCCGAGTACGGCGTAGGAGAAGGGGAACCGCGGCCCCTTCTCCGGCAGCAGCATCCGCCGGTACGGGCCGAGTTCGAACCCGGCGTCGCGCAGCGCGCCGACCGTGTCCCGGGTCAGATGGCAGCCGCCCGCGAGGGACGGCCAGACCGTGCGGTCCAGGGCACGCTGGGTGGCGCGCATCGCCGGGCCGCCACCGGGGCCGTGTTCGAGGAACCGCAGCTCACCGCCGGGCCGTAGCACCCGCCGCAGCTCGGCCAGCGCGCGCGGCACGTCCCGTACGCTGCACAGCACCAGCGAGACCACCGCCGCGTCGAACGCCTCGCTCTTGACCGGCAGCGCCTCCGCCACGCCGGGCACCACGTCCACCGGCACCCCGGCGCGCAGCGCCGCCTCCAGCGCCAGCTGCCGCATCCGGCGCTCCGGTTCGATCGCGACGACCTCCGAGACGGCACCCGGATAGTGCGCGAAGTTCAGTCCGTTGCCCGCGCCGATCTCGATGACACGGCCGGAGAGCCCGCCGAGCAGCCTGTCCCGCACTCCGGCGAGACCGGCCCGGGTCTCCGCCGCCGAACCGAGCGCGGCATAGAAACGGGCGAACAGCGGGTGGTGGACGGGGTCACCGGGCAGTCGGCCGGAGCCGGCGGACCGTATCGGCATGACGACCTCCCGGGCAGGACGGGCCTACCCGGATTCTCCCCCGGAGGGAGCCGCCGCACCCCCGCTGTCCTTCACACGGGTGTCACCGGACCAACCGGTGCGTCACTGGATGAAGTCGCGCACCTGCTCGTACACGCCGTAGTCGTTGTTCATGTCGTTGTGCGAGATGCACCCGACACCGACGTTGGTGGCCCCGCTCAGCAGCGCAGAGGAGTCCGGGTCGATGGCGGCGTCGCAGTTCGACCAGTAGGTCGCGTAGCTGACGCTGCCCGGGGTCTCGTCACCGGAGTTGAGCGAGGTGAGGAACGAGCTGCCGGTGACCATCTCCGCGCAGGAGGTGTACAGCCAGCTGCACCAGGAGGCGACCGACGTACCGTGGTTGGTGCCCGCGACGGAGACGAAGTCGTCCACGTACGCCGTGCCGCCGAGGTTCTTGAGGTAGTAGCGGGAGCTGAGGGCGCCCATCGAGTGGACGACCACGTCGACCTTGCTCGCACCGGTTCTCGCCAGCACGTTCTTGATCTCGGTGGACAGCTGCGAGGCCGTGGTGGCGTTCGACTGGGACCAGCTGTACGTCCACGCGTCCAGCTCGGCGGACGTGTAGCCGTCGGCCTTGAAGTCGGCGACCCAGTCGTCCCAGCTGCTGGACGAGCTGCTGAGACCGTGTACGAACACGACCGGGTCGTGGGTCGCCGCCTGGGCGGTGGGGGCGGAGAACGACAGTGACAGAAGGAGCGAAGAGGCCGCGGCCGTGAGGACCGTGGCGATGCGACGCTTGGCGCGCTGCATGATGCCTCCTGAAACGGGTGGGGTTGCCAGGAGTGTCCGATCGGGTCTACGCGCGCCGCATCGGTGAAATCGCCGGTCTTTACTGTTCAAGTAACCCGCCAGTAACGTCAATCGCGTGGTGACTCCTGTAAACCCCCCACGTCTCGACGGCACTTCGCCACCTCCGCTCCCGGACCCGTGGCGGCGCCCGGCCGTGTCCCTCCCCGAGGGCGTCCGGGTGCGCGTGCTGCGTCTCGTGTACGGCGATCAGCGCGCCGCCGCCGAACTCGCGGCGCGGCTCACCGACCGTCAGGCCGCCGGCCTGGACCCCCTGCCGACCGACCCCGCCGACCTCGCCCCCGGCCTGCTGCACGGCTACCGCCGGGAGATCCGCGCCCTGCCCGACGACACCCGGCTGCTGCTGCTCCTCGCCGCCGCCGACCAGTACCCGGTCGCCACCCACGCCTTCCTGCGTGCCGTGGCCGCCGCCCGCCTCGACACCCGCCCGCTGGAGGCCGCCGAGACGGCCGGCATCGCATACGCCACCGCGGGCGGGGTCGGCTTCCGCGACGCCTGGACCCGGATCGCCGCCTACGAGACGGCCGCACCGGCCGACCGGCGCGACGCCCACCGGCTGCTCGCCCGCGTCCTGCACGACGACACCGAACTGCCCCGCCGCTCCTGGCACCGGGGCGCGGGCGCGCTCGGCCCCAGCGGACGGCTCGCCGCCGAGCTGACGGCCGCCGCCGACCGGGCCCGCCGGTCCGCCGACCCGGCCCTCGCCGCCGCCCTCACCGCACGCGCCGCCGCGCTGCGCACCGACCCCCGCGAACAGTCCCGCCTCCTTGCCCGCGCGGCCGCCGACGCCTGGCACGCCGGCGACACCGACCAGGCCCGCACCCTCGCCGCCCGCACCAACACCGACGCCCTCACCGGCGTTCTCGCCCTGCGTACCGGCCAGGCCGGGGAGGCCTTCGACGCGCTGCTGGCCGGGGCGGCACGCGGGCGTGCCCACAGCGGGCAGGCCATGACGACCCCCGGTACCGCATCCGCCCCGACCACCCCGACCACGCCGCCCGCCGACCGCCCCCGGCTCCCCCTCGCCGTAGACCCCCACGCCGTAGACCCCCACGCCGTAGACCCCCACTCCGAACATCTCCTCGCCGCTGCCACCGAAGCCGCCATCTACACCGGTGACCTGCGGCGATGCAGGGAAGCGATGGTCGTCGCGCGGCGGCTGGGCGTCGAGCCCCCGGGGGTGCTTCCGGCCCTCGCCGCCGCCGTCGACGGGCGGTACGGGGACGCCCGCGACCTGCTGGAGGCGACCGCCGGTCGATGCGGGCCGGGCGGTGACCCCACCCGGCTGCTGCACGCCGGTATCGCCGCCCTGATGCTCGGCGACCACACCCGCGCCGCCACCGCCACCGTCCGCGCGGCCGCCGCCGCCCGGGCCCGGGGCCTGACCCCGGGCGTCTCCCAGGCCATGGAGTTCCGCGCCTACGCCGACTTCTGGACCGGCCGCCCGCAAGCCGCCGAGGCCGCCGCGCTGGACGCCCTACGGCAGTCGTACGCCACCGGACAGGACAACGGCGCCTGCCATCTGCAGGCCGCCCTCGCGATGTTCGCCGCGCTCACCGGCGACGGCGACCTGTGCCGGGAACGCGCCGCGGCGGCCCGCTCCTACGCCCTCGCACACGGTCTCGGGCTGCCCGGTGCCCTCGCCCAGTGGGCGCTCGCCTTCCTCGACCTCGGCTCCGGACGCTACGGCGCCGCCGCGGCCCGGCTGCGCGCCCTCGCCGCCTTCGGCCCGGGCCACGGCCACCGGGCCGTCCGCCATCTGGCCACCCCGCACTACGTGGAGGCCGCCGTACGCGCCGGCGACACCCGGATCGCCCGCGCCGCCCACGCCGACTACGACCGCTGGGCGCGCGCCGTCCGCAGCCCCGACGACCTCGCCCTCAGCGCCCGCTGCCAGGCCCTGCTCACCCCGGGCGCCGAGGCCCTCGACCACTACCGCATCGCCCTCGGCCTGCACGCCGACGGCACCCGCGCCTTCGAACGCGCCCGCACGGAACTGCTGTTCGGCAGCGCCCTGCGGCGGCTGCGGCGCCGCGCGGAGGCCCGGGACCGGCTGCACAGTGCGCGTGAGGCCTTCGAGTCCTTCGGGGCGCCGCACTGTGCGGAGGCGGCCCGCGCGGAGCTGCGCGCCCTGGGCGCGCCCGCCACCGCCGCCCACGGCGGTGACACCGCCACAGCCCGGCTGACCGCCCAGCAGCTCATGGTCGCGCGCATGGCCGCCGAGGGTGCCACCAATCGGGAGATCGCCGCGCGGCTCGCTCTCAGCCCCCGCACCATCGACCACCATCTGCGCGGGGTCTTCACCCGCCTCGGGATTCGCTCCCGCATCGAGCTGGTACGGCTCCTGGCGGAGGCGGAATGAGCGAGATGCGTCGTTTTCGTCTGCGGGTGCGTTGTGGCTGATCGCGCCCACGCGGCGGAGCCGCAAATCAATACAGCCCCGCGCCCCTTACGGTGCTGTTGTTGCCCTCTCTCGGAAGGCTGATGCCTTCCAGGTGCCGTCCAGGCGTGGCGCCAGCCAGCCCGGTGCCGCCGTGCGGAAGTCGGCCGGGGCCAGCGCGCCCACGCCCATCGGGAGGGCACCCAAGAGCGGCGCCCCGGCGACCTCCGGCAGGTCGGTGACATTGCAGCGCATCGCCAGATCGGCGGAGTCGGGCCAGCCGCCGATCACCACGCCCAGCAGCTCCACGCCGCGTGCGCGCAGTTCACGGGCCGTCAGTTCCGTGGTGTTCAGGGTGCCCAGGCCCGCCGAGGCCACCACCAGCACCGGCGCCCGCAGCGACTGGGCCACGTCGGCCAGCGTGCCGCCCGTCTCGTCGAACCGTACGAGCAGCCCGCCCGCCCCCTCGACGAGCACCAGGTCGTGCTCCGTGGCCAGCTTCTGCGCCGCCTCCACCACGTCGTACGGCCGCACCGGGGGCAGTCCCGCCCGCCGGGCCGCCGTCGCCGGGGCGAGCGGCTCGGGATAGCGCGCGCACTCGGCCGTCGTGACCGCGCCCGCGAGCCGCGCGACCTCGTCGGCGTCACCGCGCTCATCGGGCCGTACACCGGTCTGCGCGGCCTTCAGGACGGCCACCGTGCGGCCCGCCGCGAGCGCGGAGGCGGCCATGGCCGCCGTGGTGACGGTCTTGCCGACCTCCGTGCCCGTGCCGGTGATCACCAGGATCGGCATGCTCATCCCTCCCGCGCCGCGGCGCACACCGCGCGCGCGATCCGTGCCACGTCCGCGTCGCCGGTGACGTACGGCGGCATCGTGTAGACGAGGTCGCGGAACGGCCGCAGCCACACGCCCTCCTGCACGGCCGCCGAGGTGGCGGCCTTCATGTCCACCGGATGGTCCAGCTGGACGACGCCGATGGCGCCGAGGACCCGTACGTCCCGCACGCCCGGGATCCCGGCGGCCTCCGCCAGCCCGTTCCGCAGTCCCGTCTCGATCCGCTTGACCTCCGCGAGCCAGTCCTGGCCGAGCAGCAGCCCGATCGAGGCGCAGGCGACGGAGGCGGCGAGGGGGTTGCCCATGAACGTCGGGCCGTGGGCCAGCACCGGCACCTCGCCCCGCGAGATCCCGGCGGCCACCCGGGAGGTGCACAACGTCGCCGCCATGGTCAGGTAACCGCCGGTCAGGGCCTTGCCCACGCACATCACGTCCGGCGTCACCGCCGCGTGGTCCGCCGCGAACAGCGCACCCGTGCGCCCGAACCCGGTCGCGATCTCGTCGAACACCAGCAGCACGTCGTGCGCGTCGCACGCCTCGCGCAGCACGCGCAGATACGCGGGGGAGTGGAAGCGCATCCCGCCCGCGCCCTGCACCACCGGCTCCACGATCACCGCGGCCAGTTCGTCCGCGTGCCGTTCGATCGCGGCGCGCAGCTGATCGGCGTACGCCTCCTCGTACTCGACGGGCGGCGGGTCCACGAAGACCTGACGGGGCAGCACCCCGCTCCACAGCTCGTGCATCCCGCCCTCCGGGTCGCACACCGACATCGGCTGCCAGGTGTCGCCGTGGTAGCCGCCGCGCCAGGTCAGCAGCCGCTGCTTGCCCGGGCGGCCGAGCGAACGCCAGTACTGCAGGCACATCTTCACCGCGACCTCGACCGACACCGAACCGGAGTCGGCGAGGAAGACATGCTCGAGGCCGTCGGGAGACATGTCGACAAGGAGCTTCGCCAGCCGGACGGCGGGCTCGTGCGTGAGCCCGCCGAACATGACGTGGCTCATCCGGCCGAGCTGCTCGCGCGCGGCCTCGTCGAGCACGGGGTGCCGGTAGCCGTGGATCGCCGACCACCAGGACGACATGCCGTCGACCAGCTCGCCCGAGCCGTCCGCGAGGCGCAGCCGCACCCCGCTCGCCGACTCCACGACGAGCGGGTCGACCCGGCCGGGCATCGGACCGTACGGATGCCAGACGTGCCGCCGGTCCAGTTCCAGTAGCCCGGCGACGGGCAGTCCGGTCGGCTCAGGCATTGGGCGCGAGGTCGGTGCCGGCGCCGCGGCGGCGTACGGCGACCAGGTCCGTACGGGGCTCACCGGCCGGGGCGGCGGCAGCGGCCGTACCGCACACCGAGCCGCCCTCGTGCGAACCGCAGACGGAACCGCAGCCCGCCTCCGCGTGCGACCCGCAGCCCGCCTCCGCGTGCGACCCGCAGCCCGCCTCCGCGTGCGACCCGCACCCGCCCCCGCCCGCCGTCGCCCGGTGCTCCGGCAGGGTGATCTCGCCCGCGCCCTCCACCTCGAAGCCCGCGTCCGCGATCATCTCCAGGTCGGCCTTGCCGGCCTGGCCCTCGGTGGTGAGGTAGTCGCCGAGGAAGATCGAGTTGGCCAGGTGCAGCGCGAGGGGCTGCTGGGTGCGCAGATGCACCTCACGGCCGCCCGCGATCCGCACCTCGACGTCCGGGCAGACGAACCGGACCATCGCCAGGATCCGCAGACAGCGCTGCGGGGTGAGGTTCCACTCCTTGCCCAGCGGGGTGCCCTCGACCGGGATGAGGAAGTTGACCGGCACCGAGTCCGGGTCCAGCTCGCGCAGCGAGAAGACCACGTCCACCAGGTCCTCGTCCGACTCGCCCATGCCCGCGATCAGACCCGAGCAGGCCGACAGACCCGCCGCGTGCGCCTTGGAGACCGTGTCCACCCGGTCGGCGTACGTGTGGGTGGTGGTGATGTCCCCGTACGTCGCCTCGGAGGTGTTGAGGTTGTGGTTGTAGGCGTCCGCGCCCGCCTCGCGCAGCCGTTCGGCCTGGCCGTCGGAGAGCAGGCCCAGACAGGCGCACACCTCGACGCCCTCGTTCTGGTCCTTGATGGCCTTGATGGTCTCAGAGACGCGGTCCACGTCACGGTCGGTCGGACCGCGCCCGGACGCCACCAGACAGACCCGCTTGGCCCCGCCCGCGAGCCCGGCCGCCGCGGCCTTCGACGCCTCGTCGGGCTTGAGCCAGGTGTACTTCAGGATCCCGGCCGTGGAGCCGAGCCGCTGGGAGCAGTAGGAGCAGTCCTCGGGGCACAGGCCCGACTTGAGGTTGACGAGGTAGTTGAGTTTCACCCGTCGGCCGAACCAGTGCCGGCGCACCTTCCCGGCCGCGGCCACCACGTCCAGCACGTCGTCGTCGGAAGTGGCGAGGACGGCCAGCGCTTCCTCGCGGGTCGGCAGCTCGCGCCGAAGCCCCTTGTCCACCAGCGTGTTCAGCAGGTCCATGAGAGCCGATCCTGTCCTACGGGACCGCCCCGGGCCAAGGTAGGGATCACACAACACACCCGGTTCGACGTGTGGGTATTGCCACACCGTGGGTAGCGGTCCGTGACGCTAGGGTCTGTCCGCTACCTACAAAAGCCCCGGAGGAGCCATGGCGTTCGGCTGGATCGACGAACAGGCGGCCGCGCGCCGCCGGGCCGGACTCGTACGGACGTTGCGGCCCCGTCCGGCCGACTCCCCGCTGCTCGATCTCGCGAGCAACGACTACCTGGGCCTGTCCCGCCACCGGGAGGTCCGGGAGGGCGCCGCGGCGGCCGCGCGGACCTGGGGCGGCGGATCGACCGGCTCCCGGCTGGTCACCGGAACCACCGAGCTGCACACCGAGCTGGAGCGGGAGCTGGCCGCCTTCTGCGGTGTCGAGGCGGCGCTCGTCTTCTCCTCCGGGTACGCCGCGAACCTGGCCGCGGTCACCGCGCTGGCCCCGCACGGCTCGCTGATCGTCTCGGACGCGGGCAACCACGCCTCGCTCATCGACGGCTGCCGCCTGGCCCGGGGCACCACCCAGGTCGTGGCGCACGCCGACCCGGACGCCGTGCGCAAGGCGCTCGGCACGCACGACGGCCCGGCGGTGGCCGTCTCCGACACGGTCTTCTCGGTCGACGGCGACGCCGCCCCGCTGGCCGCCCTCGCCGCCGCCTGCCGGGAGCACGGCGCGGGGCTGGTGGTGGACGACGCGCACGGCCTCGGTGTGCTGGGCGACGGCGGCCAGGGCGCCCCGTACGCGGTGGGACTGGCCGGTGCCGAGGACGTCGTCGTCACGGTGACGCTGTCGAAGTCGCTCGGCAGTCAGGGCGGGGCGGTGCTGGGGCCCGCGCGGGTGATCGACCATCTGGTCAACGCGGCCCGGACCTTCATCTTCGACACGGGTCTGGCGCCGGCGGCGGCGGGCGCGGCCCTCGCGGCGCTCCGGCTGCTGCGCCGGGAGCCCGGGCGGGCGGCACGCGCGCGTGCGGTGGCGACCGAACTGCACGAGCGGCTGACGGCCGCGGGCCTGGAGGCGGTACGTCCGGACGCCGCGGTCGTCTCCGTGCGTGCGCCGTCCCCGGAGGAGGCCGTGCAGTGGGCGGCGGACTGCCGGTCGGCAGGCCTCGCCGTGGGCTGTTTCCGTCCTCCCTCCGTGCCCGACGGCATCTCACGCCTCAGGCTGACCGCCCGCGCCGACCTCTCCGGGGCCGAGCTGGATCGCGCTGTACGGGTGATCGGGGAGACGCGACCATGAGTCGGCGTGACACGGCCGTGGGTCGCCCCTGCTGACAGGTGGCTGTGTTCGGAAGGTGATCAGGCGACGGTGATCAGCGGAACGCGGCGGTGAAACCCGACCAGCTCTCGGGGGAGAAGAGCAGGGCGGGCCCGTCCGGGTCCTTGGAGTCGCGTACGGCGAGCAGTCCGGCGCAGGGCCCGAGGGCCGGCCGGGCCGTCTCCACGCAGTTGTTCGCTCCCGTGCTGTAGCTGCTGCGCAGCCACCGCACCTGAGGGAGAGCGTGGGGGTCGGTGCTGAGAGGTACGGTCCGAAGTACGTTCCGAGGCAGAGCAGTCATGGTGCCTCCCTACGCGCCGTCAGCTATCGCGGCGATGTATTCCAGTGATTCCCCGGGCGAAAGGGCATGCGCCCGAAGGGCGTTGAAGGCCTCGGTGTAGGCCTCGAGGTCTTCTTTCCGTTCGAGGTAGAGGCTACTCGTCAAGTGGTCGAGAACAACCACATCCAGATCGGGAGCGCTCGAAAATGAGAAAATAACGAAAGGGCCGGTGACGCCGATATGGGCGCCGGCCGCGAACGGCAGTACCTGAAGCCGGACTTGGGGCAGGTGCGCCGCCTCCATCAGCCGGACGAGCTGGTGCTCCATCACCTCGGGGCCGCCCACCTCCCGCCGCAGCACCGCCTCGTCCAGCACCGCTGTCAGCCTGAGCGGCGGCTGCCGGTGCAGCACGTCCTGGCGGGCGATCCGCACCTCCACCAGCGTGTCCAGCTGGTCCTCGTCCGCGCCCTCCACCGCCGCCCGGGTCACCGCGCGCGCGTACTCGGCCGTCTGGAGCAGCCCCGGGACCACGGTCGTCTCCAGCGTGCGCATCACGCCGGCCTGCGACTCCAGACTGATGAAGTCCCGGTAGGCGGCCGGCAGGACCCCGCGATAGGCGTGCCACCAGTGGTCCCGGCCCCCGCTCTCCTCCGAGCCGGCCAACGCCGTCATCAGGTCCCGCAGTTGTGGGTCCGTCACGCCGTAGGCGTCGAGAAGTAACCGCACATCGGCCGGTTTCGTACCACTGGTGCCGGTCTCGATACGGCTTACCTTGGACTGGTGCCAGCCGACGAGCCGGGCCGCCTCACCGCTCGTGAGCCCCGCCCGGGCGCGCAGACTGCGCAGTTCCGCGCCCAGCTTTCGGCGGCGCACCGCGGGACCGTGCTGCATGGGCTCCTCCTTGCTCCCCATGGATCGTCCTTGATGGACCGTCCCTGTGGACCGTCTTTATGGGCCGTCCTTATGGGCTGTCCAAAAACGCTCTGCCGCGGCAGAGTTCACCGCATTGGGCGACAGATATATGCATATCTTGGTGGATCGCCACCCGTGACCGGCGTGCTGATGGCAGTCTGGCGAAGAAGCACCAGTCCGGGACCGTACTCGAACCATCCGCAGCGTGTCGGACTCCGGTCCCGTGGGAAAGGGACGAGGTCGCCATGGCAGACCATCTGGAAGCATCCGTCACTCTGCCGAGCGATCCCGCCTCGGTCTCCACGGCCCGCGGCTTCGTGGCCGGCGCGCTCGGCGAATGGGGACTGCCGGCGGACTCGGAGGCGGCCGACACCATCCGGCTGATCGTCTCCGAACTCGCGACCAACGCCGTGCAGCACACCTTCGGACAGTCACCCACCTTCACGGTGGCCCTGGTGCTCGACCGGGACGAACGGCTGCGCATCGGCGTCACCGACAGCCACCCGCGCTTCCCCAAACGACTGCCGGCCGCCGTCCAGCAGGACAACGGCCGAGGCATGGTGATCATTCGCTGGCTGACCGCCGAGCGCGGCGGCAAGCTCAGAGTCCGCCCCACACGGGAGGGCGGCAAGACGGTCACGGTCGAGCTGCCGTGGACCGTCCCGGCCGAGCCGGTGGCGGGCGCCGCGGCGCCTCCGCGACCGGGCGAGCTCCCGGGGCGGTGAGGGCGCGTCAGGGACGCCGCCACCACCCCGGGAAGCGGTGCTCGGGCAGGTCCTAGCGGACCCGGCCGTACCAGACGCTCTTGGTCCAGATCTTCTCCAGCTTCACCACGCTACCGGTCTTCGGCGAGTGCCAGATCTTGCCCTTACCGGCGTAGATCCCGACGTGGTACACGTACGACCCCGAGTGGAAGAACACCAGGTCGCCCGCCTTGCGGCTGGAGGCCGAGATGTGGCGCGTCTTGTTGTACTGCTGCGCAGCCGTGCGCGGCAGGGTCTTGCCCGCCTTCTTGAACGAGTACATCGTGAGACCTGAGCAGTCGAACCTCTTCGGTCCGGCCGCCCCGTACTTGTACGGTGCACCCTTCTTGGACGCCGCGACCTGGAGCGCCTTGGTCGCCGGCGTGGCCGCCGCGGCGTCGGAGGCGACACCGGGGATCACGATCGATCCGCCCACGGCGGCGATGGCGAACGCGGAGGCCGTACCGGCCCGGGCCATGAGCGACGGGACACGATTGAGCGCAGTCATGCGCAACCCTTCGTCAACCGCCTGTGAAGGATGACCTGTCGGATTCGGGCTGACAAAGGTGCCCGGCCGCTCGCGCGGCTTCACCCCAAGGGCTGCTCGACCCGGTCATGGCGTGACCGTTCCGGCGACCCGTCGTGCTTGGGTCCTCCACTCCTGCCGATGCACTCCTGTCGACGGGTCAATCCGGGCAGCGGCAGGACTCGGCGTCCGCCCGGACCGCCCCGCCGCTTGTGGCGGGGACTTGTCGTCAGACACGGATCTTGACTCACCGTTGACCGAAAATCCCAATGGAACCGGTGATTTGTGGGGTTCCTCACCACTCACCCGTTCGGGTGGACACCCTGATGGGGGTTCAGGTGTCAAGGCCGCCAAAGGCCCCCCGACCTGCGCCGCTACCCCTTGCGCCGACCCGGAAAACAGCGCCTTCGGCACAATGCGCTCGCTCGCAAGGGGGGCCGCCGCTACGCCGAACGGGGGTAACCCGTCTGGTGCGTTTCAGGTCCGGCCCGGACGTCACGGACGGCGCGGCGGTGCGCCGAGCCGGACGGGCGTGCGTCAACTGTCGGAGAGCGGAGGTACCGTGACGCGCGCTGTGCGGCGCTCCCCGTCCAGGACGCGCAGCGCCCGCGCGAGGGTCGGCGCGTGCAGCTCGCTCTCGCCCCGCTGGTGCATCAACGTCAGCGCGTCCCGCAGCTCCGCTGCCCTCGCCACCAGCGCCTGGGCGGCCCGCAGGCCCCGGTAGGTGTCACCGTCGTGCGCGGGATTGATCCGCCCGAGCAGATCCACCACGTCCAGATAACGGTCGATCAGCTCGGCCTCGGCGCGGGTGAGCGCGGGCAGCGGCGGCAGCTCGGGAACCATCGCGGCTCACCTCGCCCCGGCGATGTCGCGACGGCTCGGGACGACCCCGTCCACCAGGCCGTACTCCACGGCCTGAGCCGCGGTCAGGATCAGATCCCGCTCGATGTCCTCGGTCACCTGTTCGGGGGCGCGCCCGGTGTGCCGTACGAGCATCTCCTCCAGCAGGTCCCGGGTGCGGGACAGCTCCTCGGCCTGGATCGCCAGGTCGCTGGTCTGTCCCTCGACGGGCTCGGGCAGCGCCGGCTGCCGGACCACCATCCTGGCGCCCGGCAGCGCGAACCGCTTGCCCGGCGTGCCCGCCGCCAGCAGCACGGCCGCCGACGAGCCGGCCTGGCCCAGGCAGGTCGTCTCCACGTCACAGGTGACGTACCGGAGGGTGTCGTAGATCGCGGTCATCGCGCTGAACGAGCCGCCGGGGGAGTTGATGTACAGCGCGATGTCCCGGTCCGGGTCCTTGTGCTCCAGGTACATGAACTGGGCCATCACGTGGTTCGCCGCGGTGTCGTCGATCGGCGTCCCGAGGAAGACGATCCGCTCCTCCAGCAGCTTCGAGTACGGATCCATCGTGCGGTGTCCGTAGCTCGTGCGTTCCGTGAACTCGGGCAGGACGTAACGGGCGGACGGTCGGGTCATCGGGAACCCCTCCTTCGACGTCTGGCGCATCTGTAAAAAATGTACAGGACGTACGTGACGTTAGAATGGGGTCAGGTTCTGGTGATCAAGTCGAATGCCCAGCTCAGAGGCCGTTTTGACGGTTCGCCGAGGGCGGATATCTCACAACTTTCTCTACGAACTTTCGTTTGGATCGCCGGGCGGACCAGGGGAAAATGCCTGCGATGTGAAGTCCGGCCGGGTAGACGGTTGCGGTCGTCTCGTAGCGGGTGGCGATGACCGAAGCCGGACACTCATTCGCTCGTGGCCATGGGCAGTGCCGTGTGTGGCCTCAGGACATGGATGACATGCGCTGCTGCTCGGCCTTGTCACAGTGCTGGGGCGGATCGTCTGGATGCGCCTCGCCCAGGGAGAGGCGGCCTGGGCGTAGGTGGCCATCGTCGTCGGCGTGACCGCGGCACTCGGCACCGTCTTCGCGCTCAGCTTCACGATCGGTCATCTGCGGGCCGCACGCAGGCAACGATCTTGTACGGTCCCGAGGTCGACGCGGGGACCCCGCCGGGCCGGGTCCAGCCCAGAGGGGCGCCCAGGAGGTGGACCCGCTGGGGGAGGGCACCCGTGCGCATCACCTCGTCGATGGCGCCGACGGCCGTGGCGTCCAGGTCCGGCGTCGCGTCCGTGACCTGGGTGACCCCCCAGCGGGCGAGGCGTGCGCCGAGGGCACGCAGGTCGGGTGGCCCGGTACGGGGCCAACGGGCGCGGAGCCAGTCGTCGGCGCGCCACAGCCGTCCGGTGGGTCGGCCCCGGCCGTCGCGTTCGATGCCGTGGTGGTTCGCCCGCGCGCGTCCGAGGGCCAGTGCGCCGGCGGTGTTGACCATCCACAGTGCGCCGCTGCGGTGCTGGATCCGGACCGGTTCGGCGGCATGCAGGCGGTCCAGTGCCGCGGCGTCCAGCGGACCGGCGACGTCTTCGGAGTATCCGATCCCGCGGATCCAGCCGTGCTCGTCGGTGGGGTGCGCGCCAAGGTCTTGGCCAGTGCCCCGGAGTCGTTCACGGCCGGCGGGCCGCAGGGCGCCGAGCGGTCGGCCGCGGCCATCGCGTGCAGATGCAGGTGGTGGTCACACCGGCCGGGCGGCAGGGCACCGCCTCGTGCGTCGAGTACGTGCTCGCCGTCATGCGGGGTCAGTCGTGTGCCGACCTCGGTCACCGAGCCGTCCTCGACGACCTGCTCGGCCGGCTGATGCATCCGCAGGCTGCCCAGCAGGGGCCCGTCACGCCGTCGTCAGTGTTCGGCGGTCGGCTGTGCGGGCGCCTGCCCGCCGACGCTGACCAGCCCGGTCTCGTAGGCGGCGATGACGGCCTGGACGCGGTCACGGAGTTGGAGCTTGCCGAGGACGCGGGAGACGTGGGTTTTGACGGTCGTCTCGGCCAGGTGGAGGCGGTCGGCGACTTCCGAGTTGCTCAGCCCCCGGGCCACCAGACCCAGGACTTCGCGTTCGCGCGAGGTCAGCGAGGCGAGGTCGCGGTGGATCGAGGCCGTATGACTCCCGTGTCGCGTGAACCGTTCGACCAGGCGGCGGGTGACGGCCGGTGCGAGCAGGGCGTCACCGGAGCGGACCGTGCGGACGGCGGAGATCAGCTGCTCGGGGGTGACGTCCTTGAGGAGGAAGCCGCTGGCACCGGCGGACAGCGCCGCGTAGACGTACTGGTCGAGGTCGAAGGTGGTCAGGATGATCACACGGGGTTCGCCCGGGGCGCCGGTGAGGATGCGGCGGGTGGCCTCCAGGCCGTCCATCTCCGGCATCCGCACGTCCATCAGGACCACGTCGGGCCGGGTACGGCGGACCGCGTCGACGGCTTCGGACCCGTCGGTGGCCTCGGCGACCACCTCGATGCCGCCGGAGCGCAGGATCATCCGGAATCCGGTGCGGACAAGGGTCTGGTCGTCGGCGAGCACCACACGCGGCGGCGGCTCGGTCACGGTGCCTCCAGGGGGATGAGTGCCTCGACACGGTAGCCGCCGGTGAGGCGCCGGCCGGTGTGCAGGGTGCCGTCGTAGACGGAAAGACGCTCGCGCAGGCCGAGCAGCCCGCGGCCGTTACCCGTGCCCGCCCCGGGGCCGGGAAGGCCGCCGGTGTCGGAGACTTCCACCCTGAGCCGGTCGGGGGCGTACTCGACGGAGACGGTGGCATGTGCCCCGGAGGCGTGTTTGACGGTGTTGGTCAGGGCCTCCTGGATTACGCGGTAGGCGGTGAGCCCGATGCCCGGTGGCATGGGGCGGGACGTTCCGGTGATCTCCAGGTCGACCGGCAGGCCGGTCTCCCGGACCCGCCCGATGAGTGCCTCCAACTGCTCCAGACCTGGTTGCGGGGTCAGGTTCTCGGTGCGGTCCGCATCCTGGCTGCCGCTGTCCATGGTGAGCAGGCCCATGACGTGACGCAGCTCGGTCATGGCCGCCCGGCCGCTCGCCTCGACGGCGAGCAGTGCTTCGTCGGCCTCGTCGGGTACGGCTCTCATGACCCTGCGGGCGGCGCCGGCCTGGATGACCATGACGCTGACGTTGTGGGTGACGACGTCGTGCAGTTCGCGGGCGATCCTGGCGCGTTCCTCGCCGACGGCGCGGCGCAGCGCCTCGGCCTGTTCGCGTTCCACGGTGGCCAGCCGGGCGCGGCCCTCGTCGGTGCGAACTCGCCAGGTGCGCAGGCCGTTGGCGACCATCGCCAGCGGCCCGAGGATCCACAGGACCACGTACTCGTTCGGGACGATGCCCGGCTGATACGGGTAGACGTGGGTGGTCGAGGTGCCCGACGTGTAGACCAGGAGGACCGCCGTCGGTACGGCCGCCAGGGTGGGAATCCGGTACGGGCTGTAGGCGGCGGCGCTGTAGACGGCGACGACGAGGGGGTAGAAGGTCAGCCGCGCAACGTCCTGAGGGGTCAGCAGCGCCAGGCAGGTCACGGTGCACAACACGGCGAGCGGGTAGCGGCGGCGCAGTACCAGGGCGCCCGAGGTGACGAGCGCGAGGGCGCTCAAGGCGACCGCGGCGTCCGTACCCGACGGGTGGATCGCCTTCTCCACACCGGGGAGGACCTCGCGAACCTGATTGTTCGTGACGTCGATGGCGTAGTAGACGGTGGTGGCGGCGAAAGCCACCGCCACCACCAGGTCGAACTGCCACCCGCGCCGGGTGAGTCGCGGTGCCGGCCCGGTCGGGTGCAGCGCACGGCGGGCTGTCTCCCGCAGCCGGTCCACCGCGGTCGTCTCGTTCGTCACCGGCACATTCTCACCGCCACCCCGCCCCCGTGGGATCCGTCTCGGAGATCACTCCTGGAACCCCACGTACATCAGCCGCCTACTTCTCAGGGAGGACACCGGCAGGTCCTCGTTCCGACGGAGGACCACGAACGGCTCGGGCGGAGGACGTGGCCGGACCGGGAGCCCGCCTAGCGTCCAGGGCGCCAGACGCGTGGACACAAGGAGCCCTTCATGACCGAGCCGGTGATCGAACTGCGCGACGTGAGGCGCAGATACGACGACGGGCCGCCGGCCCTGCACGACGTGTCGCTGACCGTGCGGTCCGGCGAGGCTGTCGCGGTCCTCGGGCCGTCCGGCAGTGGCAAGTCCACGCTGCTCAACCTGATCGCCGGCCTGGACCGCCCTGACGCGGGGACTGTCACCGTGGACGGTGTACGGGTCGACCGGCTGGGCGAGGCCGCGGCGGCCCGCTACCGGCGCTCCAAGGTCGGCATGGTCTTCCAGTTCTTCAACCTGCTCGACGATCTGACTGTCGCCGACAACGTCGCGCTGCCCGCGCAGTTGGCGGGCATGGCGCGGGGCGAGGCGCATCACCGCGCGGCGGAGCTCCTCGAAACCCTCGGTGTCGACCGGCACGCCCGCGCCCACCCGGGACGGCTGTCCGGCGGTGAACGCCAGCGCGTCGCGGTGGCACGGGCGCTGATGAACCGCCCGCCGCTGATCCTCGCCGACGAACCCACCGGCGCGCTCGACACGGCCGCCGGCGACGACGTCAGCCGGCTGCTCAGGGAACTCAACGCCGAGGGCCAGACCCTCGTCGTGGTCACCCACGACCTCACCCTGGCCCGCTCCTGCACGGACCGCACGATCCGCATCGTCGACGGTCGGATCGCCGAGGACATCAGCGCGGGGGCGACCCGATGAGCGCGCTGGGCCGGGTGGTGCGCTCGGGTGTGGGACGGCGCCGGGTACAGACGCTCGTGATCGGCCTGACCGCGATGATGGCGGTGGCCGCGTCCGTCCTGGGAGGCTCGCTGCTGGTGGTCTCCGGCGCGCCGTTCGACGACGCCTTCGCCCGGCAGCACGGCGCGCACCTGTCCGTGGAGTTCGACGCGGCCCGCACCAGCGCCGGGCAGGCGAAGGACACCGGGCGCGCCGACGGGGTGGCAGCCTCGGCAGGCCCGTTCCGCACGGTGTCGCTCACTCCACGCGTCCGCGACGGCGCGGACGAGTGGCCGATGACCGTCGTCGGCCGCGGCGATCCCGACGGAGCGGTCGACGACCTCACGCTGACCGCCGGGCGCTGGGCCATCCGTCCCGGCGAGATCGTGCTGAACACCGACGCCTCACTGTTCCCCACCCTCGGTCTCGAACTCACCTTCCCGGGGCTGCCCGGCGACCCCACCCTGAAGGTGGTGGGCGCGGCCCGCTCGGTCACCCAGACCGCCGACGCGTGGGTGACACCGGCCCAGGTCACCGCGCTCACCACGCCCGAACGCCCCGGCGGCTACCAGATGCTCTACCGCTTCACCGCCGCCGACACCGCCGCACAGGTCGCGGCAGGCCGCAAGGCCGTGACAACGGGAGCCAAGGCCGTGACGGGGACGCAATCCTGGCTCACCGTCAGGGCCTCCGCCGAGCGCGACACCGCGCTCTACGTACCCTTCCTCCTCGCTTTCGGTGTCCTGGGCCTGGTCATGTCGGTGCTCATCGTGGGCAACGTGGTCGCCGGCACCGTGGGTGCGGGACTGCGCCGGATCGGCGTCCTCAAGGCCATCGGCTTCACCCCGGCGCAGGTGGTGCGGGCCTACGTGGGCCAGGCGCTCATCCCGGCGGCGGCCGGCATGGCGCTCGGCGTCCTCGCGGGCCACCTGCTGGCCGTGCCGGTGATGTCCGAGACGGAGGACGTCTACGGCGCCACGTCCCTTGCCGTCGCCCCCTGGGTCGACGCGGCCGTGGTCGCCGGCGTGCTCGGCCTGGTCGCGGTGACCGCATGGGCGAGCGCCTGGCGGGCCGGGCGGCTGCGCACGGTCGACGCGATCGCCGTCGGGCGCGGCGCGCGGACGGACCGCGGCCGGTGGGCGGCACGCCTGGCCGGACGGCTGCCTCTGTCACGGCCGCTCGCCCTGGGGCTGACCCGCCCCTTCGCCCGCCCCGCCCGTGCCCTTGGCATGGGGACGGGGATCCTGTTCGGCGCCACGGCCATCACCTTCACTGTGGGCATGGGTGCATCGCTCGGCGAAGTGACGAGCGTAAGGGCCCACGACGCCGCCGACGTGACCGTGGCCGCGCCGCTGCCAGAACCCGGCCCCGACGGTCCGATCGCCGACACGCGGCCCGAGTCCGATGCCGCCGCGGTCACCGCGGCGATCGACGCCCAGCCCTCGACCCGGACCTACTACACCACCGCGACAGCCCGGGCCACCGTCCCCGGCGTGGCCGGCACCACCGCGGTCGTCGCCTTCACGGGCGACGCCTCCTGGGGCGGCTACACGATGATCTCCGGCCGCTGGATCGACGGGCCCGGAGAGGCCGTGGTGCCCACCGGCTTCCTCACCGCCACCGGTAAACACATCGGGGACACCGTCACGCTGGGCGGCCTGGGCGAGGCGGTCACGGTCCGGATCGTCGGCGAGGTCCTCGACCCCCGCAACGACGGCATGCAGACGTTCACCGACACCGCGACGCTCGCACCCGCGCACCCGGACCTTACCGACACCACGCAGCACATCGCGGTGAAATCCGGCACCGACGTGGCCAGTTATGTCGACACGCTGAACAAGAGCCTGAAACCGCTGGGGGTCACCGCCCGGACCGGCGGGGCCGAAGGCGGCAGCGACATGGTCGCCACCTTGAACGCCCTGTCGGCGCTCCTGACGCTGGTGCTCGTTGCCGTCGCCGCGCTGGGCGTGCTCAACGCGGTCGTGCTCGACACCCGTGAACGCGTCCGGGAACTCGGCGTGCACAAAGCCCTGGGCATGACCCCGCGGCAGATGATCGCGATGGTCGTCACCTCCGTCGTCGTGACCGGACTGGCCGGCGGCACCTTGGCCGTTCCACTCGGCGTCACTCTGCACGGGTGGGTCATTCCCGCCATGGGCCACAGCGCCGGCCTCAACCTCCCGGACTCCGTACTCGCCGTCTACCACGCCGCCGAACTGACCCTGCTCGCCCTGGGGGGCCCGCTCATCGCCGTCCTGGGCGCGCTGCTGCCCGCGAGCTGGGCGGCCAAAGCCCGTACCGCCGTGGCCCTTCGTACCGAGTAGGGCGTGACGCCTACGTCAGGAACGCGAGGTCGGCTCGTCCCGTTCGACCACTGTGCCGGAGACGACCGTCCTCGATCCGGCGGGAGCGCCAGCCGCGTCCTGCTCCTTCAAAGCCCTGGCCTCGCTCTTGAAGATCCGGGCGGCCCTGCCCGCCGACCGCGTCAACTCGGGCAGCTTCTTGATCCCGAGGATGACCACGACGACGAGGAGGATGAGGGCCAGCTCACTCATGCCGAACATCGTGCGCTCTCTTTCCCGGGCTTGCGGCGCCCGATCGGCGGACCGGTGACGCACGGAAATCTACGTTGCTGTAGAAGTCTCTCCTGGAGCATGACCGCTCAACAAGGCCGCCTTCCAGACCGGTTGGCCGAGACCGTTACCCCGCACCAGGAGCAGACACAACAGGATGCCGGACCGCCACGCCCCCACCGCCGGTACGGCGGCTCACCCCGCCCGTCTGGAGCTGGCCCACCGCTGCCGCGCCCTCACCGAGGCCCGCTGGTTCGCCCTCACCGTCTTCGCGGTGATCCTCGCCAACGCGGCGCTGCTGGGGGTGGAGACGTACAGCGGACTGGTCGCCGACTGGCACCGCTGGTTACGCCTCGCCGAGCACCTCTGCCTGGCCGCCTTCACTGTCGAGATCCTGCTGCGCCTCGGCGCGCACGCGGACCGCCCCAGGGACTTCTTCCGCGACCCCTGGAACCTCTTCGACCTGGCCGTCGTCCTGTGTGCGTTCCTGCCCGTCGTCCGCGAGAACACCACCGTCCTACGGCTGTTGCGCCTGGCCCGCGTCCTGCGCACCGCCCGCTTCCTGCCGCAGCTCCGTGTCGTCCTGGTCGCGGTCGCCCGCAGCCTCCCCGGCACCCTGAGCTTCCTGCTCGTCGGTGCCCTGCTCCTGTACGTCTACGCCATGGTCGGCTGGGTCTTCTTCGCCCGCCACGACCCCGAGCACTACGGCTCCATCGGCCGCTCGGTCCTCACCCTCTTCCTGCTGATGACCCTGGACGGCATCGGCGACGCGGTCCGCGCCGGCCTGGAGGTCTCCCGCTGGAGCCTCGTCTACTACACCTCCTACGTCCTCATCGCCTCCTTCGTCCTCGTCAACGTCCTCATCGGGGTCGTTCTCACCTCCCTTGAGGAGGCCAAGGAAATGGAGAAGGAGGAACCACCGGCTCTGCCGGAACAACAGGCGTCCGAAGACGGGCACGCACTTCTCGACCGCATCACCGCGGCCCGCCGCGCCCTGGACGACCTCGAACGAGAACTCGCTCACGGGAGGCCGTCCGTCGTCCCCGGCACTGGCTGTTCACGCGACGGCGTCGGCGTCGCTCGGCAAAGCGCTGCTCAGTAGAGGGCACTCAGGCCGAGGACGTCTCCCCGGCCCAGGGCGCGGGCTCCCGTGGTGCACGCGAACGAGTTCGTGAACATGGTCTGGTTCTCGTGGCCGGGGCCGACATGGGCCAGACCGAAGACGTGTCCCGCCTCGTGGGTGGCGACGCTGCGGATGTCGTAGGCGCCAGTACAGTCGTCGGCGGGATTGTTCGTGAACGTGTAGTCACTGGTGTTGAAGCGGACGTCGGCCTCCTTCAGCCAGTCCGGGCCGCCGCGCACCCGGCGGCTCCATGAGCAGGTCGTGGCGACGAGTTCCCTGCTCAGCTCCCCGGCGTCCCAGACGCTCTGACCGTCGCGTGCGGTGCAGTGACCCTTGCGGTCGATGCCGGCTTCACGACGGGTCAGGGAGTGGTACTTGGCCCGCGCTCCCACGACGTCGTCGTACCCGCAGTCGTTGCGGGTGCCGGTGATCGTTCCGATGGCCTGCTCGAAGACGCGGCGAGCCTCGCGAGGGGTGAGACCGCCGGGCAGGGTGTCGTCGCCGAGCCACCAGTCGTAGGTGCCGTACTCCTTGTGGCCGGAGAGGGCGTAGGCGCCGTCGGCGCACGCGGCGCGGCCGGCAGTGCCCGCGGCGGAGGCGCGGGGGCGCTCCCCGGAACCGGCGTGGGCCTCCAGGCCGTAGGAGATCGTGCCGTCGGCGGCGACCGCCAAGGTGAAGCCATGCCGCGAGCCGTCCACCGCCAGGGCGTCGACGCCGACCGTCATGCCTGGTTCGGGCACCGTGACGCCGACGCCCTCATGGGTGACGAGGCGTCCGACGGCCGCGCAGTCGAGCACGGAGGATCCGGTGGGCAGGTCGTCCGCCGTCAGTACGCCCGGCGGGAGGACACACCCGTCGACCGCTTGCGTGAGTGTGCTGCTGTCGGCCGTCGCCAAAGGCACGGCAAGAGTCACTGCCGCGATGATCCTGCCCACCATTCCCGGCCCGCGCCACCCTGCCACTTCGCCTCCGCCTGCATGTCCGTCCTCCGGACGGAACCTGATCGAGTCGCGGAGAAGTTAGCCGCCCCACACGGACTGAAAACCATCTTTAATGCCGCCTGTTTGAGTGACCACTCAAACGGCGGGTCGTCTGTTGACCCGATGGACAGACAGGTTGTCTTCACCGCGAGGCGTGACATCCGGCCCGCTCAGGGCGAGACGGGCAAGCCGACTCCCGCGCCTCCCAGAGAGGTTCCCGGGCCGCGGGCAAGGGAGGCTGAAGCCGGGGCACCACTGGCACGTCGGCGCCGTCCGCGGGGGGCCGGTCTTGCCCATGCGCCCCTGGACCGTCCGCGGTACGTCATCGGCCTCCTGACGGTGCCGCCGAGGAGTTCGGCTCTCTGGGCCAGGCCGACAAGGCCGTGATGGGCGCTTGGCAGGGCGAACGCGCGTCTGTTGGGGGCGGTGTTGGTGAGGGCGGAGCGGACGGCGCCATCCACGTGGTGGATGCGGACGGTCGCTGTGGCGCCTGGGGCGTGTTTGCGGACATTGGTCAACGCATCCAGGACGGTGCGGTAGAAGGCGCACAAAACCGTGGGTGGAAGGTCGTCGGGCAGGTCGGTCGTCAGCTTCGCTTCGATGCCGCTGGCGTCGACGAGGCGCTCCAGGTCGGCGAGGTCTGGCTGGGGGGTGAGTTCCGGGTGGCAGCTGCCGGAGGCCCCCAGAACGTTGATCATGTGCCGCAGCAGCTCACCCTCCGGGGGCCCCGGGGCGGCACCGGGCCCGGCTCCGCGGGGGCCCCTGATCAGCTCGATCAATCTTCGATGACACAGACCCGCATCCGTCAACGTTCGATGGCACGCGGTTCGAAGTTCCGTGACGCCAGACATTGACCGGGCGCTCTATGCCCGCAGGAACGAAGTTGGGCGGACCAACAATGCGCTCAAGGGCTTCGAGATGGGCCGCGTCCGGTGACGACGAGCCGGAGAACCCGGCGCCGGTCGTCAAGCTCACCGTGAAGGGAGCGGAGGGAGCGAAGGGAGCGGAGGGAGCGGAGGCCGCGGAGGCCGCGGAGGGGACGGCCGAGGGCAGCGCCTCCACCACGGCCGCCTCGGCGACCACGAAGAGTTCGGGCAGCTCCACGGCCACCGCGTCCAGCAGCGACTCGACCGCCCGTGGGCCCGGTGTCGCCGGGCTGGTCGTGGGCGTGCTGGGGCTGGCGGCCGGGGTGTTCGCCGTCGCCCGCAACCGTTCCGCCGGATCCCGGGCGAGTAGACCGGTCGGTGCCCCTGCCGTCGGACATCTGGCGGCAGGGACACCATGTGTGACGCGCGCCATACATCTCCTTCGGAACCCGGCCCGTGGCTTGTCCGACCAGTGAATCGGTACGGCGCAAAACGAGCGCCGCCGTACGACGTGACCTGGAGACGCGGTTGATGGACGAGTCCCGGCAATCCCCCTTGAGCGGCGCAGCCGCAATCCCACGGAAGGCGGCACCCCCACCCGCGCTCTGCGGCTTCCTCCTGCTGCTGGTCCTGATCTTCACGGTGTCCTACGTCGTGGGTGCCGGCGCCGGTCCTGTCGCACCCGGTATGCACGGCAACAGGACCGGCAGTGACCGTGGCGGTGGGAGTGGTGGAGGCATGGACGACATGGGGGACATGGACGGCATGCAGGGAGGACACGGCTGATGGGCGCCGAACCAGGGACCGTCCTTGTGACGACCGACCTGACCGTCGGCGGCATGACCTGCGCGGCCTGCGTGAATCGTGTCGAGAAGAAGCTCGGCAAGCTGGACGGGGTCACCGCCACGGTCAATCTGGCCACCGGGATGGCTCGGGTGAGTCATCCGGCGGGCATCAGCCCGGACGAACTCGTCGCGACCGTCGAGAAGGCCGGTTACACGGCCGCCCTGCCGGAGCCGCCCAGGGCCAAGGAGCCCGAGGACGCCGACGACGAGTCCGACGAAACCAGGCAGGAGCGCCACCGGCTGGTCGTGACAGCCGTTCTCGCACTTCCGGTGCTGGTGCTGTCGATGGTGCCGGCCCTGCAGTTCCTCAACTGGCAGTGGCTGTGTTTCGCCCTGACGGCGCCGGTCACCGTGTGGGGGGCCTGGCCCTTCCACGAGCGGGCGGTGCGGGGGCTGCGGCACTCGGCGGCCACCATGGACACCCTGGTGTCGCTGGGCGTGGTGGCCTCCTTCGCCTGGTCGTCGTACGCGCTCTTCCTCGGCGGCGCGGGCGATCCGTGGATGCGGATGCCGTTCACGCTCGTGCCCTCCGCCTCGGACGGGATCGCGCACATCTATCTCGAAGCAGCCGTCGGCGTACCGCTGTTCGTGCTCGCCGGGCGGTTCCTGGAGGCGCGGGCCCGGCACGGGACCGGGGAGGCGCTGCGGTCGCTGGCGCGGCTGGCGGCCAAGGAGGTCGCCGTCCGGGAGGACGACGGTTCCGAACGGCTCATCCCCATCGAGGAGTTGAGGGCGGGGCAGGTCTTCGTCGTCCGGCCGGGAGAGCGGGTCGCCACCGACGGGCGGGTGACGGAGGGCAGTTCGGCCGTGGATCTGTCCCTGGTCACCGGCGAGAGCGAGCCCGTGGAGGTGGGGCCAGGGTCGGCGGTGGTCGGCGGGGCCGTCAACGCCGGCGGGCTGCTGCTCGTACGGGCGACGGCCGTCGGGGCGGACACGCAGCTCGCCCGGATCACCCGGCTGGTGACCGAGGCGCAGGCGGGGAAGGCGCGGGCGCAGCGGCTGGCGGACTCGGTGGCGGGGGTGTTCGTGCCGGTCGTGCTGGCGCTGGCCGCCACCGCGCTCGGGTTCTGGCTGGGCGCGGGGGCCGATCCGCAGGCGGCGATCACCGCGTGCGTCGCCGTCCTGGTGGTGGCGTGCCCGTGCGCGCTGGGGCTCGCGACCCCGACCGCGCTGATGGCCGCGACCGGCCGGGGTGCCCAGCTGGGTGTCCTGGTCACCGGGCCGCAGGCGCTGGAGGGGCTTCAGCATCTCGACGCCGTCGTCCTCGACAAGACCGGCACGCTCACCACCGGCCATATGACCGTCGCCCGGGTGACCGCCGTAGCCGACGGGCTCGGGAGCGCTGCGGTGCTGCGGCTGGCCGGCGCTGTGGAGCAGGGTTCGGAACACCCGCTCGGACGGGCGGTCGCCGCCTACGCCCGGCGGGAGTCGGGCGCCCAGCGGCTGCCGGATGTCGCTGACTTCAGCTCTCTGCCGGGGCGGGGTGTACGGGGGCGCGTCGAGGGGCGGCTGGTCGACCCCGCCGGGACCACCCCGAGCACCCCCCGCACCGGACACCGGCACCTCCCCCACCGCGAACGCGACGCCGAACGGCTACACGGAGATCTTCAAGGACAAGCCGCTCACCCTGCGCGCCCAGTTCACCGACGGCCGCAGCTCGTACACCACCGTCGACCTGGACGCACCGAAGATCGACGCGAACGCCTCCAGCGCGACGACGGGAGCCGAGCTGCAATACGAGGAGTTCGGCAGCCGGCACACCCTGCGCTTCGTGACGACCGCGGGAAAGAGCGCGGGCACCACCCCCGAGGAGTGCGCCCAGGGCGCGGCGACCAACGCGCTGCCCTCCGAACTCGACGGCGACGCCCAGGGCGAGCAGTTGACCCCGGGCACGGTTCTGTGCACGGTCACCGACGAGGGCAACCTGGCGATGCTCAGCTTCAAGGACGTCGTCCTCCAGGAGGACGGGGCCGGCTTCAAGGCACGCGACTACGTCACCGAGCTGACCCTCTGGAAGGCGCCCTGACCCGGCCGTCGCGCAACGAAGCGGAAGAAAGCGGAAGGAATCCGTGTCCCGTCGTACCAACTCGTCCTGCCTGGGCATCGCCGGCAGGGGCTGTCTGCTGCTGAACCTGTGGGTCCTGGTCGGCTACGCCCTGGCGCTGCCGGTCACCGTGCCCGACCTGATGGCCTCCCAGAAGCCGCCGCAGGAGGTGCACGGCTTCGACCAGTACGCCGTCCTGTACGGCGTACCCGTCGCGGCCGCCGCAGCCGTGACGGCGTTCACGTGCCGGACCCGCCCCTTCCCGCCGTGGGTGTTCCTCGCCCGTACGGCGGCCGTTCTCGTCCTGGGCTGGGCCGCCGTCGCCTGGGCCGGGGCCCGCTTCGACTCACCCGAGTGGAGCTCACGCTCCCTGGCCCAGAGCGGGGCGGCCGGCCTCGCCGCGCTCCTCTGCCACCGGGCGGCACGCTGGTGGGACAACGGCGGCCTCAACGGCGGCCGCCGCCGCCCGGCCGCGGGCGAGATCTGGCACGCCCTGGTCCCCTTCCGGGAGTCGGACGCCGAACTGCCCCACTACTGCGTGGTCATGAGGCCCCGCCTCCGCCACGTCGAGGTGCTCCAGATCACCAGCCAGAACAAGGACGACCGCGCCGACCACGTCCGCATCCCCAACGACGGCTGGGACTTCACGTCCGGCAAGGCCCACTGGGTCGAGATCGGCCTTCCTCCGCGCCGGGTGCCCTACGTCAACTTCACGAACGTCCGGCCCCAGGGACGCTGCCCGAAACCGACATGGAAACAGCTCCGCGACGGCCGCCCCGCCCCCACGCCCTCCGGCACGCCGAACGTGTGGTCACGCATCACCCAGCGTCTTGGGTGAGTCACGGACGCTCGCGGACTCGGCAGTCGGTCAACGGCACACGCGGATCAGCGGCAGAGGGACACAACCGGGAACGGCGACGTTCGTCAGGTGGCCCGCCCAGTGCCCAATCGCCGCGCGTCACGCACAGGTGCGTAGAGGGCGCTGAGGAAGATCACACCTCAAGCCGCGATCCAGAGAGCCGACGCTCCGGAGCGGTACTCACGAACGGCCCCGACGAGAATCACCGTGTTGGCGAGGACACCGAAGGCCGAGATCAGAGCGCTGATGCGGTTGGTCACGCGGACATCATCAACGACAACCTCGGCCAGCGGAAAGCGATCCGAACGAATCGGCCTAACCGGCCATGGACGGGGTGTAGGGCGACAAGGCTGGGGCGAGCTGTACTCCGGGGGCCAGGCCGAGGGCGACGAGCGCGTCGGGCAGGCCGCGTCCGACGCGGGACGCCTCCACCGTGCCCGGAGCGGCCAGCGGGCGGCAGCTGGCGGCGATGACGCCGAACAGGTGCTCCACCCTGCCAGGGCCGCGGGGCGGCACTTGACCGTGGAAGTCCTCGTGGTGGGCGAGGACGAGCGCGGCAAGACCGACGACGTGGGCCGAGGCCGCGCCGGTACCGTCGAGGGCGGCGTATCCGCCTCTGGGGGAGCAGGACAGAACTGCCACGCCGGGGGCGGCAGCGTCGACTCCGGGGCCATGGCAGCTGAACGGCGCGGCGAACAGCCCTTCCGGGGTGAGCTGCGAGCCCGTGTGGGTGGCTTGGGATGTGTCCGGTGGATAGGAGCCGAAGACCCCCAGCGCACCCACGGCGAACACGGTGGGCAGCGAGCCCGGGAAGGCGACCGGTCCGGCCGTGTCGCCCGCAGGAGCGACACAGGCGATGCCCGCCGCGTTCGCGTCGGCCAGCTTGCGTGAGACCAGGGCCGACGAGTGTGGGCTGGCCACGGCGATGTGGGCGACGTCGATCTCGCGTTCGATGCAGTGGTCCAGGGCTGCGATCAGATCACTGAAGCAGCCGTCCGGCAGCACCTGGCAGACCTCCATCTCGGCGTCGACCGCGATACCGATCAGGCCCATGCCGGTGTCCGCCCCGGCGATGATGCCGGCCGCATGCGTACCGGTACCCACCAGGTCACGGTCCCAGCCCCGTTCCGTGCCGGCGGACAGACCAGTCCCGGAGCGCACGCGTTCCTTCAGATCGGGGTGTTCGGCGGCGACGCCCGAACCGATGACCGCGATCTTGGTCCCGAAGGCGCGGAACGTGGGAGGCAGCCGGTCCAGCCGCATGGCCCGCTGGCCCCAGCCGTAC
Organism: Streptomyces sp. T028; assembly: GCF_048159505.1. Lineage (NCBI taxonomy): Bacteria > Bacillati > Actinomycetota > Actinomycetes > Kitasatosporales > Streptomycetaceae > Streptomyces > Streptomyces sp. T028. The sequence goes on from NZ_JBLRVZ010000024.1 coordinate 35,965, forward strand.
TGCTGCCTCTCGTCGAGCCCGGGGGACACCTTGCCCAGCGGCGTGAGGGTGACCAGGTTCTCCTGGGCCGCAGACAGGTCCGGGCGAGGGATCCAGCGGTCCAGGTAGCCGCCCGTGGGCCGGACGTACAGGGACTGAACGGACTGTGCGGTCTCTGTGGCCAGTGTGACGGTGACCGTCCCGTCGGTTCCGGTGATGCCCTGGCCCGGCCAGGACGCCCCGATCAGGAACACCCCCGCGCCGGCCAGCGGTTCGCCCTCCGGGCCACACACACGCAGCGAGATTCGCACAGGTTCGTCCAGCGGCGTGACGAGCCCCGGATCGAGCAGCGGCAGGATCCTCGCGGTCGGCGTGGCGGTGGGTCCGGTTCCGGACAGCGGCAGGTCCGGCTCGATGTGTACGTGCAGCGACCGCATCGCCGGCACCTGGGACTCGGCCGCCTCGACAACCGCGATCTTCGGGCAGGAAGGGTGCAGCCCGGCCGATTGCAGCTTCTCCGACGGGTGGAGCCTGCGGATCACCCTGACCTCGGGCAGCCGGTCCAGCCGGTCACACACCGTGTCCATGCTGAGCTCGGACACTCCCGGTGGGAGCAGGTGCTGTGGCAGCGGCGTCACCATGTACCGCTCGCGGCGCGTTTGCACCTGGCGCAGCGACCGCGCGCCTTTCTCACGTGGCTCCGTTTGCCTGCTCTCGGGTTCGGACTCGCCCGTGCCCTCACCCCCGGACCCGCTCTCGCGGCGGTTTCCGGGCCTTTCCTTGACCATCACGTCCATCCACCCTCACCACGCCTGCGTCGTATGTGTGCTTCTGATCCGGCGACGGGGCGGCTCACGCTTCCACGATGATGCGGTGTGCCCGGAAATCCGGTCCGGGCACACCGCATCGAGCCGCCCTGAGGTCAGCCGATACCGAACGGCTGACCCATCTGGCCGAAGCCGAATCCAGGCTGCTGGTACTGCTGGCCGTACGGCTGCTGGCCGAACCCGCCACCCCACTGCTGCTGACCCTGCTGACCCTGCTGACCCTGCTGGCTCTGCTGGAGCAGCGCCACGATCGCGGTCGGCAGCGCCTGCTGCACGGACTGTTCCACGGCCTGCCGGATGCCCGCGTGCATCGAGCGGTGCAGCGCGAGAGCCAGGTACGGGTGCGCCTGGTGGGCGATGCCCTGCTGCTGGAGCTGCTGCTGGAGCTGCTGGATCTGCTGGAACGTCTGCTGCACCTGCTGCGCGACCTGCTGGGCCGTCTGCTGGCACGCCTGCTGGATGGCCTGCTGGACCAGCTGGGCGATCTGCTGCGGGCCGGCCTGCTGCAGGGGTTGGGTACCGGTCATCACCGACATGAATGCTCCGTTCGATGCCACCAAAGGGGAATCCGACACGAAGAGTGTTGGATCTGTCACGTATCGTGACGAATTGACGTTAAGTCGGTGCCGACTCGGCCGCAATCGGACGACCGGCTACCGGGGGTAGGAAACCCCTGACAGTCCACCGGCCGGTACGGGGATGGACGGCGGCGCAAGGGTCTGTCCGAGTGGCATCAAGTCCGTGGCCCTCAATGCTTGCCACGATGAGGCTGTGATGACGGGATATACGGGGGGATACTGGACAAACACGGTGGCGCGGGCCTGATCCGGCAGCGGGCAGGGTGAGCGGTGCGGCGGGCGGAGGGAGAGCCCGGGTGATGAGCGCGATGGAAGCCTTCTGGTCCGAGCCCGGCCGGGCAGGGATTCCCCCGGCGCCCGGTGGCCTGCTGGACGCGTTGAAGGTGGCTGCCGTCGTGCTGGACGCGGACGGGCGGATCGTGTTGTGGAGTCCACAGGCCGAGGAGTTGTTCGGCTACAGCGCCGAAGAGGCCCTGGGCCGGCCGGCGGGTCGGCTCCTGATCCATGAGCAGCACCGGGATCGGGTGATCGAACTGTTCACGCGCGTCATGGAGGGCGGGGAAAGCTGGGGTGGGGTCTTCCCCGCGCGCCACAAGGACGGCAGCACCCGGCTGCTGGAATTCCGCAACATGCGGCTGACGGACGACCGCAAGGTACTGTACGCGCTGGGTCTGGTCACCGATCAGGCGAACCTGCACGAGGTGGAGCGGGATCTCGCTCTGTCCACGCGTCTGATCTCCCAGGCGCCGATCGGACTGGCGATTCTGGACACCGACCTGCGCTACGTCCTCGTCAATCCGGCGTTGGAACGCATCAACGGCCTGCCTGCCGGCGAGCACATCGGCCGGCACGTCCGCGAAGCCCTGCCCTTCCTCGACGTCGACATGATCGAATCCTGCATGCGCCAGGTCCTTGACTCCGGAGTCCCCCTCCTCGACCAGTACGTGCTCGGCTGTCGTACCCCCGCCGATCCCGGCAGTGATCACGCGTGGTCGGTCTCCTTCTACCGGCTGGAAGCCCCCATGGGTGCGGTGCTGGGGCTGGCCACCACCGTGATCGATGTCACCGAGCGGCATCGCGCCGTCACCGAAGCCCACCAGGCGCGACAGCGCCTCGCCCTCATCGCGGAAGCCTCCGTCCTGGTGGGGACCACGCTCGACCTCGACCAGACGGCTCGCGAACTGGCCGACATCGTCGTGCCCGACCTCGCGGACCTGGCCGCAGTCGACGTCCTCGACACCGTCATCAGCGCCAGCGGCACATCCACGGCGCCGCAGGAGGGTTCCGCTCTCTTCCGCGCCCTGGCGGTGAAGGCGGGCCATCCTTCCCAGGCCGTCCGAGCCGCAGAGCGCGTGGGCGAGGTCGCACAGTACGATGCGGACCGCCTGGTGACCCAGTGCGCGACCTCGGGCAACCCCATCCTCGTGCCGCATGTCGAGGACCGCGATGTGCGGGCCATCGCCCGTGATCCCGAGGCGGCGGCTTTCCTCACCCGGGCCGGCCTCCACTCCTATCTGGTCGTGCCTCTCGCGGCCCGCGGCAACGTGCTGGGCGTGCTCGACCTCAAACGCATCCGCAACCCGCTGCCCTTCGACGAGGACGACCTGGTTCTGGCCCGCGAGCTGGCGGTTCGCGCCGCGGTGTCCATCGACAACGCCCGCTGGTACCAGCACGAGCATCACACCGCCCTGACCCTCCAGCGCACGCTCCTGCCCCAGCATCCCCCGGCCCGGCCCGGCCTGGAGATCGCCTACCGCTACCAGCCCGCTGGGGCCGCCAGCGAAGTCGGCGGCGACTGGTTCGACGTCATCCCCCTCACCGCGGACAAGACCGCCCTCGTCGTCGGCGACGTCATGGGCAGCGGCGTCGCCGCCGCCGCGACCATGGGCCAGCTGAGCAACGCCGCACGCGCGCTGGCCGACCTCGATCTCGACCCGGCCGAGGTCCTGCAACACCTCGACCACAGCACCACCGGCCTCGAACAGTCCATTGCCACCTGCCTGTACGCCGTATACGACCCGCATCGCGGCGAATGCCGTATCTCTCTCGCCGGGCACCTGCCGCCGGCCCTGCGGCGCTCGGGACGCGCGTCGGAACTGCTCGACCTGCCTACGGGCGTACCGCTGGGCGTCGGCGGCGTCTCCTACACCACCACACGCGTCGAGCTGGCCCCGGGCGACCAGCTCGTTCTGTACACCGACGGCCTGGTCGAAACCCGCGACCAGCCCATCGACGCACGCCTGGGCACCCTCCTCAGCTGTCTCGACCAACCCGAGCAACCGCTGGAGGCAACCTGCGACCAGCTCCTCCACGACCTGCGCGACCCAACCGAACACGATGACGTCGTCCTGCTCATCGCCCGCATCCAGCACCCCTCGCCGGCCGAGCGGACCACTCCCTCCGGGCAGCTTCGGGACGACGGACCGGTCTGAAGGTGCCGCCAGCAGGCGCACGTGTCCACGATCAGCAGGCTCCGCCGCGTCAAACGCGGCCCAGGTTCACTCCTGGAAGAGACTCCTCGGCCCTGAACAGCACGGCACGGCCGGAGCGGCGGTCACTCACGCGGGCGTCTTCAGCGGGGCTTTCGCCGCGGGTAGGCGCCAGGGCTGGATACGGGCATGGAGGGGCCGGGGCTGCTCTGCCCAGATGGTTTTGCCGGTGAGCGTGTGGCGGGTGCCCCAGCGCTCGGTGAGCTGGCCGACCAGGAACAGGCCGCGGCCGCCCTCGTCGAGGCCGCGGGCTCGTCGAGGGTGCGGTGAGGTGCTGCTGGAGTCGGAGACTTCGCAGATCAGGGTGGCGTTGCGGATCAGCCGCAGTCGGATCGGGCCGCTGGCGTGGCGGATGGCGTTGGTGACCAGTTCGCTGACGACCAGCTCTGTGGTGGCAGTGGCCTCCTGCAGACCCCATGTCATGAGCTGGTCGGCGGCATGCCGACGCGCGTCGGCAACGACGGCCGGGTCGGCGGGCAGGTCCCAGGAGGCCACATGGGAGGGACCCAGCGCTTGAGTGCGGGCGACGAGGAGGGCGACGTCGTCATCCGGCCGCCCTGGCATGAGCTCCTTGAGGACGGTGTCGCAGGTCGTCTCGAGCGGCGGGACAGGCGCGGCCAGGACGCGCAGCAGCGCCCGCAGTCCGGAGTCGATGTCGCGGTCGCGGGCCGCGACCAGTCCGTTCGTGTACAGAACAAGCAAGGTGCCTTCGGCCAGCTGGACTTCGGTGGCTTCGAAGGGCACGCCGCCCACGCCCAGTGGGGGGCCTGGTATCAGGGGCAGGAAGGCCGCGGAGCCGTCCGGAGTGACGGCTGCCGGGGTGAGATGGCCGGCGCTGGCCAGCGTGCAATGGCGGGAGACCGGGTCGTAGACCACATAGAGGCAGGTCGCGCCAACCTCCCCGACTGATTCGATCCCCTCTTCGATCTCTTCCAGGATCAGATCGTCGAGCTGGGTCAGTAGTTCGTCTGGGGGCAGGTCGACATCCGCGAGGGTGCGCACCGCGGTGCGCAGACGTCCCATGGCTGCGGAGGCATGGATGCCGTGGCCCACGACGTCGCCGACAACCAGGGCCACACGGGCACCCGAGAGAGGGATGACATCGAACCAGTCGCCTCCGACACCGGCCTGAGGATCCGACGGAAGGTAACGTGTCGCCGTCTCCACCGCCAGCTGGGCGGGCCGGTGATGCGGGAGCAGGCTGTGTTGCAGTGCCAGGCCGATATTGTCGCCTTCCTGCGGAATGGCGGCCTGGAGGAACCACTGGACCTGCTTCTCGGCGTCCATCAGCGGGCACGCCCTCAGATCGGCTTCCACAGGACGACCCGTCTTGTTCCGCAGTGCGACCCGTCCGCGCCACGCCTCCCGCCGCATGATGCTCCGATGCGCGGACTCCGGAAGGCCGATGGCGAGAAGATCCGACGCCGGGCGCCCTACGACCTCCCCTGGTGCGTATCCCAGAAGCAGCCGGGCACCGCGGCTCCACGCGGTCACGACACCCTGGGCGTCAACGGCCGCGGCAGCTACCTCCCCCTCGTGGGGAGCGCCGTACATACGCATCGTTCTGTTTTGTGGTCTCGTGTGCCGGGAAAATACTCGCCGCGTATCCGGTGCGGCTGCCTACGGCTTCCGCAGAGCATCCCTGCGTTTGCCTGTTTCGGTTCGCGCTCTTCGTACTCAATTTTCCCACATCGGGCACGGCCGGGTGGCCGTGACGGGCCGACGCGGCCGGCCCGCACGCCGCTGCTACCCGGGGCTGTCCGCCGGGTCGAGCCTGGCCACCTCGAGCTCCACCCGGACCTCGTCGGCCAGCCGCAACGCGCCCAGGAACGCGGTGTAGGGCTTGATTCCCCAGGCGGACTGCGTGACGGTCGCCCAGCCGCGCAGGAGGCCGGCGCCGTTCCCCTTCCCGTGCACCGTCGCCGGGTGGGCCCGGCCCTTGATGGTGAGCTCCCCGGTGATCTCGAAGGACTGAGGGGTTCCCGTGATGCGAGTGGAACGAAAGGTGATCGTGGGGTGCTCTGCGGTGTGCAGCAGGGCCTTGTCCGTCAACGTCCGTTTGATCTCTGCCCGGTCGGCGTCGGTGAGCGGCTTCAGTCCGCCCGTTCCCTCCCGGACCTCCAGCGAGTCCGTCTCGACCGTCACACTCACCGAGGACCTGTCCGGGGCCCCGGCGGTCACGACCGCCTCTCCGGACCATCGGGTGGCCTCGATGGTGAGGTCGTGGCCCGCCCGGCGGCCCAGCCCGGCGCGGCCGGTCCTGATCAAGAGGCGGCCGGTCGTCGGTCCGAGTCGGTATGTTCCGTCTGTCAGTGTCACGGCGCCGAGCGTACGGGCGGACACGGACGGGGCCGTCAACGCGGTCCGGTCGGCGTGTCCCCATGGGGCGGGGGCGGAGGACCGTGCTCGTCGTTCACCGAACACTCCACAGTGGTCTCCTGGCCTTGTCGGTGCCGGTCAGTGCCACGTTGCTTCGGGGCTGATCGCCTCCAGGGCGTCTCGCAGCCGTCGAAGGTCGTCGGCAGGTCGGCACAGTCCGTTGAACTGCAGCCGCGCCGCCTCGGTCCGGGCGTCGGGGTGCGCGGAGAAGGCCAGGTTCAGGGCCTGGCGCACCATCCACTGGTCGTAGGACAGCAACCGTCCTGCGAGCGCCCGTACTTCCACCAGGTCGGGCTGGGTGAGCGGAAGCTCCCTCAGGCGGGCGCACAACTGGTGGATCCGGGAACCGGCTCGTCCGCAGTCCTGGGCGGCCTGCCCTGTCGGGCCCTCCGGCGCACCGCAGGCGGCCACCGCCGCGTCGACGGGCTTCTGGGCCGCCACCGCGTCGTCGAGTACGGCCATCAGCGCGCGTACCTGGGACGTGCGCGGCAGGCAGGCAGCAGCCGGACGTGGACGGCGTACTTGAGCAAGCAGTCGCAGCGTGCGGTGCCACAGACCGATGGAGGGCACAGGCCCCGGCCGGGCGGATGCGCTGAGTGTCGGCATGGCTCCTCCTGGTCGGCGGGCTGGGCCAGGGATCAGCGGACGCCTCCGCGGTCGCGGTACCGGCGCACCCCCGGAAGACGTGTGCACTACCAGTGTGCGCCTCGTTCGGTTGCCGACCAGTCCGCAGCGGCTCACCCTGGGTGCTTGACGCGCGGTCACGGGCGGAGCCAGGTCCGCCGGTCGGCGCCTGGCGCCTCGACCACCTGCCGCGCGGACGACCGAGTTCCTTCCGCTCGGCCAGGACGTCGGTACTGGCAGCGAGCCCGAGGGCATGGGTGCCGGATCCGACACCGGATCGGCCGCGACACAGCTCCCATCTCCCGCGCTGTCCGGGACGGAGACGCCCCGGCCCGGCACCGGGCAAGCCTCAGACGTGGTCCCTCGTCAGGTCCGGCGCCGAGGGTGAGCCGTCGCCGCGATTCAGCTCGTGTTCGCGGCCCACGGGTACCGCCTGCGAGCGGGGCCGCTCCCGCGCCGACAGCACCGTCGCCCCGGAAACCTGGCACGCCATGATCGTCAGCCTTCGTGCCGGTGGCCCCCTGTTGTGGTTGTGAGGCCCGCCAGGGCCGCCGACGGCCACACCGTGCCCACTGCGGGACTTGACACCCGGTGGGTCCTCGCCAGTTTCGCAGTCCGCAGGCCCGTGTGACCGGGAACCGGTAATGGAGCCTCGGCCGCGCCGTGATCGCCACGCGGGCAGGAGCGGTGCTTCGCGCCTTCGCGCACTGGTCCGAGGACGGGCAGGAGATCACTGGGGTGTCCGTTCTGGGATGCCAGGGAGGCATGCGATTCCTGGCGGGGATCCGAGCCCGAGGCGCAGCGGCGGGCCACTATGGCCCCGTACGTCGTCGAGGAGCGGGAAAGCTTCCACCGCGGCCGTGAGCTCGCCCTTCCCCAGCGCTAGTCGCGCGACGGCACGACCTGGGCGAGCACCGGTGTCCCGCGGGTGTCGGTCCCAGGCCGGGTTGGCGCTGATCGCCTCCGCCGGCGCCGTCGCGGCGACCTTGCGCCCGCGCAAGTGCGCGCCGGGCCGTTTCCGCGCCCTCGGCGGCGGCTCGCGCCAACGCATGCACAGGTGCCGTTGCCACTGTGGTAGATGAACCTGGGTGGCCGAAGCAGTCAGCATCCTGACGCGGCCGACAGCGCCCCCGGTGTCACGAGGACTCGGCCCCCATACTCGATATTGTGATTTGAGTCACATTGGATCTAGAGTGAGATGACGTGGAGGACGTCCTGAGGGCGGGCCGAGTGGCGGTGCGTGACGGGTCGCCTTCAGGTGAGGGAAGTGATCCGGTTGTCCGTCGCCTGGGACGCCATCGGCGGGCTCGTCGATGCCCACGAGCGTTTCCTGTCCGGTGCGCGGGTCGACTCGGATGTCCGGGCTTCGGTGCTCGAGTCCTGGAAGCGGTGCAGGTACGCGGGAGTCGAGCCGCACCGGTTGCTGGTTCCCTACGCGTCGGACCTGACGCTGGACGAGGGGTTTCTGCAGGCGGTCGGCCCGGTGTTGAAGCGGCTGACCGCGTCGCTTCCCGATGTGAGCATGACGGTCGCGCTCTGTGACGGGCAGGCCCGTATGGTCCAGCGGTACGGCGGGGACCGGAAGCTGCGCGCACGTCTCGACGAGGTGAAGTTCGCTCCCGGGTTCGACGCCTCGGAGCGGTTCGTGGGGACCAACGGAGTCGGTACCGCGCTGGCTGGGCGCATCCCCGTCTACGTCGCCGGCCGTGAGCACTTCGCCGACTGTCTGCAGCCGTTCGCCTGCGCGGGCGCGCCCATCCGTAACCCCCTCAGCGGCCGCATCGAGGCCGTCCTCGACCTCACCTGCCTGCGCGACCACGGCGACCCCGCCATGGTGCGGCTGGTCTGTGAAGCGGCCCGCGACATCGAGGCGCGGCTGCTGGAGCAGGCCACTCAACGGGAACGGGCGCTGCTCGCCGCGTACCGGCGGGCGGGCTACGACACGGGCGACGTCGGCGGACGGCCGCGGCAGCCCGAGGACGCTCCCACAGGCCACAGGGCCGCCCACGACGGTGGCGAGCTCAGCAGGATCGACCTGGCCGTGCTGCGTGAGAGGGCCGAGGAGCTCATCGCCGCACCGCATGGCACGCTCGACGAAGTGGTCCTGTCCGGCGGCCGGATCGCCACCCTGTTGCGTCGCCAGGTCATCGGAACAGCGGGGGAGACGGGCGTGGTCGTCGAGGCCCGTGTCCCCGGCGGCCCGCGCCTGCGCCATGTCGGACCCACCACGCCGCTCGCGGTGGGAAGGTCGTCGTTGTCGTCCGCGCAGACCGTGACGATCCCGTCCTCGCAGCCACCGCCGCCCCACGCGGCGCCGGGGCTCGCCGCGACACCCCCTGTCGTGATGCCTGCCGTCGCGCCCCTGCGCGCGTCGACGACACCGGTCTCCCTGGCGCCCACCGAGACCGGGCCGGATCCCGGCGGGCGGCTGGGAGCGCATGAGGAGGGCAGAAGCGCCGGCGCCGACGGATGGCTGTTGCTCGTCGGCGAACCCGGCGTCGGCCGACTGGCCGTACTGGCCCGCAGGCGCCTGGAGCTGCTGCACGACGCCGGCGTCCGTATCGGCACCACCCTGGACGTCACCCGCACCGCGGAGGAACTGGCGGAGGTGACCGTTCCCCGGTTCGCCGACTTCACCGCCGTAGACCTGCCCGACTCGGTGCTGGGGGGCGAGGAGCCGGGGCCGCTCGGCGCGGACACCTTGCTGCGCAGAGTCGCGCTGGGCACCGTTCACGAGGAGTCCTGGCTGTACGAAGTCGGCGAGCCGGTCCGGTATGTGCCGTCCACGCCTCAGGCCCGCAGCCTGGAAGGCGGGCAGCCCGTGCTCGAACCCGTACTGCCCGAGGCCGACGGCTGGATCGCCCAGGATCCGGTACGGGGTGAACGGGTGCTCAGGGCGGGCATCCACTCCCTGGTCACGGTGCCGCTTCGGGCGCGGGGCGCGACCCTCGGCGTGGTGAGCTTCTACCGCTCCGAGCAGCCCGCCCCGTTCGAGGACGACGACCTGTCCCTGGCCCAGGAACTGGTGGGCCGTGCGGCGATCTGCATCGACAACGCCCGCCGCTACACGCGCGAGCGCGACACCGCCCTCGCCCTGCAGCGCAGCCTGCTGCCCCGGGGGCGGCCCGAGCAGAGCGCCGTCGAGGTCGCCTACCGCTATCTGCCCGCGCAGGCCGGAGTGAGCGGCGACTGGTTCGACGTCATCCCGCTGTCCGGCACCCGCGTGGCACTGGTGGTCGGCGATGTGGTCGGCCATGGCCTACACGCCGCCGCCACGATGGGCCGGCTGCGCACCGCCGTACACAACTTCTGTTCCCTGGACCTGGCGCCCGACGAACTCCTCACCCATCTCGACGACCTGGTCGGGCGGCTCGACCGCGGCGAGGGCTGGGCAGTGGAGAACGCCCACCCGGATTCCGGAATCATCGGCGCCACCTGTCTGTACGCCGTCTACGATCCGGTCTCCCGGCGATGCACCCTCACCCGCGCCGGGCATCCGCTCCCCGCGGTCGTCGGCCCGGACGGCACGGTGGATTTCGTGGACCTACCGCCGGGGCCGCCGCTCGGGCTAGGCGGGATGCCCTTCGAGACCGTCGAGCTGGAACTGGCCGAAGGAAGCCAGCTGGTGCTCTACACCGACGGCCTGATCGAGGACCGGCTTCGGGACATCGACACCGGCCTGGACCGGCTCCGGACTGTGCTGGCCTGCGCCGACCGGGCGCCGGAGGACACCTGCGAGGCGGTCCTCGACGCGCTGCTCCCGGCCAGGCCGAGCGATGACGTGGCCCTGCTCGTCGCCCGTACACACGTCCTGGGGCCGGACCAGGTGGCCCAGTGGCAGGTGCCCCGCGACCCGGCCGCCGTCTCCCACTTCCGTGCGGCGGTCACCGAGCAGCTGGCCTCCTGGAGCCTCGACGAACTGGCCTTCACCACCGAACTCGTCGCCAGCGAACTGGTCACCAACGCCATCCGCCACGCGACAGGCCCAGTCCAGCTGCGGCTACTCCGCGACCGTGCGCTGATCTGCGAGGTCTCCGACGGCAGCAGCACCTCGCCCCGGTTGCGCCGCGCCCGCACTGAGGACGAGGGCGGGCGAGGGCTCTTCCTCGTCGCCCAGCTCACCGAACGCTGGGGAACCCGCTACACCACCGACGGAAAGATCATCTGGACCGAGCAGCGCCTGCCGTGACCAGCACTCCCACCCCTGTGCCGACAGACCACGGACATGATGCTTTCGAGTGACGTCACGTTGTCGGATGGCCGGAAGACAACGAGGCCAGGAGGCCGGGCGGACACCCCCGATCCGAACAGACACCCCTCATGCAAAGGCGCACGTCGTACACAGCCCTCCAGCCAGTGGCCGGTCGATCGACGAATGCCACCTCCTTACGGCGAGTGCGCGCACGCCGCAATCTCAGGCCATCCCTGCCGTGTGCTGCCGGGAGAGCCGTTCGATGTCGTGTGCGGTGACGATCCCGCAGAGTCGTCCGCCGTCCATGACCAGGATGGGCAGTCCGCCCTCGGAGCCAAGACGGTCGAGGACGTCGGTCAGCAGCTCGTCCGGTGCGGCGAGGGTGCACCGCGACAACGGGGTCGCCGTGTCCCGTACCCGCAATACCTCCCGCCGCCCGGACGGCACGGCAGCAAGTCTGCGCAACTGCACCACACCGCTGGGGCGGCCCTCGAAGTCCACCAGCGCCAGCACCGAATGCCCCGCCCGAGCGGCCACGTCGGACAGGAAGCGGTCCACGGACAGCCAGTCGGGACCGGCGACCGCCGGACTGGTCATCGCCTCCGCCATCCGCACGCCGCGCAGGGCTGTGGCCAGCTGGGCCCACCGTCGTTCGGCCGCGGCGACGACCGCCACGAACAGGCCGACGGCCATCAGCCACAATCCGCCCGACGCCCCCCTCACGAACGCCAGCCATCCCGTCACGCCCAGCGCCATGCCAACGATCTGCCCGCTGCGCCCGGCCGCCCGCTGGCCCCGTTCACGGTCCCCCGTACGCCACCACCACGCGGCCTGGAGCACCCGGCCCCCGTCCAGCGGCGCGGCCGGCACCAGGTTGAAGACGCCCAGCAGCAGGTTCATGCCACCCAGCCAGCCCAGCACAGCGACAGGAATCCGCCAACCGAGCGCCGCGTGCACCCCGGCCGCGCCCCCTACGGCTACCCCGCCCAGCAGCAGGCTGGCGAATGGTCCGCTGACGGCGACCGCCAACGCCGCCCGTGCCGTCGTCGGCCGGTCCATCCGGGTCATCCCACCGAGCGCCCACAGCGTCATGTCCCGCACAGCGATCCCGGACCTGCGGGCCATGAGCGCATGCGCCGCCTCATGCATCACCAGACTCACCAGCAACAGCAGTGCACCCATGACTCCGGCGACCGCGTACACCACGGGCGCCAGTCCGGGCGCGTACGCGGGCAGCGTCCGGTCGGCCAGACCGTATGCGAACAGAAACATGATCAGCGGCACGCTCCAGTGCGCCCGCAACACCACCCCGCGCACATTCCCGATCCTGATCGAACCCTTCATCGCCCTCACCGCCGACGGGGCACACCGCACGCAGCCCCGACCGCGCTCCGAGCCCACTTCCATGGTCCGTCCAGCGCCCCTGGAACGGAAACGTCTGATGAGACCGGGTCCGGCGCAGTCGTCACACACGCCGGGGAGCCCTCATGGCTCCGCGATCACCGCGCAGACGGAGGCGGTGCTTGAGACCCACGGTGGGCTGACAGGGCGGAAAGCCGAGCCGGTGCTGTGGAGGGGAGGCCGCGAGGGAGGAGCACTTCGTCCGGGTGAACGACGCGCTGTCTTCGGCCGGGCGCGTTGGAGGAGTTCGAGAGGGCGTGGCGCCAGTCCCCTCACCGGCAGGGGCTGCGCCGCGCCTTCGCGTACTGGTCCGAGGACGGAGTGGGGATCACCGGGGTGTCGTTCTGGCATTCACAGGAGGCATGCGACACCTGGACGGCGTCCGAGTCGGAGGCGCAGCGACATGCGGCCATCGCCCCTACGTTGTCGAGGAGCGGGAAGGCTTCGGCCCTGCCCGCCACCCCACTACCGGCGGCACTGAAACCGAGGGCTCTACCGCGCGACGCCGTCGGCTGGACCCTTCTCCATGGCGAACTGCGCCAGGAGGCGAGCGCGGGCTCGAGGTGTCGACCGGCGTTGACTTGGCCGTGACGGCGTTCAGCGAGCTCTGGTCAGATCTCGGGGAGCGGCCGCGGAGGGTTACCGGAGCAGGATCATTTCGCGGAGGAGTTCAAATCCGGCTCGACCGTATAAGTGCCTTTTGATCCTTTCATGCGTGTCACGGCGCCTTCGGTACTGCCACCCGTCAGCCTGTTCAGCATGTAGGGCCAGCCCCGAGGGCACCGTCCCGGGCGGGTACGAACGTTTCCCTTCCGTAGCCGTCGTCGGACGTGACCTCCCCCGGTGTCAGCCTCCCGCAGATGTAGGCACCAGACGCACATGCCTTCGCACCGTGCCGAACATCGCGAGGGCCTGGCACCGCGACAGCGCCAGGCCCTCGGGGCGGGGAGCCACAGATCTCCCACCACACCCGCCCCCCGCCAGGCGGGTGATCTCCTCGTGCTCCGGCTGTCGGCGACTGTGCCAATGAGGGCCAAGGCACCCCGTTTGCATGCACGCTGAGCTACGGCGCCGTGGCGCCGGACACCGATCGAGGGAGGCACACCATGGCGATCGCATGGGAACGGTTCCTGACCCAGGTGCAAGACCGCGGCGAGTACGCCACCACCCGCGACGCCGAGCAGGTCACCCGCGCGGTGCTGGCCACCTTGGGAGCCCACCTGGTCGGTGCCGAACGCAAGGAACTCGCCGAGCACGTTCCGCCGCAGTGCCGGCCGCTGCTGATGGTCCCAGTGCCCGCGACCCGGCCCCTCAGCCCCCACGAGTTCGTCGAAGCCGTCGCCGTCCTGATCGAGGGCGCCACTTCCGAAACCGCCCGCTGGGACGCCGGCGCCGTCCTCAGCACCCTCGCCGACACCACAGGCGATGACCTGGTGCACCGCATCCTCACCCAACTGCCGCCCGGCTATGCGCTGCTGTTCGGCCGAGCTGAACTTGCCTGACAGCCAGCGACCTGACTACTGCCACTGCTGAGCCCTTCGTACCAGGACGGTCCAGGTCCTCCGGGCTTTTCGCGTCAGGCGGGCGGCAACGGCGATGGCATGCGATCGCGCCGTAGGAGTTACCGGCAGTCCCGTGCGGTCCGGCCAGGCGGGTTCGGGCCGGTGAGAAACCGGACGACCGCGTCCGGCACGCCGTTCCTGGCGTCGTCGAGGAGTGACGAGAACCGGCCGGCGCCCATCGGGACCTGCTGGTCAGTGTCCTCGGCCAGGAATCCGCCGGTGTCCCCCGGTGTGTTCTGCCCGAGTCGCTTCACCGGCGCTGGTCAGGCGCCCGCTCCCGCCCCCAGCCGTGTCGTTGTTTTCATGAGCGACATGGTGAACGGGTGGCTCGGTTCGGTGAGGACTCGCTGCGCGGCTCCCTGTTCGACGAGTTCGCCGGCGTCCAGTACGGCGATGTGGTGGGCCAGGGCTGCGGTGTCCAGGTCGTGGGTGACCAGGACGAGGGACAGGCCGTCGCGGTCGTGGAGCAGGGTGGTGAGGATGCCGAGGATGCCCCGGCGGGTGATCGGGTCGAGACCGGAGGTGATCTCGTCGCAGATGAGGACGCGGGGCCGGGCGAGCAGGGCGCGGGCGAGAGCCGCGCGCTGGAGTTCGCCGCCGGAGAGCTGTCCGGGGCGTCGGCGGACCAGGTCCTCGGGGAGGCCGAGGCCGGTCAGAGTGGTCAGGGCTTCCTGTGTCGCGGCGGAGGTTCCGGTGGCGCGCAGCCGAATCGCGGTGCGGGCGATCTGGTGCAGGACGGGGCGGCGTTCGTCGAAGGCGGCGCGCGCGTCCTGGAAGACGTACTGCACCGCCGCCAGCTGTGTGTGGTCGCGGTCGCGCAGGCTGCGCGGTAGCGGTGTGCCGTTGAGGAGGATCTCTCCGTCGTGGTCGCGGTGGAGTCCGGCCAGGCAGCGGGCGAGGGTGGTCTTGCCGCTGCCGGAGCGGCCGATGACGGCCAGGCATTCGCCCGCGCGCAGGTCGAGTTCGGGGAGACGCAGTACTGCGGTCGTGCCGCGTGTGGTGTTGCGGTGGTGTGCGGTCAGGCCGCGTATCCGCAGGACGGGCCGGCCGGCGCCGGTCGTGCCTTCCGGTTTCGTGAACTTGGGCTGTCCGGAGAGCAGTTCACGGGTCCACTCGTGCTGGGGCGCGCGCCACAGGCGTTGTGCCGGCCCCGACTCCACAACTCGGGCCGCCCGCATGACGATCACCTCGTCGGCGAGCGCACGCACGACGTCCAGGTCGTGGCTGAGCAGGACGACGGCTATGCCACGTGCCGAGAGGGCCGCCAACTGGTCGACGATACGGCTCTTGGTCAGGGCGTCCTGACCGGTGGTGGGCTCGTCGGCGACGACGACCCGGGCGCCGAGCAGCAGGGCCTGGGCGAGGACGACGCGTTGTTGCTGACCGCCGGAGAGCTGATGCGGGTACCGGCGCAACAGGATCTCGGCGTCCGGAAGTTGGGCGTCGGCGAGGGCGCGCAGGACGCGTTCGCGGGCCGCTGTCCGGCGCCGGGCGAGGGGCAGGTGGCGAACTTGGGCGCGGGCGATGTCTGTCAGGAGGGCGGAGATGCGACGGGCGGGGTTGAGGGCGGCTGCCGGGTGCTGGGGGATGTAGCCGACCAGACCTTCGGCCGCCAGGCGTACGTCGCCGGTGACGTGGGCGCCGGGCGGATACTCGCCGAGCAGGGCGAGGCCGGTGGTGGTCTTGCCGCTGCCGGATGCGCCGACCAGTGCGGTGACCTTGCCGGGGAGGGCCTTGAGGTTCACGCCGTCGACGATCGCCCTGCCGTCGATTTCGACGCGCAGGTTGCGGATCTCGGCCACGGGCTCCTCGGCTGCGTCTCTTGTGTGGTTCACGGACGTGCTTCCTTCTCCGTCCGGCTCCGGATGGTTCCGCCCGAGCCCCGGAGGGCGCCCTGTCGCTCGTCCGTGTCCAGCGCGGCGTCGAAGAGGAGGTTTGCGCCCATCGTCAGGGCGACGATCAGCAGGGCGGGGACGACCACGGCCCATGGCTGGACGAACAGGCCGGTGCGGTTGCGGTCGACCATGACCGCCCAGTCGGCGGCGTCCGGGGCGACCCCGACACCGAGGAAGGCGGCCGTGGCGACCAGGTACAGCACGCCGGTCAGCCGGGTTCCGGCGTCGGCGGCCAGGGTGCGCAGCATGGAACGGCCGACGTAGCCGACGGCCATGCGCCACCAGGTCTCGCCCTGCATGCGCAGCGCCTCGACCGCCGGGCGGGCGGCGGCCTCCGTGGCGGCGGCGCGTACCAGCCGGGCCGCGTCCGGCACGTTCACCAGTGCCACCAGCAGGGCCAGACCGACGGGGCCGGGCGAGAACACGGTGGCGGCCAGCAGGATCAGCAGCAGCGACGGGACGGCGAGCAGGACGTCCAGGGGACGCATCAGCAGCTCATCCAGCCGGCGGCGATGGGTGAGCGCGCCGACCAGGCCGACGGGGAGCGCGACGAGATATGCCAGGGCGGTGGCGGCGAGAGCGGTCAGCACAACTGGCCGGCCGCCGTGCAGCACCTGCTGCCACACGTCCCGGCCCACGAAGTCGGTGCCGAACCAGTGGCCCTCGCTGACGGTGAAGGAGACCCTCCGCGGCCCTGGTTCGCCGGCGAACACGGGTCCCACCAAGGCGAGCACGAGGGGCACGGCGAGGATCGTCACGCCGAGGGCGAAGCGAGCCGTCCGTAGTCTCGTCGGCTTCGTCATGCGGCCACCCCCGCCCGGGGAGCGAGACGGTGGGTGACGAGATCCGCGCCCAGGTTCAGTACGACGGTCAGCACGCCGAACACCACGGCGAGACCCTGGACCACTGGCACGTCGCGTTCGGCGACGGCGTTGAGCAGGACGGTCCCGAGGCCGGGGATCACGTAGAGCGCCTCCACGACGATGACGCCGCACAGCAGCCAGTCGATGGTGCGGGCGAGTTGTTGGGCGGCGGGGGCTAGGGCGTTGGGCAGGGCATGGGTGTAGCGGATGCGGGTGCCGGAGATGCCGTAGCGGCGGGCCTGGGCCACATAGGGGGACGCGAGCGCGTCGATCATGCCGGCCCGTACCAGGCGGGACAGGGAGCAGACGGGGCGGGACAGCAGGACCAGCACGGGCAGGACGAGCGCGGGTGGGTGGCCGAGCAGGTCGGTGCCGTAGCCGACAGCGGTCGGCGGCAGCCAGCCCAGTCGGAGTGCGAGGACGGTCACCAACAGCACGCCGAGGGCGAACTCGGGCACCGCGTACACGGCGAGCGTGATCGAGCTGATCAGCCGGTCGGCGAGGCGTCCTTCGTGGCGGGCGGCGAGCACGCCGAGGCCGAAGCCGATCGGGACGAGAAGGGCGACCGTGAGCGTGGCCAGCAGGAGGGTCGGGCCGAAGCCGTCGGAGATGTACTGGCCGACTGGACGGCCGGAGGTGAGAGAGGTGCCGAAGTCGCCGTGCAGAAGTCCCACCGCCCAGTCGGCCAGCCGCTCGTACGCGGGCCTGTCGAGGTGCATGGCCTCGCGGATGGCGGCGATTCGGACGGGGTCGGGCTGGTCACCGGCCAGGGCGACGGCGGCGTCGCCCGGCAGCGCCTCGGTGAGCGCGAAGACCAGCAGCACGACGGCCACGGTCTGTGCGACGCCGAGGAGGAGCCGCCGGGCGACGAAGGAACGCAGGCCGCTCACTTTCACGCGAGCCAGACGTTGTCGAAGCGGGCCCAGTCGAGCGTGTTGGCGGGGGCCTTGGCCTCGACTCCCTCCACTGTCTTCGCCGTTCCGATGATCCAGTCGGCGAAGCCCCAGATGAGGAAGCCCCCCTCGGTGTACAGGCGGCGCTGCATCCGCTCGTAGACGGCGGCCCGTTCGGTCTTGTCACGGGTGGACTGGGCCTGCTGGTACAGGGCGTCGAAGTCCTTGTGCTTCCACTTGGTGGCATTGGTGGTGGAGTCGGTGAGCAGGCGCTGGGAGATGTGGGCCTCGATGGGCATGGCGCCGGAGCGGTAGCAGGACAGAGTACCGTTGTCGAGTATGTCGGCCCAGTAGGAGTCCTTGCTGCCCATCTTCACGTCGACGGTCACGCCGGCCTTCTTCGCCTGGTCGCGGAAGATGCCGGCGGCCTCGGTGAACCCGGCGGCGACGGCCGAGGTGTCCAGGGTGACCTTCAGGTTCTCGGCGCCGGCCTGCTTGAGCAGGGCGCGTGCCTTGTCGAGGTCCTGTGCGCGCTGGGGGAGGGTGTCGGCGTAGTACTCGTAGCCCTTGCCGAACAGGTCGTTGCCGATCACACCCGCGCCGGACAGGGCGCCGTCGACGAGTTCCTGGCGGTCGGCGATGAGGAAGAACGCCTCACGTACGCGCTTGTCGTCGAAGGGGGCCCGGTCGGTCTTCATCGCGAATCCCTGCATGGCGCTGCCCCGGAGCCGCACGATCTCGATCTGTCCCTTGCCCTCGTGGGCGCGGGCGGTGGCGGGGTTGAGTTCGTGGGCGTACTCGACCTGTCCGCCGAGGAGGGCCATGACGCGGGCGGACTCCTCGTTGGCGACGACGAACTCAAGTTCGTCGAGGTGCGGGGCGCCCTCCCAGTAGTCGTCGTAGCGGCGGAAGACGGCGGAGCGGCCGGGGGCGAAGGAGACGAACCGGAAGGGGCCGGAGCCGATCGGCTTCTTGTCGAAGTCGCCTGACGCCCCCGCGTTCTCCGGGACGATGTACGCGCCGAACGCGGCCAGGACGTTGGGGAATGCGGCGGTGGGCCGCTTGAGGACGAACTCGATGCTCCGCTCGCCGGTGGCGCGGCTGGCATCGAGGTCGATCGGGTCCAGGGACGCCCTGGCGCGGAACGCCTGCTTCGGGTCGGTGATGCGCCGGTAGCTGTAGAGGACGTCGGCCGTGGTGACCGGCTTGCCGTCGTGGAAGGTCGCCTTGCGCAGGGTCACCTGCCAGCGGTCCAGGGTCTTGTTCGGCTCCCACTTCTCGGCGAGGCGGGGCTGGGCGGAGAGGTCGGCGCCGTAGTCGGCGAGCTTGTCGTACAGCGCCTTGGCGCGGGCGGCGTCGGCGAAGAGGTTGGCCAGGTGCGGGTCGAGGGTCTCGCTGGCGCCGCCGCCCGCGAACGCGGCGCGCAGCCGCCCGCCTCTCTTCGGAGTGCCGTCGCTCTTGGCGTCGGAGCCCTCGTGGTCGGAGCCGCCGCATCCTGCGAGAGCGAGTGCGCCGAGTGAGGCGGCGCCCGTGGCGGCGAGGAAGCCGCGGCGGCGCAGGCCGGGGAAATGTGCGTCGTACATGACTGTCCTTGGGGTGTGGGTGTCAGTGGGTGGAGTTCAGGCGGGCGACGACGTGCAGCCGATCCGCGTCCGTCGTGTCGCCGGGCAGTCGGCCTTCCTGCCACGGCGGCTCGGTGCGTGGGCCGGGCCCGTCATGGAGTTCGAGCACCTCGAAGCCGTGTGTGGCCAGCAGGTGGCGCAGCTCGTGCGGGAACAGCAGCCGCCACGCGGAACGCTGCTCGACCGGCGCCGACCCGCCGTCGGTGGTCCACACGCGGGAACGGCGCAGGAGCTGGGCCGTACGGTCCACGGTGAGTGTGGTGTGGGACCGGTAGGCGGTGCCCTGCCAGATGAAGGAATTGACGGTGGCGGTGTCCAGCAGGTCGGTACGGCCGAGGAAGTACGCGCCGTTGCGCATCTCCGCCACCAGGAGACCGCCGGCAGCCAGGGCGCGGCGACAGTCGGAGAGGAAGGCGTCGAGCTGGTCGTTGCTGTGGCAGTACAGCAGCGCGCTGTCCAGGCACACGACGGCGTCGAACACGTCCAGGCCGAGGTCGAAGCCGTGCAGGTCGGCATGGACGTACGCGGGTCCGGGGTGGTTGGCACGGGCGTACGCGAGCATCGCCTCGGAGATGTCGGCACCAGTGACCGTGCGGCCCGCGCCGTGCAGGTGGGCGGCGTCGCGTCCGGTTCCGCAGCCCATGTCGAGCACGCGCGTTCCCGCGCCGTGCCGCCGGAGGCAGTCCTCCGCCCAGCGCCCGGCCAGCCGACCGGGGTCGGGGAAGCGGACCTCGTACAGCTCGGGGTTGTCGGTGAGCAGGTTGTGTGGAAGGGGCGCGGAAGTCATGTCGTGGCCCTCCTCAGGCCGTTGCCGGTACGGCGGGCTTCGACGGCGTCGGCAGCGATCCGAGCCGGTGCAGCCAGGCCACGCCCAGCGCGGAGGCGAGCCCGAACACGGCGCAGCACGCCCACGGCAGCCAGTCGGCGTCGCCCCGCTCCCCGGTGTCCATGGCCCAGCCGACGACCGTGTTGCCCAGGGCAGCGGCTATGCCGGAGACCACGTAGAAGATGCCGAAGTAGGTGCCGGTCAGTTCCGACCGGCCGAAGCCAGGGATCAGCTCCATCACGAACGGCTGGGCGACCATCACCCCGAGGTAAAGCAGCAGGGCGCCGACCAGGACAGGCAGGGCGCGCAGCGCCGCGTCGACCGCGCCGTCCGGGCCGCCGGAGCCGGCCGCCACCACGGCGGGCGGCAGGAACGCCAGTGCCATGAGACCCAGGCCCGTAGCGATCCAACGCGCCCGGTCCCCGCGCTCCTTGAGGGCACGGGTGATGCGCAGTTGCAGCGCAAGGTTGGCGAGGGTGCCGACGACGAAGATGAGCCCGGCGGCGCCGTTCCAGCCGGTGGCCTGCCGGGCGCCGTCGGGCAGGAGCAGGTACAGCTGGTTCTCCAGGGTGAACATGCCGGCCATGGCGAGCGCGAAGGCGAGGAAGGCCCTGTTGCCCAGGACCTCGCGCCAGTCCGCGAGGACCGTCCCCTTGCTCGGCTCGACATCCCGGACCGGCAGCACAAGGGCCTGCGCGACGGCGAGGACAGCGAAGATCCCGGCGGCGGTCAGAGCGGACGTGCGGAAGTCCACGAACAGCAGCGTGCTGCCCAGCAGTGGCCCGACCAGAGCGCCGGTGGTGGCGAACACATTGAATAGAGCGAACGCCTCGGCCCTGCCTTCGGTGGCCTCCTGGGCGATGTAGGTGCGCACGGCGGGGTTGAACAGCGCCCCGGCGAGCCCGCTGAGGGCGGACGCGGCGAGCAGCACGGACAGGTTGTCGCCGAGCGCGAACAGGGCGAACCCGACGGTGCGCAGGGCGCATCCGGCGATGATGACACCGCGTGCGCCGAGCCGGTCGGAGGCTGAGCCGCCGATGATGAACAGCCCCTGCTGGCTGAGGTTGCGCACGCCGAGCACGATGCCGACGACCGCCGCCGACATGCCCAGGTTGCCGGTGAGGTGGGTCGCGAGGTAGGGGATGAGCAGGTAGAAGCCGGTGTTGACGCCGAGCTGGTTGACCAGCAGGAGCTGGACCGCGAGTGGGAAGCGGCGCATCTCACGCCACGTCTTCATACGCCCCCACCTCCTGAACTCCCAGGCCGGGACGGTCACTTGCACGTACGACGCCGTTCTCGCCGCCGATGCCGGTCCACGGGTCGTGGGCGAGCAGCAGATGTCCGTCGAGGTCGGCCCAGCGGACCCGGTCGGCGAGGTGGACGGCGGGCGCGAGGCCGAGGCTGCTGGCGGTCAGGCACCCCAGCATCAGTTCCGTGCCACTGCCGTCGATCAACTCGGCGATGCGCAGGGCCGCGTGCACTCCGCCGCACTTGGCGAGTTTGACGTTGACGCCCTGGACGCGGCCGGCCAGGCGGCGCACGTCCTCCAGGTCGACAGCGTCCTCGTCGGCGATGACCGGGAGCGGTGAGCGTTCGGCCAGCGCGCCGAGCGCTTTCGGGTCGCCGGGCGCGACGGGCTGCTCGACGGCCTCGACGCCGAGGTCGGCGAACCGGTGCAGCAGCGCCTCGGCCTGCGCCACCGTCCAGGCGCCGTTGGGGTCGAGCAGGAGCCGGACCCGGGGCGCCGCGTCGCGGATGACGCGGACGCGCTCCACGTCGTCCTCCGGGTCAGGGGTTCCCGCCTTGACCTTGATGACCTCGAAGCCGCTCGTCGCGAGACAGCGGGCCTGTGTCGCCGCGTGGGCGAGGGAGGTGATGCCGATGGTGCGGGCGATGGCCGCGACCGGAGATGCGGCGGTACCGAGCAGCTGGTGGACGGGGCTGTTCGCGCGCTTGCCGACGAGGTCGAGCAGCGCGGCCTCAGCGGCGGCGGTCACGGCCGGGGGAGTGCCCTTGCCGGCCAACTCGCCCGTCCGCAGGGCCTCAAGGGCGCTTTCGGGGGCGGGGAAGCGGGCGAGTTCCGTACCGACGGCGGTGAGGAGCCGTTCCAGGGTCTCGGCGTCGAGCCCGTAGTAGACGCTGGTGACGGCCTCACCATGGCCGGTGACGTCGTCGTGCTCGACGGCCAGCCACACGGCGTCACGGGCGGACATGGTCGAGCGGGAGATGCGCAGCGGCTCGGCGAGATCGAGGCGTACGGTGCGCAGGCTGGCCTTCACGGGGTCCTTTCCGGGTGAGGTACGGCCTGGGGTGTGGCCTTCAGCGGGTCGGTGACGCGGGTGCAGCGCACCCAGCCGGTGGCCTCCGCCGCGCCGGGGTGCGGGATCTCGACGGGCCGGGTGGCCGCTTCGGTCGGGTCGAGGCCGTGGGCGGTGGCGAAGTCGTCGTCGTAGACCGTGCCGAGGTAGCGGTGCGGGCCGTCGGGGAAGACGGTGGCGACGACCGCGCCGGGGTGGACCCGGGCGGCCCAGGCGGCGACGCGGGCGGCGGCGCCGGTGCTCCAGCCGCCGCTGACGAAGCTGCCGCGGGCCAGACGGCGGCAGCTGTCCACGGCCTCGGCCGGGCCGACCCAGTGGACCTCGTCGAAGGCGTCGTAGGCGACGTTGCGCGGGTGGATGCTGCTGCCCAGGCCGCGCATCAGCCTCGGCCGTGCGGGCTGGCCGAAGATGGTGGAGCCGGTCGAGTCGACGCCGATCAGCCGCAGCGCGGGCCAGCGTCGCCGTAGAGGGCCGATGATCCCCGCGCTGTGTCCGCCGGTGCCGACGCTGCACACCAGGATGTCAAGGTGCTCCAGCCGGTCGATGAGTTCGGCGGCGAGGGAGGCGTAACCGGCGCTGTTGTCGGGGTTGTTGTACTGGTCCGGCCAGTACGCGCCGGGCAGGACGGCGAGCAGGTCCCGCAGCCGGCCCAGCCGCGCCGCCTGCCAGCCGCCCCGGGCCGCCGGGCGGTCCACGATCTCCAGCCGTACACCATGGGCGCGCAGCAGCTGCCGCATGGCCGGTTCCAGTTCACTGTCGCCGACCAGCACGACGGGATGGCCGAGGGCCTGGCCCGCGAAGGCGAGCCCGATGCCAAGGGTGCCCGAGGTGGACTCCACCACCGGTGCGCCGGGCGGCAGTTCGCCCCGTTCACGGGCGCCCAGCAGCATCGACACGGCGGCCCGCGCCTTCATGCCGCCCGCCGCGAGCCCTTCGAGCTTGGCCCAGAAGCCGGGGTGCGGGCCCGGCAGGTCGGACGTGATGCGGACCAGGGGTGTGCGGCCAAGGAGGGTGAGCAGTTCGGGACGTTCCGGGCGGGTGAGGGGGCGTACGGCCGCCGTGGTCATCGTCCGCCCTCAGGAGAGGGGCCGCCGTAGCGGTGCAGGGTGCCGGGACCGCCGTCGAGCCAGAAGAAGGGGTACGGCTCGGCGCACACCGCGCTCACCCCGTGGCCGAGGAAGCGGGGCAGTACGGCGCTGCCGGTCTGGGCGAACATCACCAGTTGCTTGCCGTGCGCCAGCGCGTGCTGGCGGAGCGGCTCGAAGGTGCCGTTGCCCAGCGTCATCCCGGATACCAGCAGGGCGTCGCAGCGCCCGGTCTCGGCAGGCGCGTCGGTGACGACCGCCTGACCCCACTCGGTCAGCCCGCCCTTGAGGTCACAGGGCACGTAGTCCAGCTCACGCGAACGGAGCTCCTCCAGCAGTGAGTTGACCACCCCCACCACCAGCACGGTCGCACCCGCCGGCAGATCGAGCAGCGCGACGACGGCCTTCGCCCGGGCCCGGGACTTCTCCAGCGACGTCCCGGCGGGCAGCGGCACGGGCCGCGCCCCGTTCTGCGGAGTGTGCGGAGCGACGTGCATCAGATAGGCGTCCAGCGCGGCCACCCGCACCGGCGGCAGCGGATGCTCCAGCAGGTGAGCCACGCTCGCGCCCACACACTCCTCGACCGCACGGTCGGGCAGCGCCCCGGGCTCGACCGCGCACGAGCCGACGGCCCCGCCCAGACGCAGGCTGAGCACCTCGTTGCGGTAGCCGGTGCCGCGCCCGTCGTGCCGTACCGCCTGCCGAGTGGTGAAAGCCACCGCGATCCGCTGCGTGGCCGGATCCGGACCCAGCTCTCCAGCGCGGACGCGCGCCACGAGCTCGTCGTGCGACGCGTACGTCTCGA
Organism: Streptomyces sp. T028; assembly: GCF_048159505.1. Taxonomy (NCBI): domain Bacteria; kingdom Bacillati; phylum Actinomycetota; class Actinomycetes; order Kitasatosporales; family Streptomycetaceae; genus Streptomyces; species Streptomyces sp. T028. The sequence continues at coordinate 60,303 of NZ_JBLRVZ010000024.1, forward strand.
ACGTCGTCGTGCGGGCCATGCCTGTGACGGCGGTCATCGGACCACCAGCCCGGAGCGCAGCTCACCGAGCAGAGCCTCGACACGGCCGCGGGCGCCCAGCCCCTCGGTGTCACCCGCCATGACATGCCCTAGGTATTCGTTGTTGCTGCCCGCCGCTTTCACGAGCTTGCCGGGCTTGGCGAGCTGCACCTCCAGCACGCCCGGCGCGTGATGGAGTTCGCCACCGCCCAGCTGGTGGAGCGTGCCCGAGATCTCCGGCACGAGGAAGCCGATGGCGGCGCTGCGCAGCCCGGTGTCGCCGCCCCGCAGATCGGGCTCGCGGCCGAGGGACACCTCGACGAAGGCCGCAGCCAGGTCGATCCCGGTCACGTGGCGGACCAGCTCGGTGATGCGGTTCCCGGCGGGCCGCGGGTTGACCTCGACCACGCGTGGACCGGCGGACGTCAGCTTGATCTCGGTGTGCGCCACCACGCCGTCGGTCAGGCCGAGGGCCTTGAGCGCGGCGAGGGCGGTCTGCTCGGCGGCCTCGGTGTCGGCGGCCCGCAGGGCGGCCGGGAACATGTGGCCGGTCTCGATGAACGCGGGCGCGCCGCCGATGCTCTTGTCGGTCACGCCCACCACGTGGACCGCGTCGGCGTGCGACACCGTCTCGACGCTCACCTCTGGGCCGTCCAGCAGTTCCTCCAGCAGGACGGCGGGCTCCCGCCGCTGCCCGCGGGCGTTGACCGAGAAATCGGCCAGTACTCGTACGGCGGCGGCGAGTTGCTCCTCGTCGTCCACGCGCCGCACGTACATGCCCGCGCACAGGTCGACCGGCTTGACGACCAGCGGGTAGCCGATCTCCCGCGCCGCCCGGGCGATGTCGGCCCACTCCTCGTGCACGGCGAAGCGCGGCCCGGGTACCCCGGCGTCGGCGAGGACACGGCGGGTGGAGTCCTTGCGGCAGGCGGCCTCCACGGCCTGCGGGGTGGAGCCCGGCAGATCCAGATGCCTGGCGATCCGGGCCACGGTCGGCAGGTAGTAGTCGCAGGAAGTGATCACGCCGTCGAAGCGCAGCACGTCGTGCAGCCTCTCGATCTCCGGCAGCAGGGCGTCTGTGTCGTTGGTGTCGGCGGTGATCACGTTGCGGGCGCCGAGCAGTGGGTGTGCCACCCCTTCGGGGGCCGAGCGGAGGTAGTGGTGCAGGTCGCGGGTGAGGAACGTGAACTCGTGGCCGCCCTCCCGGATCGCCCGTGGCAGCAGTCTGCTCATCGACCCGACCCAGCTCTCGACCATCAGCAGATGAGCCATAACTCCCCTTTTCGTACCGGCGGTTCAGACGTCAGGGCAGCCCGGAGAACCCTCGGGCGGGAGGGGCCGGGCTTTGCGCTCCGCACACGCTAGCGATAATCATTTTCATTTACTAGCCCCTTGTCGAAGCCGTCGGGAGCCAGAGACTTGCCTCATCCAGCACGCTGCCGTGCGCCTCGCCGCCGCGGCGAGCCCTTTCGTCCGCCACCCCGCCGGTGATGGCGTCCCTTGACGTGACGTGGTGTAGCCGATCGGCGGACGGGCTCGAACTCGTCCGGAATGCGGCCGAGCGGATGCTCCAGGAGCTGATCCAGGCCGAGGCCGAGGCCACGGCCCGGATCGGCGCCGAGTGGAACGAGCACACCGACACGCGCACCGCGCTTCGTAACGGCCACCGCGACAAGACGCTCAGCACTCAGGCCGGCGACCTGGAACTCACCATCCCCAAACTCCGCGCCGGCACCTTCTTCCCCAGCCTCCTGGAACGCCGGCGCCGCGTCGACCAGGCCCTCTACGCCGTCATCATCGAGGCATACGTTCATGGCGTCTCCACCCGCAGCGTCGACGACCTGGTCAAAGCCCTCGGTTCGGACACCGGCATCTCCAGAGCGAGGTCTCCCGGATCTGCGGCGACCTCGACGAAAGCCTCACCGCCTTCCGCAACCGCCCCCTGGACCACACCCGCTTCCCTTACGTCTACCTCGACGCCACCTATCTCAAGGCCCGCGTCGACCGCCAGATCGCCTCCCGCGCCGTCGTCGTCGCCACCGGCGTCACCGAGGACGGCGGCCGCGAAGTCCTCGGCCTCATGGCCGGCGACAGCGAGAACGAGACCTTCTGGACCACCTTCCTGCGTGACCTGCGCAAACGCGGCCCCAACGGGGTCCGCCTCGTCATCTCCGACCAGCACCTCGGCCTGGTCGCCGCCATCGGCAAGGTCATGATCGGAGCCGCACACCAGCGCTGCCGCGTTCATTTCGTCCGCAACGTCTTCTCGGTGATCCCGAAGCAGCACGCCGAGATGGCCGCTACGACCATCCGCACGATCTTCGCCCAGCCCGACGCCATCTCGGTCCGCGCCCAGCTCGACACTGTCGCCGACGCGTTCGGCAAGCATCTTGTGTGAGACGACAGCCGAAAGACATCTGACCTGGCCTTTTCCCGCCCTCCCTGGAACTGATGGACGTCACGGACGACCCGTAAGCTGGGGTCATGGCCTACGAGATTCCGGTGACGCAAGCCAGGGCTGAACTCGCCGACCTGATCAACCGGGTGGTGTACGGCGGTGAGCGCGTCGTCGTGACGCGGCACGGCAAGCCCCTCGTCGCCCTGGTCTCCGCCGCCGACCTGGAGCGACTCGACGAGCTGGACCGGCCCGTGGAGGAGCAGGTGATCAGCTCGGTCGCCTCCGTGCGCGAGGTCGGTTCCGCTCCCCGCGAACGGCAGCGGTTCGGCATCGCGGCGGAACACCGGGGCGGGACCGCGGCCGAACACCGGGGGTCGAACCCGTCGTAGACACGGCGAAGGCCGCACGCCACCGGGGTGCACGGCCTTCGAGGGGGCGGAGGGGGCCGGTCAGGCGACGAGCGCGGGCTCGCGCTGCTCGGCGGCCGGTCCGGCCGGGGTCGTCCGAGCCTTCAGCTGGGCGCCCAGCAGTACCGCACCGAGGCCGAAGACGGCCCACCACACCAGGGTGAGGGCGGGAGCGGTCGCCGCCGCGCCGTCGAAGAACGACACCGAGCGCAGCAGCGTCGTGCCCGCGCCCGGCGGCAGCCACTGGCCGATCGTCCCGACCGGCTCGGGCAGCATCCTCGGGGCCGAGGCGGCGCCGGAGAACGGATTGCCGAGGAACATCACCAGGAACGACACGACGCCGACGCCCGCCGGGCCGATCAGCGCGGCGCAGCCGGCCACCGCCGCGGCCACCGCGAGCGTCGACAGGCCGAGCACCGAGGCCTCCGCCCACCAGTCGCCGGTGAGCACGCCCAGCCAGCTGTCCGCCAGCCCCGCCGCGACCAGGCCGACCAGGGCGGCCACGCCGACCAGCGCGAGCACCGCGCGGAAGCCGCGCAGTCCGAGGAACGTGACCACCGCGCCCGCGACGATCCCGGCCAGCGCCAGCGGCAGCACACTCGCGTTCAGGGCCGCGCCGCGCGGGTCGGTGGACGGGGCCGGTACGACGTCCACCGTCGTCACCTGGGTGCCCTCGGTGGCGGCCTGCCGGGCCACCGCCTGCTGGAGCAGCTGGGCCACCACCGGGCTCGCGGCCGAGGCGGTCAGCAGCGTGGGCCCCTGCGCGGTGACGACCACCGCGCCGTATACGGTCCGGTCCTCGACGGCGTCGCGGGCGGCGGCCTCGTCCCGGTAGCGGTGGATCTCGAAGGCTCCCTCGTGCGCGGAGAGCTGCTTCTCCATCTGGGCCGTGGCGGCGGCCGGGCCCGCCACGCCGAGCGGCAGGTCGCGGGGCGCCGTGCGGGCGGCGGGCCAGGCGAAGGCCCACAGTGCGACGGCGGCGAGCGTCGGGACGAGCAGGACGACGGCGATCAGGCGCCGGGTGGCGGACATGGTTTCCCCCTGGGGATGCGGGATGCGGGATGCGGCCTAAAAAAGAAGGATCGTTCGTTTTTCTGTGGTCCCACCGTGCGGCGTCGGCCTTCGCTTGTCAAGAAGGAATGTTCGTTTTACTTTTGCGGCATGGCACGCGTATCCCAGGCCCACCTCGACGCCCGCCGCCGGCAGATCCTCGACGGCGCCGCGGTCTGCTTCGCCCGCAACGGCTTTCACGCCACGTCCATGCAGGACGTGCTGAAGGAGGTCGACCTGTCGGCCGGGGCGGTGTACCGCTACTTCAGCGGCAAGGAGGAGCTCATCGCCGCGATCGTCTCCGAGGTGCTCGGTCAGGTCCGCGCCTCCTTCGAGGAGGCGGCAAGGCTCGACCCGCCGCCGCCCCCGGACGTCCTGGTCGGCGAGGTGCTCGGCCGCACCCTGGCCGCCCGGGAGTCCCTGACCGTCGACGGCAGGCCCGCCTTCCCCCGGCTGGTCATCCAGGTCTGGACGGAGACGCTGCGCAACGAGGAGCTCGCGGCCGTCCTGCGCGAGGGCTACGGCTCGGTGCGCGCGGCCTGGGCGCGGATCGTCGAGGCGTACCAGGCCGCCGGGACGATGCGCGCGGACGTCGACCCGGACCATGTGGCCCGCACGATGATCGCGTCCGTGCTGGGCTTCATCGCCCAGCAGTCACTGTTCGGACCGGTGCCGGTGGAGGTGCTCGGCGACGGGCTGCGGGCGCTGATGAGCGTGCCGGAGCCGGGGCCGGACGTCCGAGAGCCTGTGTCACGGCTCGGTTAACTTGCTCGAAATGCTCTCCAACTAGCCTGCCCCTCCACGCCACCAGGGCTTTTCCTCGTGGCTGCGGCAACCGGGCCCCGCACGGCCCGGAGCGAGGATGTGAGGTGGGACGTGCAACTGACCCCGCACGAGCAGGAGAGGCTGCTGATCCATGTCGCGGCCGACGTCGCCGAGAAACGCCGGGCCCGCGGACTGAGGCTCAACCACCCCGAGGCCGTCGCCCTCATCACCTCGCACATCCTCGAGGGCGCGCGTGACGGACGGACGGTCGCCGAGCTGATGGCCTCCGGACGCAAGCTGCTCACCCGGGACGACGTCATGGAGGGCATCCCCGAGATGATCCACGACGTCCAGGTCGAGGCCACCTTCCCCGACGGCACCAAGCTCGTCACCGTCCACGACCCGATCGTCTGACGGGGGAGGCCGCCATGATTCCCGGAGAGATCCTCTTCGCCGAGGACCCGATCGTCTGCAACGAGGGCCGTGAGATCACCCGGCTCACCGTACTCAACGCCGCCGACCGGCCCGTCCAGGTCGGCTCCCACTACCACTTCGCCGAGGCCAACCCCGGCCTGGACTTCGACCGCGCCGCCGCCCGCGGCAAGCGGCTGAACGTCGCCGCCGGCACCGCCGTGCGCTTCGAGCCCGGCATCCCCGCCGAGGTGGAACTCGTCCCGCTCGCGGGTGCCAGGGTGGTGCCCGGACTGCGCGGGGAGACCGGAGGTGCCCTCGATGCCTGAGATCTCGCGTGCCGCGTACGCCGACCTGTTCGGCCCGACCACCGGGGACCGCATCCGTCTCGCCGACACCGATCTGCTGATCGAGATCGAGGAGGACCGCTCCGGCGGCCCCGGTCTCGCCGGGGACGAGGCAGTCTTCGGCGGTGGCAAGGTCATCCGGGAGTCCATGGGCCAGTCGCGTGCTACGCGCGCAGACGGTACCCCGGACACCGTCATCAGCGGTGCCGTGGTCGTCGACCACTGGGGGATCGTCAAGGCCGACGTCGGCATCCGCGACGGCCGGATCACGGCGCTCGGCAAGGCGGGCAACCCCGACACCATGGACGGCGTCCACCCCGACCTGGTGCTCGGCCCCGAGACCGAGGTCATCGCGGGCAACGGACGCATCCTGACGGCCGGCGCGGTCGACGCACACGTCCACTTCATCTGCCCGCAGATCGCCGACGAGGCGCTGTCGGCGGGCGTGACCACCCTCGTCGGCGGCGGCACCGGCCCCGCCGAGGGCTCCAAGGCCACCACGGTGACCCCGGGCCCCTGGCACCTCGCCCGCATGCTGGAGGCGATGGAGCAGTACCCGCTCAACATCGGCTTCCTCGGCAAGGGCAACACCGTCTCGCAGGAGGCGATGCTCTCCCAGATCCGGGGCGGCGCGCTGGGCCTGAAGCTGCACGAGGACTGGGGTTCGACGCCCGCCGTCATCGACGCCTCCCTGACCGTCGCGGAGCGCACCGGCATCCAGGTCGCCATCCACACGGACACCCTGAACGAGGCCGGGTTCGTGGGCGACACGCTCGCCGCGATCGCCGGTCGGGGCATCCACGCCTACCACACCGAGGGTGCGGGCGGCGGGCACGCGCCGGACATCATGACGGTCGTCTCCGAGCCGCACGTCCTGCCCAGCTCGACCAACCCGACCCGCCCGTACACCGTGAACACCGCCGAGGAACACCTCGACATGCTCATGGTGTGCCACCACCTCAACCCGGCGGTCCCCGAAGACCTCGCCTTCGCCGAGTCCCGCATCCGGCCGTCCACCATCGGCGCGGAGGACATACTCCACGACCTCGGCGCCATCTCGATCATCTCCTCCGACGCCCAGGCCATGGGCCGCGTCGGCGAGGTGATCCTGCGGACCTGGCAGACGGCCCATGTGATGAAGCGGCGGCGGGGCGCGCTGCCGGGCGACGGCCGCGCCGACAACCATCGCGTACGGCGCTATGTCGCCAAGTACACGATCAACCCGGCCCTCGCGCAGGGACTGGCCAACGAGATCGGCTCCGTCGAGACGGGCAAGCTCGCCGACCTCGTCCTGTGGGAGCCGGCGTTCTTCGGTGTCAAACCGCACCTCGTGATCAAGGGGGGCCAGATCGCCTACGCCCAGATGGGTGATGCGAACGCGTCCATCCCGACCCCGCAGCCGATCCTGCCGCGTCCGATGTACGGGGCGATCGGCCGGGCCCCGGCCGCCAACTCGTTCAACTTCGTGGCACCGCTCGCGATCGAGGACGGGCTGCCGGAGCGGCTGCAGCTGGGCAAGCGGTTCGTCGCGATCGAGTCCACGCGTTCGGTGACCAAGGCGGACATGCGGGAGAACGACGCCCGGCCGCATGTCCAGGTCGACCCCGACAGCTTCGCCGTGCACATCGACGGCGAGCTGGTCGAGGCGACCCCGGCGGCCGAGCTGCCCATGGCCCAGCGCTACTTCCTGTTCTGATGGGCGGTATCTGATGGGCAGGGCAGCGCTGCTCGTCCTGGCCGACGGCCGCTTCCCCGCCGGAGGGCACGCGCACTCCGGCGGGGCGGAGGAGGCCGTCAAGGCGGGGCGGATCACCGGCGCGGCGAGCCTGGAGGCATTCTGCCGGGGCCGGCTGCACACGGCCGGTCTCGTCGCGGCCGCCCTCGCCGCCGCCGCGGCCGCCGGGGCGGACCCGGCCGAGCTGGACGCGGCGGCGGACGCCCGCACCCCCTCCCCGGCGCTGCGGCTTGCCGCGCGGAAGCTGGGGCGCCAGCTGATGCGGGCCGCCCGCGTGACCTGGCCGAGCTCCGAACTGGACGCCCTGGCCCGGGAGTTCCCCAAGGGGGCCCACCAGAGCGTGGTGCTGGGACTGACGGCGCGGGCGGCCGGTCTCGGTGCCGAGGACGCGGCGTACTGTGCGGCGTACGAGAGCGTGAGCGGGCCGGCGACGGCCGTGGTACGGCTGCTGAGTCTCGACCCGTTCGAGGCGACGGCGGTGCTGGCCCGGCTGGCGGCGGAGCTGGACCGGGTCGTCGACCGGGCGGCGGTCGCCGGGGCCGCCGTACGGACCGCCGGCGTCGACGCGCTGCCGGCGGCGTCGGCGCCGCTGCTGGAGATCGGGGCGGAGGCGCATGCCGCGTGGCCGGTAAGACTGTTCGCCTCGTAGTTCAGCGCCCCCGCCGCCCCTACCCATTCCCATCCCCAGGGGCTCCGCCCCTTCGACCCCGCCAGGGGCTCCGCCCCTGCACCCCGGCGGGGCTCCGCCCCTGCACCCCGCCAGGGGCTCCGCCCCTGCACCCCGCCAGGGGCTCCGCCCCTGCACCCCGCCAGGGGCTCCGCCCCTGCACCCCGGCGGGGCTCCGCCCCTGCACCCCGGCGGGGCTTTGCCCCTGCACCCCTGAACAAGGAGCCGCTCCCATGCACCTCGACCACTCCCACCCCGGCCCCGCCGCCGTCAGCGCCGATGCCCGTCGGCCCGACGGTTCGCGGCGGGCGTTGCGGATCGGGCTCGGCGGGCCCGTCGGCTCGGGCAAGACCGCCACCGTCGCCGCGCTCTGCCGGGCCCTGCGCGACGAGTTGTCGCTCGCCGTCGTGACCAACGACATCTACACCCGTGAGGACGCCGAGTTCCTGCTGCGGGAGGCCGTGCTGCCGCCCGAGCGGATCACGGCCGTGGAGACCGGGGCCTGCCCGCACACCGCGATCCGGGACGACATCTCCGCCAACCTCGAAGCCGTGGAGGACCTGGAGGACGCCGTCGGACCGCTCGACCTCGTGTTCGTCGAGTCCGGCGGGGACAACCTCACCGCCACCTTCTCCAAGGGGCTCGTCGACGCGCAGATCTTCGTCATCGACGTCGCGGGCGGCGACGACATCCCGCGCAAGGGCGGCCCGGGCGTCACCACCGCCGACCTGCTCGTCGTCAACAAGACCGACCTCGCCCCGTACGTCGGCTCCGACCTCGCCCGGATGGCCGCCGACGCCAAGGCGCAGCGCGCCGAACTGCCGGTGGTGTTCCAGTCGCTCCGCGCCGAGACCGGTGTGGCGGACGTCGCCGCCTGGGTGCGGGCGCGGCTCGGCGCCTGGACGGCGTGACATGGGCGGAGTGCGTGCCGTCGCCCGGATCAGGGCGACGGCCGACGGGCGCGGGGGAACCGCCCTGCCCGTCCTGGAGAGCGACGGGCCGCTGGCGCTGCGACGCACCCGGGGCACCGGCGACGAGGCCCGGGTCGTGCTCGTGGGCGCGATGAGCGGACCCCTCGGCGGGGACCGCTTCGCGGTGGAGGCGGACGTGGAGAGCGGGGCCCGGCTGCGGGTGGGCTCGGCCGCGGCCACCATCGCGCTGCCCGGGCAGATCAAGGACGCCGCCCACTACGACGTACGGCTCGACGTCGCCGACGAGGGCGAACTCCACTGGCTGCCCGAGCCGTTGATCTCCGCGCGCGGCAGCGACCTGTACGTCACCACCCGCGCCGACCTCGCCCCCGGAGCCCGTCTGGTGCTGCGCGAGGAGCAGGTCCTCGGCCGGGTGGGGGAGGAGCCCGGGCGGCTCACCAGCCGGCTCGTCGTCCGCGTGGACGGCCGGGCCGTCCTCGACCAGGAACTGGCCTGCGGGCCCGGCGCACCCGGCGGCTGGGACGGCCCCGCCGTCCTGGCGGGACATCGAGCCGTCGGCCAACTCGTCATCGTACGACCGGAGTTCGCCGACGCCCCGGTGACCGCGCAAGTCCTCGGTGAGCATGCCACCCTGGTGCCGCTCGCCGGGCCCGCCGCTCTGGTGACCGCCGTCGCGCCGGACGGGCTGCGGCTGCGGCGGGTGCTGGACGAGGCCCTGACCGTTCCTCACCTCCGCTGAGCGGGGCTTTCCTCTCCGGTTATCGGATTGGCAAAGAAGGTCAACCAAACCTGTTCTCAGGTACCTCACAGCCGCAAGGATCCCCATACCGCCGTATCGCTGTACCGCCATAACAAGGTAGGGGAGAAGCCCACTTGAGGGACATACGACCGAACAGAAGGACCGCAGCGCTCGGTTCGGCCGGCGCGCTCGTCGCCGCCACGCTGATGGCGAGCGCGGTCGCGGCGCCGGTCGCGAACGCCGCCGGCGGCCGTTCGGGACAGGACAGGGAACAGCGGGGTGCGGCGATCGCCGCGGAGCGCGCCGCCAAGGCCGGTATCGACTGGCAGGACTGCCCGGCCGACTGGGGCCTGGAGAAGCCGATCCAGTGCGGCTGGGTCACCGTGCCGCTCGACTACGCCCGCCCGAACGGCAAGCAGATCAAGATCGCCGTCGACCGCATCGGCAACACGGGCACGAAGGAGGAGCGCCAGGGCGCGCTCGTCTACAACCCGGGCGGCCCCGGCGGCTCCGGCATGCGCTTCCCGCGCCGCGTCACGACCAAGAACGCGATCTGGGCCAACGCGGCCAAGGCCTACGACTTCGTCGGCTTCGACCCGCGCGGCGTCGGCCACTCGGCGCCCATCTCCTGCGCCGACCCGCAGGAGTTCGTCAAGGCGCCAAAGGCCGACCCGGTCCCGGACAACGAGGCCGACAAGCTCGCGCAGATCAAGCTCGCCCGTGAGTACGCCGACGGCTGCTACGAGCGCAGCGGCGAGATGCTGCCGTACATGACCACCCCGAACACCGTGCGCGACCTGGACGTCATCCGCGCCGCCCTCGGCGAGAAGAAGCTCAACTACCTGGGCGTCTCCTACGGCACCTACATCGGCGCCGTCTACGGCACCCTCTTCCCGGGCCACGTCCGCCGCATGGTCGTCGACAGCGTGGTCAACCCCTCCCGCGAGAAGATCTGGTACGAGGCCAACCTCGACCAGGACGTCGCGTTCGAGGGCCGCTGGAAGGACTGGCAGGACTGGGTCGCCGCCAACGACGCGACCTTCCACCTGGGCACCACCCGTGCCGCCGTCCAGGCCAAGTGGCTCGAACTGCGCGCCACCGCCAAGAAGAACCCCATCGGCGGTCTCGTCGGCCCGGCCGAGCTGACCTCCTTCTTCACGGGCGCCCCGTACTACGACTCCTCGTGGATCCCGGTGGCGACGGTCTTCAGCAAGTACTTCGCCGGGGACACCCAGGCCCTCGTCGACGCCGCCGCCCCGGACCTGACCGACACCGCCGGCAACATCACCGCGGAGAACGGCAACGCCGTCTACACGGCCGTCGAGTGCACCGACGCCAAGTGGCCCACCAGCTGGCGCAAGTGGAACGCCGACAACACCCGGCTCCACAAGGACTACCCCTTCCTGACCTGGGCCAACGCATGGATGAACCTGCCGTGCGCCTTCTGGTCGGTCAAGCAGCAGACCCCGGTGGAGGTCAAGACCCACAAGGGCCTGCCGGGTGTGCTGATCGTGCAGTCCGAGCGGGACGCGGCCACCCCGTACGAGGGTGCCGTCTCCCTGCACAAGCGGTTCAAGGGCTCCCGTCTGATCACCGAGAAGGGCGCCGGCTCCCACGGTGTGACGGGTCTCGTCAACTCCTGCGTCAACACCAGGGTGGACAGCTACCTGCTCACCGGCAAGCTCGACGCCGAGGACGTGACCTGCGCCCCGCACGCCACGCCGAAGCCGTAGCAACCGGCTGACAGCGAGGGGCGGCCGGAACAACTCCGGCCGCCCCTCCGCGCTGTGACATCCCGTCAGCTCATGGCTTTCCGTCAGCTGAGCGGTATCCGGGGGAACTTGCGCTGCTTCTCCGCCGTCGCGGCCTGCTGCGCCTTCACCACCGCCGCGTACTCGTCGACGTACTCCTGCTCGGACAGCTTCAGGATCGCGTACATGATCTCGTCGGTGATCGCGCGCAGGATCGCCTTCTCGTTCTCCATGCCGGCATAGCGGGAGAAGTCCAGCGGCTTGCCGAAGCGGATCACCACCGGGTGCAGGTTGGGGACGATCTTGCCGGGCGGCTGCGCCTCGAAGGTGCCGATCATCGCGCAGGGGATCACCGGCACCCCGGCCTTCAGGGCCATCACCGCGACCCCGACCTTGCCCTTGTACAGCCGCCCGTCGTGCGAACGAGTGCCCTCCGGATAGATACCCAGCAGCTCGTCCTTGCTCAGCACGCCGAGGCCCTCGCGGATCGCCGCCTGGCCCGCCTCCTTGCCCGAGCGGTCCACCGGGATCTGCCCCGCGCTGCGGAAGAAGTAGGCCGTGAGTCTGCCCTTGAGGCCGGGGCCGGTGAAGTACTCGGCCTTCGCGAGGAAGGTGATGCGCCGCTTGAGGACCGCGGGCATCAGGAAGTGGTCCGAGAACGACAGATGGTTGCCGGCGACGATCGCCGCCCCCGACTCCGGTACGTGCTCCAGGCCCTCGATGCGCGGGCGGAAGGCCAGCTTCAACAACGGGCCCAGCAAGACGTACTTGAGCACGTAGTAGAACAAGGGGTAGCTCCTCACTCCGGTGGATCCGCGACGGGCGGCCGCGGCTCCAGGTTCCTGCCGCCGGTGGCCGCACAGCAAGTCCGCGTCGGGCGTTGTCGTCGGTTCCTCACAGCCGTACGACGACCAGGGCCGTGTCGTCGGTCGCGCCGCCCGGGGGCAGCAGTTCGAGGAGGACGGAGTCGGCGAGGGTCTCCGGGTCGGCGTCCCGGTGCCGGGCGAGGGCCTCGGCGAGCCGGTTCAGGCCGGTGTCGATGTCCTCCTGCCGCCGCTCCACCAGCCCGTCCGTGTACAGGACGAGAGTGGCGCCCTGGTCGTAGGAGGCGCACTCCTGCGGCCTGGGCGTCGGGTTCGGGCGGGCGTCGAGCGGTGGGTCGGTGGCCCGGTCGAGGAACTCCACCCGGCCGCCGGGGTGGACGAGCGCGGGCGGGGGATGGCCGGCGCTGCTGTAGCTGATGGTCTGCCGGTCGAAGTCGATGAACGTGGTGACCGCGGTGGCCGATTCGGCGCCGTCCACGACATGCGCGTACCGCCCGAGCACATTGAGCGCCTCGGCGGGCCCCTCCGCGACCCGGGAGGCGGCACTGAGCGCGCTGCGCAGCTGGCCCATGACCCCGGCGGCCGCCAGACCGTGCCCCACGACGTCCCCCACCGACACGCCGATGCGGTCGCCGCCGACCAGGTCGACCAGGTCGTACCAGTCCCCGCAGACGTTCAGCGAGCCGACCGCCGGGCGGTAGCGCACCGCCGCCTGATGGTGGCCGACCTGCCGGTGGGCGGGCAGCATCGCCTCCTGCAGGGCGAGGGCCACCTCGCGCTCCCGGGCGTGCGCCTGCCGCAGCCGCTCGTTGACCTCCTGCAGCTCACGGGCGCGCGTGTACAGCTCGGCCTCCAGCACCCTGGTCCGGGTGCCGGGATCTCCGGCGCCCCGTGACCCTCGGGCCCGGATCAGCTCGGTGACCTCCTCGACGCGGTGCACGACGAGCACCACCGAGCCGTCGGGGCCGAACACCGGCGCGTTGACCGGGCTCCAGTAGCGTTCGTCCCACTCCCCGGGCCGCTCGGGGTCCTCGACGTCGTAGCGCTGCAGGGCCATCGCGTCACGCTCACCCGTGGCCAGCACCCGGTGCAGCGAGGCCTGCAGATTGCGGGCGCCCGTCGCGGCGGGGTCGTTGGGGTTGTCCGGGAACACGTCGAACAGCTGCCGGCCGATCATGTTCTCGCGTCTTCGGCCCGAGACACGCAGGAACTCCTCGTTGACGTCCGCGTACACCAGCTCGGGCGTCAACAGCGCCACCATGCCGGGCAGGGACTGGAACACCGCCGCGTAGTCGATCGCTGACGCGTGGTCGATCGGCGTGTCGTTCATGGCTCGCGCCCCATCTGCCGGTACTGCACCACATCCACCGGTTTGGGTAATTTTCGCATGCGGGGGACGCAGGGAGGACCGCGTGTTCACACGCCCGGGTCCGTGAGCGACTGCTCGGCCCAGATGATCTTTCCCTCGCCGAGGAAGCGGGTGCCCCAGCGTTCTGTGACCTGGGAGACCAGCAGCAGACCGCGGCCGCCCTCGTCCGTGGTGCGCGGATGGCGCAGATGCGGGGCGGTGGCGCCGCCGTCGAAGACCTCGCAGACCAGGGAGCGCTCACGGATCAGCCGCAGCCGGATCGGGCCGGTGGCGTACCGGATGGCGTTGGTGACCAGCTCGCTGACCACCAGCTCGGTCGTGAACGACAGCTCCGGCAGATCCCACTCCGCCAGTCGGCGGCTCGCGGTCTTGCGCGCCTCGGCGACCGCGGCCGGGTCGGCGGGCAGCTCCCAGTCGGCGACCCGGTCCGCGGGGAGGCGGCGGGTACGGGCCATCAGCAGGGCCACGTCGTCGTACGGACGGGCCGGGACGAGCGCGTCGATCACGCTCCGGCAGCGCACGTCCAGACTGGCCGCCCGCCGCTCCAGGGCCCGCCGCAGCCGGGTGCGATCGGTGTCCAGCGCCCACCCCTCGCCCTGCGCCAGCAGACCGTCGGTGTGCAGCGCGAGCGTGCTGCCCTCCGGCAGGGTCAGCTCCACCGACTCGAACGGCGGCCCGCCCGCGCCGAGCGCCGGCCCCTGCGGCAGGTCCACGAACGTGACCTCGCCGTCGGGCAGGACCACCGCCGGTGCGGGGTGCCCGGCGGCGGCCATCGCGCACCGGCCGTCGACGGGGTCGTATACGACGTACACGCATCCCGCCCCCTGCGCCTGGGTGCCCGCCTCCAGCCCCTCCTCGCGGGCCATGCGGGCGACCAGGTCGTCCAGGTGGGCGAGGACCTCCGCCGGCGGCAGGTCCAGGGCGGCCAGGGTGCGTACGGCGGTCCGTACGCGTCCCATGGCCGCGGCGGCGTCGATGCCGTGCCCGGGCACCTCGCCCACCACCAGCGCCACCCGCGCCGCCGACAGCGGGATCAGGTCGTACCAGTCGCCGCCGAGGCCGGTCAGCTCGTCGGCGGGCCGGTAACAGGCGGCCACCTCGACCGCGTCCTGCTCGGGCAGCCGGCGGGGGAGGAGATTGCGCTGCAGCACCAGCGCCGCCTCGCGCTCGCGCGTGTAGCGCCGGGCGTTGTCCACACAGACGGCGGCCCGCGAGACCAGGTCCTCGGCGAGCGCCAGATCATCGGCGTCGAAGGGCTCCCGCAGCCCGCGCCGGAGGAAGCTGGTGACGCCGAGGGTGGCGCCGCGGGCCCGCACGGGGACGATCAGCACACTGACCGGCTCGGCCGGGGTGGGGGCGGTTTCGGGGGTGGCGTGTGCGGGCGGTGCGGTGGCGGCCTCGGGGGCGGCGGGCGTGGGCCGTGCGGACGCTGGTCCGGGTCCGGGTCCGGGTCCGGGTCCGGGTTCGGGCGGCAGGGACGTGGCTTCGGGGGCGGCGGGCGTGGGCCGTGCGGACGCTGTTGCGGGCTCGGGTGGCAGGTGCGCGGCTTCGCAGGCGGTGGGTGCGGGCGGTGCCGGTGCCGTTCCCGGCGCGGAGGGCAGCCCCCGCAGCCACTCCTCGGCCGACGGGTCGAGGTGTTCGCCGCGCCAGGGGCGGCCGGTGAGGAGGCAGCGGACGGGGGGTGAGCCGGCGGGGTAGCTGACGGAGGGGCAGCGCACGGAGGGGGTGGCGTCGCCGGGCGGGGCGGTGGCGCCGGTGCCCTCGGAGGCGGGGGCCGACCCCGTCTCCCCGGTGTCTTCGGCGGCGTCGGCCGATTGTGCCGGGGCCGCGACTCTCAGTCCCGCCCGGTGCAGGGGGACCGGGGCGGCCGGGCCCGGCGTGGTCGGCTGGGCCGGGGTGGGTTCCGCGCCGGACGGGGCATGGGTGGGTTCCGCGCCGCGCAGGACCGGGGCCGGCAGGTCCACGGCGACCGCGTCGGCGAAACCGGGGACGGCCACGTCGGCCAGTTCCTGGGCGGTGCGGGCGATGTCCAGGCTGCTGCCGATGCTCCGGCCCGCCCGGTCCAGCAGGGCGAGCCGCTGCCGGGCGCGGTGGCGGTCGGTGATGTCGACGACCGTGTAGTAGACGCCCACCGGGTTGCCGTGGTCGTCGTCCAGCCGGATGAACGACAGCATGTGCGCCGTCTCCCGGTGCGGGGCGGCCCGTACGTGCCCGACGTGCTCGTAGCCGACCACCGTCTCGCCGTCGGCGAGCACCTGCCGCATCCGTGCCTCGGCCGCCTCGGCGTCCAGGCCCGGTTGTACGTCCCCGAGTCGCAGCCCCAGCCGCTGCCCGGGCCGGCCCCCGCCGAACCTGGCCAGCGCGTCGTTGGACCACACGAACCGCAGATCGGTGTCCACGATCGCGATGCCGATCGGGGAGCCGGACACCATCTGCTCCAGGACGGAGCGGCTCATCGTCCAGCCGGGGGCGTCCCCCATCTCGCTCAGCAGCACCAGTCGGCGGTCCGCCCCGCCGGGCTCGTCGGCGCAGGTGACACGGGCCATGACCGGCACCGGCCGGCCGTCCCCGCGCAGGGCGGACAGCAGCCCGCTCCAGCCGCCGTCCCGACGGCACCGTTCGAGGATCTCGGGCACCCGGCCGGCGTCCCCGTGGGTGAGCAGCCCGGCCAGGTCCCGGCCGACCGCCTCGGGCGCCGTGTACCCCAGCAGCCGCTCGGCGTCCCTGGTCCAACTCGTCACCACGCCCTGCCCGTCGAGCAGCAGGGGCGCGGCGTCCGCCACGTCGAACCGCCGCCGGGCAACGCCGTCCTCGTCGTGTGTGCCCACGGCCGACCTCTCTGTCGCTGAGAGTGGTCTACCACCTCCTGACCCAATCTTCACCCTGCCTGCACGACACCGCTCAGGCCCGCTCAGGCCCCCTCAGGCCGCTTGGCCCTCTTCAGGCGAGCACCCTCTCCAACGCCTCCAGCGCCGACCCCAGTTCCTCTCCCGTGATCGTCAGCGGCGGCGCCAGCCGAACGGTGGACCCGTGCGTGTCCTTGACCAGCACGCCCTCCCGCATCAGCCGCTCGCTCACCTCACGGCCGGTGCCGAGGGCCGGATCGATGTCGACACCCGCCCACAGACCCCGGGCCCGGAAACCGACGACCCCCTTGCCGACGAGAGCGGTCAGACCGTCCCTGAGGACACTCCCCAGGTCCGCCGCCCTCCGCTGGAACTCACCGGTCTCCAGCAGCTCCACCACCGCGGTGCCGACCGCCGCCGCCAGCGGATTGCCGCCGAACGTCGACCCGTGCTCGCCCGGCCGCAGCACCGACAGCACCTCGCGCCGGCCCACCACCGCCGACACCGGCACGATCCCACCGCCGAGCGCCTTGCCGAGCAGGACGACGTCGGGGACGACACCCTCGTGCTCCACGGCCAGCGTCCGGCCCGTGCGCCCCAGCCCGGACTGGATCTCGTCGGCGATGAACAGGCAGTTCGCGCGGTGGGTCAGCTCCCGCACCCCGGCCAGATAGCCGTCGTCCGGGATGATCACCCCCGCCTCGCCCTGGATCGGCTCGATCAGCACCGCGGCCGTGGTCTCGTCGACCGCCGCCTCCAGCGCCGCCAGGTCGTTGTACGGCACGATCCGGAAGCCCGGGGTGAAGGGGCCGAAGCCCGTCCGGGCCGTCTCGTCCGTCGAGAAGCTCACGATCGTCGTCGTACGGCCGTGGAAGTTCTCCGCCGCGACCACGATCGTCGCCCGGTCGGCGGGGACGCCCTTCACCTCGTACGCCCACTTGCGGGCCACCTTGATGCCGCTCTCCACCGCCTCCGCGCCGGTGTTCATCGGCAGCACCATGTCCAGGCCGGTCAACTCCGCGAGCCGCTCGGCGAATCCGGCGAGCCGGTCGTTGTGGAAGGCGCGCGAGGTCAGCGTGAGCCGGTCGAGCTGGCGGTGCGCCGCCTCGATCAACAGGGGGTGGCGGTGGCCGAAGTTGAGGGCCGAGTAACCGGCCAGCATGTCGAGGTAGCGGCGGCCCTCGACGTCCTCCACCCAGGTGCCCTCGGCGCGCGCGACGACCACGGGCAGCGGGTGGTAGTTGTGCGCGAGGACCGGCTCCTCGGCGCGGATCAGCTCGGCGGAGGAGCGCGCGGGGGCGGTCTCGGGAGAAGGCGCGGGGACGACGGGTGCGGTCATGGACGGATCTCCTGAGTGCAGCACTTGATGCCACCGCCGGCCTTCTGGAACTCCGAGAGGTCGACGGGGACGGGGACATAACCGCGCTCGGTCAGCCGGGCGGCGAGGGCCTCGGCCCGGGGCGCGATGAACACATGGCGGCCGTCGGAGACGGAGTTCAGGCCGAAGGCCATCGCGTCGTCGCGGGTGGCGAGCACCGCGTCCGGGTACAGCCGGGCGAGCACCTCGCGGCTGCCCGGCGAGAACGCCTCCGGGTAGTAGACGATGTTCTCCTCGGGCCCGTCGTCGAGCACGAACAGCGCCGTGTCCAGGTGGTAGAAGTGCGGGTCCACCAGGGTCAGGCTGATCACCGGATGGCCGAAGAACTCCTGCACCTCGCGGTGCGCCTCCCGGGTCGTACGGAACCCGGTGCCGGCGAGCACGTACCGGCCTGTCCACACCAGGTCGCCCTCGCCCTCGCAGACGTGCTCCGGGCGGTACACGTCGTAGCCGGCGGTCTTGAACCAGGAGTCGTAGTGCGCGGACTCGGGGCGCCGCTCGGGCGCGTGGAACAGCGAGCCGAACACCCGGCCGGCCACGACGACCGCGGAGTTCGCGGCGAAGACCATGTCCGGCAGGCCGGGGGCCGGCTCCACGGTGTCGACGGTGTGTCCGTGGGAGCGGTAGGCGCGGATCAGCGACTGCCACTGCTCCTGGGCGAGGTCCACGTCCACGGGGGTGTCGGGACGCATCCACGGGTTGATCGCGTACTGCACGGCGAAGTGTCTGGGTTCGCAGACGAGAAAGCGCCGGGCACTCGGCCTGCGGCCGGTGGTCACACTCTCGGGCATGTCCCAAAGGTAAGAAGCGACAGCGGAGCGCTACAAGAAACGAACATTGCGTGTTCGCGCACGATCGCTGCGCAATCATCCCTGCTCGCGCACGTTCCCTGCGTCATTCCGGGGCCGCGTGTGTGGCTCCCGCCTCCGGGCTCTCCGGAAGCAGATGCGACAGCACCATCACACTGATCGTCTTGCGGATGAACGGCTCCACCCGGATCCGCTCCAGCACCTCCTCGAAGTGCTCCACGTCCCGCGCCCGCACATGCAGCAGCGCGTCCGCCCCGCCCGTCACCGTCATCGCCGCGGTGATCTCCGGATGGTTGCGCACCACCTCCGCGAGCCGACGCGGCGGGGCCGCGCCCTCGCAGTACACCTCCACGTACGCCTCCGTGCGCCAGCCCAGCGCCGCCGGCTTCACCGTGGCCGTGAACCCCGTGATCACCCCGGTGTCCCGCAACCGGTCCACCCGGCGCTTGACCGCCGTCGCCGACAGGCCGACCGCCGACCCGATCTCCGCGAAACTGGTCCTGGCGTTCGCCATCAGAGCGGTGACGATCTTCCGGTCGAGCTCGTCGAAAGAGGCAGTGCCGCTGTTCATGCGGGCACTGTATCCAGCGAATACGTCCACACCCCGGCACATGTCCAGCCGCGCCGATCGCCCCTACACTCCACGTTCATGCTGCGCGCCCTCGCCGTCGACGACGAACGCCCCTCGCTCGAGGAACTGCTGTACCTGCTGAACGCCGATCCCCGCATCGGCAGCGTGGAGGGCGCCGGCGACGCGACCGAGGCGCTGCGCCGGATCAACCGGGCCCTGGAGTCCGGTCCGCACGGCCCGGAGGCCATCGACGTCGTCTTCCTCGACATCCAGATGCCCGGCCTCGACGGCCTGGACCTGGCCCGTCTCCTCACCGGGTTCGCCCGGCCGCCGGTGGTCGTGTTCGTCACCGCCCACGAGGACTTCGCCGTCCAGGCCTTCGACCTCAAGGCCGTCGACTACGTCCTCAAGCCGGTCCGCAAGGAACGCCTCGCCGAGGCCGTCCGCCGGGCCGCCGAACTGCGCGGCACCGCGCCCCGCATCCCCGTCCACGAGCCGGACCCCGACCACATACCCGTCGAGCTCGGCGGCGTGACCCGGTTCGTCGCCGTCGACGACATCACCCATGTCGAGGCCCACGGCGACTACGCCCGGCTGCACACCGACCGCGGCCACCACCTCGTCCGCATCCCCCTGTCCACCCTGGAGGACCGCTGGCGTGGCCGCGGCTTCGTCCGCATCCACCGCCGCCATCTCGTCGCCCTGCGCCACATAGGCGAACTCCGCCTCGACGCCGGCACGGTCAGCGTCCTCGTCGGCGGCGAGGAACTCCAGGTCAGCCGCCGCCACGCCCGCGAACTGCGGGACCTGCTGATGAGGAGGCCGTGACCATGCCGCAGGACCCCGTTGAACGACGCGTCGTCGTCACCGGCCCGCCCCGCCGCACCGGCCGCGCCTCCGGCTACTACCGCCCGCGCACCGAGATCGACGAGCAGACCACCCTCGGCCACACCTACGTCCGCTCCCTCATGCGCACCCAACTGCGCGCCGCCCTCGCGGTGTTCGCCGTCCTCGCCCTCCTCGTCGGCCCGCTGCCGCTGCTCTTCGCGGCGATGCCGGACGCCCACCGCCTGCAGTGGGCGGTCCTCGGCTTCTGCCTCTACCTCCCGCTCGTCCTGCTGGCCCGCTGGTACGTGCGCCGCGCCGAACGCAACGAACGCGACTTCGTGCGGCTGGTCGAAGACCGATAGGGGCCGGACAGATGAACTCGGCGTACGCCGTGCCCGCTGTCGCCCTGGTGGTGGTCGCGACCGTCCTCGTGGGTGCCTTCGGCCTCAGGATCTCCCGCACCACGTCCGACTTCTACGTCGCCTCGCGCACCGTCGGCCCCCGCCTCAACGCGGCCGCCATCAGCGGCGAGTACCTCTCCGCCGCCTCCTTCCTCGGCATAGCCGGCCTGGTCCTGGTCCAGGGCCCCGACATGCTCTGGTACCCCGTCGGCTACACCGCCGGATACCTCGTCCTGCTCCTCTTCGTCGCCGCCCCGCTGCGCCGCTCCGGCGCCTACACCCTCCCCGACTTCGCCGAGGCCCGCCTCGCCTCCCACACCGTCCGCAGGCTCGCGGGCACCCTCGTGGTCGGCGTCGGCTGGCTCTACCTCCTGCCCCAACTCCAGGGAGCCGGGCTGACGTTGACCGTCCTCACCGGTGCGCCGGACTACCTCGGCGGGCTGATCGTCGCCGTCGTCGTCGCCGCGACCGTCGCCGCGGGAGGCATGCGCAGCATCACCTTCGTCCAGGCCTTCCAGTACTGGCTCAAGCTCACCGCCCTCCTCGTCCCCGCCCTCTTCCTGGTCCTCGCCTGGCAGGGCGACGGAGCCCCCCGGCACGCCTTCGCGGAACCGGCCGCCTTCCGCGAACAGCGCACAATCCGCGTCGACGACACCCTCGACCTGCGGCTCGACAGCCCGCTGACCGTGACGGTCGACGGCAGGGTCGACGGCCGCCCGCAGCAGGACACCCTCCTGCGTCTCCCGGCCGGTACCCACCGCATCGAGCGCGGCACCCGCCTCACCTTCGCCGCGGGCACCCCCGTCCCCACCGCCGAGCGCGGCGGCGACGGCGGCATGTCCACCTCGCTCGCCGCGGGCCGCGAGGAACGCCCGCTGTACGCCACGTACGGCCTGATCCTCGCCACCTTCCTCGGCACGATGGGCCTGCCGCACGTCGTCGTCCGCTTCTACACCAGCCCGCACGGAGTCGCCGCCCGCCGCACCACGGTCGCCGTCCTCGCCCTGATCGGCGTCTTCTACCTGCTCCCGCCCCTCTACGGCGCCCTCGGCCGCCTGTACGCCCCCGAACTCGCCCTCACCGGCGACGCCGACGCGGCGGTCCTGCTGCTGCCGGACCGGATGATCGGCGGCGTCGGCGGCGACCTGCTCGGCGCCCTGGTCGCCGGGGGCGCCTTCGCCGCGTTCCTGTCCACGGCGTCCGGGCTGACCATGGCCGTCGCGGGCGTCCTCACCCAGGACGTGCTGCCGACCCGGGGCGTACGGCACTTCCGGCTGGGTACCGCGCTCGCCGTGGCCGTACCGCTCGCCGCCGGCCTGCTGGTGGGCGGACTGCCGGTGGCCGACGCGGTGGGCCTCGCCTTCGCGGTGTCGGCGTCCTCCTTCTGCCCGCTGCTCGTCCTCGGCATCTGGTGGCGCCGGCTGACCCCGCCGGGGGCCGTCGCCGGGATGGTGGTGGGCGGCGGGTCGGCGTTCCTGGCGGTCGCCGCGATCATGGCGGGCCTGCCGGTCACGGGCGGTCCGCACGCCCTCCTCGCCTGGCCGGCGCTGTGGTCGGTCCCGCTGGGCTTCCTCACCATGATCCTGGTCTCCCTGGCCACGCCGGGCCGCGTCCCGGCCGGCACGGCGGCGATCCTGGCCCGCTTCCACCTGCCGGAGGAACTGCGCACGGAGGAACTGCGCACGGAGGAACTCAGGACGACGGACGAACTCAGGACGACGGAGGCCAGGCCATGAGCGATTTCCTGGCGGGCGTCTGCATCGCCATCCTCCCCTTCCTCACCCTCGGCTTCTGGCTGGGCCGCCGCACCGCCCGCCCCGACAGCCAGGGCGGCCTCGGCACCCCCGTCGAGCACGCCACCTTCCAGACCCTGCACACCGCCTCGCTCGCCGCACCCGCGCTGCGGGCCGGCCTCACCGAGGAGACGGCCCGCAAGTCCGCCCGCAGACTGCGCACCCTCCTCGGCACGGACGCGCTCTGCCTCGCCGACGGCGAGCGGGTCCTGGCCTGGGACGGCGTGGGCGCACACCACCGCACCGAGATCATGGAACGCCTCGCCGCCCCCCTCGACAGCGGCCGGGGCGAGGCCTTCCGCCTCACCTGCGACCACGCCGACTGCCCGCTCCGCTGGGCCGTGGTCGCCCCGCTCACCGTCGACGACCGCGTGCACGGCGCCCTCGTCGCCTGCGCGCCCCGCGAGTCGGCCGTCCTGGTTCGGGCGGCGGGGGAGGTGGCCCGCTGGGTCAGCGTCCAGCTGGAGCTCGCCGATCTCGACCAGTCCCGCACGAGACTGATCGAGGCGGAGATCAAGGCCCTGCGCGCCCAGATCTCCCCGCACTTCGTCTTCAACTCGCTCGCCGTGATCGCGTCCTTCGTCCGCACCGACCCCGAACGCGCCCGTGAGCTGCTCCTGGAGTTCGCCGACTTCACCCGCTACTCGTTCCGCCGGCACGGCGACTTCACCACCCTCGCCGACGAACTCCATGCCATCGACCACTACCTGGCCCTGGTCCGCGCCCGCTTCGGCGACCGCCTCGCCGTCACCCTCCAGATAGCCCCCGAGGTCCTCCCGGTCGCCCTGCCCTTCCTCTGCCTCCAGCCCCTGGTCGAGAACGCCGTCAAGCACGGCCTGGAGGGTAAGTCCGACAAATGCCATATACAGATAACGGCCCAGGACGCCGGCGCCGAGGCCCTCGTCGTCATCGAGGACGACGGCGCCGGCATGGACCCGGTCCTGCTGCGCCGCATCCTGGCAGGCGAGGTCAGCCCCTCGGGCGGCATCGGCCTGTCCAACGTCGACGACCGGCTCCGCCAGGTGTACGGCGACGACTACGGCCTCGTCATCGAGACGGCCGTAGGAGCGGGCATGAAGATCACCGCCCGGCTCCCGAAGTACCAGCCGGGCGTCCACTCGGCCGCCCGCCTCACCCCCGGGTGATCAGCCGGTCTTCAGCACGATCATCGCCAGCGTGATCAGCCCGAGCACGACCCAGCCGAACCACAGCCAGCCGTTGCTGCCGAGCGCCACCGTGTAGGCGGTCACCGCGACCAGCGCGCCGACGGTGAGCACCCCCATGGTCTTCGTGGAACTGTCCGTGGAACCTGCCATCGCGACACCCTCTCCTAGGGCCGCCCTCCGCCGGGCGTGTCCACCTCCATGGTGCCCCGGCTCGCGCGCGGGCGCGCCGGATTCGTCGCCCCCGGTGCCCGCGGCGCTCAGCGCCCCCGGGCGTTGAGCGCCGCGAGGTAGGCGTTGTACGCCTCCAGCTCCTTGTCGCCGTCCCGGTCGGCGGCCCGGTCCTTGCGCTTGGCCTGTCGCTGCTCGGAGCCGTACCACTGGAACAGCAGCGCGATCAGCACCAGCACGGACGGGATCTCACTGAACGCCCACGCGATACCCCCCGCCGCGCTCTGGTCGGACAGCGCGTCGATGCCGAGCGAGGCGGGCGGGTTCAGGAACGTGTCGACCATCGGCTCGGACGCCATCATCAACGCGATGCCGAAGAACGCGTGGAACGGCATCCCGGCGAACAGCTCCAGCATCCGCATCAGATGCCCGGGCCGGTGCGGTCCCGGGTCCACGCCGATGATCGGCCAGAAGAACGTCACGCCCACCGCGAGGAAGTGCACCATCATCGCGATGTGCCCGACCTTCGAGCCCATCAGGAAGTCGAAGAGGGGGGTGAAGTACAGCGCGTACAGCGAGGCGATGAACATCGGGATGGTGAACGCCGGATGCGTGATGATCCGCATGTACCGGCTGTGCAGCAGCATCAGCAGCAGCTCACGCGGCCCCTTGCGCCCCCCGCCGGCCGTCGGCAGCGCCCGCAGCGCCAGCGTCATGGGCGCGCCCAGCAGGATCAGGATCGGCGACAGCATGCTGATGACCATGTGCTGCACCATGTGCACGCTGAACATGACCATCCCGTAGTCGTTCAGCCCGGTGCACATCACCAGCATGATCGTCAGCACCCCGATGGCGAACGACACGGTCCGCCAGGCCGACCAGGCGTCCCCGCGCCGCCGCAGTCGCACCACACCCCACCCGTACAACCCCAGCCCGGCCAGACAGGCGACCAGGAAGAACGGGTCGGCCGACCACTGAAGCCCCCGCCCCAGCGTGAACGGCAACAGATCCATGTGCGTGCCGTGCCCGCTGTGTTCCATGGTGGGCGGCTCCTGATTCGTGGGGGGTTGTGCGTTTCCTGCCGCCCACCAGAGTAGAACCGCCCCCGCGGCCCTCCGGCACCGGGGCCGTCACCCGGGCGGTCCCGACTCGGATGCGTTCACCGGGGGGAGGCATGTGCCATGTCTGTCATCTTCTTCGACATCGGGGACACCCTCGCGACTCCCCGGCAGGAACCCGAGGGCTCGCTGACGCTGCTGCCCCTGCCGCGTGTCCTCGCCGTCCTCGACGCCCTGGGCGGGACGCGCAAGGGCATCATCTCCAACCCCGGGTCGCAGCAGGCCGCCGTGGCACGGGCACTGGCGGACGCGTTCCCGGGCCGCTTCACGGACCCGGCCCTCGTGCACTGGGGGGTGAAGGACAGCCGGCAGATCTTCGACCGGGCGGTGGCCGGTACCGGGGCAGTGGCCGACGACTGTGTCTTCGTGGGCGAGAACGCCGCGGAGCGTGGCTTCGCCCGGGAGGCGGGGATGCGTACCGCGGCCCACCCGGTGTTCGCCCTCGCGGCGACGGAGAACCGTCCCGTACTCCGGGCGCGGGTCGAGTTGCGGGACGCTCAGGACCTTAGCTCGTTGACGGCGGCCATGGACGGGACCGAGGCCGTGCCCGCCGAGGTCGTCTCGGAGCGGCTCGTGCTCGCCATGGTGACCGCGCGGGGCGTCGAAGCGCTGGAGGGCGCCGGTTTCACGGTGGACGTCCGGGGGCCGGTGGAGGGCCTGGTGGCTTCCCCGGACCCGGCGACCGAGAAGTTCGTCAGTGATCTGCTGGCGCGCGGCGAGGCGGTCTTCGAGGGCGAGGAGCCGACCCCCCGGACGACCCATGTGATCGAGCGCGCGGACGACGGACGGCTGACCGTCCGCCGTCTGCGCTTCTACCACTGACCTCTCGGTCGGGCCTTCATCCACCGACCTCTCAGTCGAAGCACCGCCGGACCAGGGCGAGCCCCTCGCCGTCCGTGCTCCGCGCGATCTCGTGGGTCTTGAGCCGGGACGGGTTGTCGTCGACGAACGCCGTGGCCGAGCGGTGTTCCTCGGGGATGTCGACCCGGCCGCGGCGCAACAGGTCCTCGAGGAACGACGTGGCGACCCGCTCGGGGTCGGCGGGCCGCACCGAGCCGCCGGCGGGGTCGGAGCCGGCGATGCCGAAGCGCCTCTCCTGCGCCGGGGCGGCGAGGCTGAGCGGCTGGGTGAGGCCGTACACCGTCCCCTGGACGCTGATGGCCGTCAGACCCTGATCGTCCGCACCGCCCGGCATGGCCTCGGCGATCCCGGCGGCCCGGCGTGACACCTCCGGCTCGGTGACGGACGCGGCGGCCTCCAGGGAGAGGATGCCGTGCCGGATGAACGCCGTGCGCAGGGCCTGGCCGTACTTGCCGCCGTGGCGGCGCTGGTCCGCCGCGATCATGTGACCGGCGACCTGCGCGTAGTAGGCGGACACCACGGGCGCGGCCACGACGGCGTCCACCAGGAGCTGTCCCGCGATCTCGGCGGACAGGGCCAGACCGGCCTGGTCCTGGAGGTCCTGCTGCCGGAAGATCCCGGCGACGATCTTCAGGAACGCGCCGCTGAACACCCGAGAGAACGAGTGCGGCTCGCTGGTCAGCATGCTCGCCGGCCCCTCCGGCGACAGCAGCACCGGGTCCTGGTAGAAGAAACTGTTCGCCATGTTGCGCAGACAGTCCGGGTCGACCTTGCTCGGGCGGCGCTGGCGGATCGCCCAGCCCAGCTGCTCGGCCATCCTCGACACCCGGGAGGACAGTTCGAGGTCGCCCTGCGTCTCGGCCAGTACGGCGATCCGCAGCGACTCCAGCTGGAGCGAGCTCAGCAGGGCGCTGATGTCACCGAACGCCTCGTGCAGGGCGGCCGTCTCCGCGCTCGCCGCGTTGAACAGCTGGGGGCGCAGCGCGTCCAGGACGGCGTGCCCCTCCTCGTGCTCGACGATCTCGTTGCTCTCGCACGAGGCGACGGTGACGCCCGCGACCGTGGCGCGGAAGAACCACAGTCCCCTGCGGTCGTAGAAGGCGTTGAGGCCGTCTCCCGCGTTGAGGTGCGCGGTGAGGGCGCGTCCGACCCGCGGATGCCACTGCGTCCCGGTCGGAACCATGGGACCCCAGGTCCGGCTGGCCCTGCTGAGCGCGTCGGCCGTCACCCAGTAGCGGAACGCCTCGGTGCCGGGACCGGCACCGTCCGGCTGCGGCGCGGTCTCCGCGATGGCCGTCGGGAAGGGCTGGGTGTCGAGCTGCGGCACGGGATGCGGTACGGGCATGTTGACCTGCGGAGGGAATCCGGGGTCGTCCTCGTACACGAGAACCGTGGGGATGGTGACCTGCTGGGTCATGGGGGCTCCCTGAAAGGGAAGAGATGGGGGGTGGTGGAGCGCGTCGCGAGCGCACCACAGGAACCTCTTGACCAAGAGTTCCTCGCGTTCAGTACGCGGCCCCCGGAACCGGGTGTCAATCCGAACAGAAGTCAGGCGGGGACGCCTGTGGCGGCCCACGCCCAGGGGCACGGGCCGCCACGGAGAAGACGCCCGCTCGGCCGGTCGGGTGATGTCCGCTGCGGTTCGGCAGCGCCCCGAGGGGGGCGCGGAGCCGCATATCGACACAGCCAGCGGAGCGCTAGAGCACGCACTCCGCTTCCGCGTACCGTTCCGCGGGAACGGTCTTCAGGGTCTCGACGGCGTCGGCCAACGGCACCATCACGATGTCGGTGCCCCGCAGCGCGGTCATCTTCCCGAACTCCCCGCGGTGCGCGGCCTCCACCGCATGCCACCCGAACCGAGTGGCCAGCACCCGGTCGTAGGCGGTGGGCGTACCGCCGCGCTGCACATGCCCGAGGATGACCGGACGGGCCTCCTTGCCCAGCCGGTCCTCCAGCTCGATGGACAGCTGCCGGGCGATCCCGGCGAACCGCTCGTGCCCGTAGATGTCCTTGGCGCCCTCGTCGAAGTCCATCGTGCCGGCGAGAGGCTTCGCGCCCTCCGCCGCGACGACGATCGCGAACCGCTTCCCCGCCTCGAACCGCTCACCGACCCGCCGGGCCAGCTCCTCGATGTCGAACGGCCGCTCCGGTACGACGATGGCGTGGGCGCCCGCCGCCATGCCGGACTGAAGCGCTATCCAGCCGGTGTGCCGCCCCATGACCTCGACGACCAGGACCCGCTGGTGGGACTCGGCGGTGGTCTTCAGCCGGTCGAGCGCCTCGGTCGCGACGCCGACGGCCGTGTCGAAGCCGAAGGTGACGTCGGTGACCGCGATGTCGTTGTCGATGGTCTTCGGCACGCC
Organism: Streptomyces sp. T028; assembly: GCF_048159505.1. NCBI lineage: Bacteria > Bacillati > Actinomycetota > Actinomycetes > Kitasatosporales > Streptomycetaceae > Streptomyces > Streptomyces sp. T028. The sequence goes on from NZ_JBLRVZ010000024.1 coordinate 88,018, forward strand.
GACGACCGGCAGACCGGCGTCCGACATCAGCCGGGCCGCCTTGAGCGTGCCCTCACCGCCGATGGGGATGATCGCGTCGAGCCCGAGCTCCTGCACATGCCCCCGGGCCCGCTCCACGCCGTCCCGCAGATGCGAGGGCTGGACCCGGGAGGAGCCGAGGATGGTGCCGCCGCGGGCCAGGATTCCGGCCACCGCGTCGAGGTCGAGCTTGAGGTAGTCGCACTCCAGGAGGCCCTTCCAGCCGTCCCGGAAGCCGATGACCTCGTCGCCGTGGTCGACGACGGCACGGTGCACGACGGACCGGATGACGGCGTTCAGGCCGGGGCAGTCGCCGCCGGACGTGAGGACACCAATGCGCATAGCCCGAAAAACCTTCTTCACGAGGGCCGGATCCGGACCCCGTCGTCCGGCTCGATCCCCGCCACCCTAGCGGCAGGAGGGGGCGGGGCCGAAGCATGCGTCCGCCTGCTGGACGTGCCTGCTCACCTGTGCGGACGTACCGTCAGACGGGCCGCTGACGGTGCTCTGAAAAGCGGGTGAACACATGGATCGCGAGGACTGCCCCGCGTCCGCTCACGCAGGCTGCTGCGCCGCCGCGATCCGCTCGCCCCGCAGCGCCTCGTACCAGCGGTCGTCGGTCGGCGGGAGCGCGTTCACGTCGAGCGCCAGCTTCAGCAGCAGGTCCGCGATGAGCGGGTTCCTGGCCAGCACCGGCCCGTGCATGTACGTACCGAACACGGTGTCGTTGTACGCGCCCTCCGTGCCGTCGCCCGTGCCGTTGCCCCGGCCCATGCTGACGCGGGCGAACGGGCGGGCGGTCGGGCCGAGATGGGTGACGCCCTGGTGGTTCTCGAAGCCCGTCAGGGACGGCAGCCCGAGCCGGGGGTCGATGTCGGCGAGGACGTCACCGACGCACCGCTCGCCCTCGCCGCGCACGGTGGTGACGTCGAGGAGGCCGAGGCCCGGCTGGCGCTGGCCGACGTCGTTGACGAACTCGTGGCCGAGGATCTGGTAGCCGGCGCAGACCGCGAACACGATCGCGCCGTTGTTCACCGCCTGGAACAGGTGCCCGTCGCGCAGCAGCCGCTCCGCCGCGAGCCGCTGGGGCCGGTCCTCGCCGCCGCCGATGAGGTAGATGTCGCCGGACGTGGGGATCGGCTGGTCGCTGCGCACGTCGAGGCGGGCCACGTCGAGACCGCGCTGGCGGGCCCGGCGCTCCACGACCAGGACGTTGCCCTGGTCGCCGTAGGTGCTGAGCAGGTCCGGGTAGACCCAGACGATCCGCAGTTGGTTGTCGCTCATGAACTGGTCGTCCTTCGTGGTCAGTTGCCGACGCGGCGGCGCAGGTCCTGGAACGCGGTGTAGTTCGCGATGACCTCGATCCGGCCCGGCGGGCACTGCTGCACGGCCTGGTCGACGGTGTCGCACACCTGGAAGTGCTGGTTGGCCACCTCGAGCCGGACCGCGAGGTCCAGCTTGCGGTCACCGATGACGAAGATCGGGTGGCCGGTCAGCCGCGTGTAGTCGACGTCCCACAGCCAGGAGGTGTCGGTGCCGTCGGCGCCGCGCGCGTTCACCGAGAGGATCACCGGGGCCGGTGCAGGATCGATCAGGCTGAACGTCTCGAGCCAGCCCGCCGGGTTCTTGGCGAGCAGCAGCCGCAGGTCACGGCCCTGGAACTGGACGACGTCGTACCGTCCGGCGACGGCCTGCACCTGGTACATGCGCTCCAGCGCGACCTGCGGCGGCACGCCGAACACGGCGGCGACGGCGGCGGAGGAGGCGGCGTTGGCCTTGTTGGCCCGCCCGGGCAGCTGCAGATGGATGGGCCAGGCGGACCCGTGCGGGTCGAGGACGTGGTCCCCGGAGAGCGCCCAGCTCGGCTGCGGCCGGCGGAACCCGCACTCGCCGCAGAACCAGTCGTCGCCGGGCCGCTGCATGACACCGCCGCAGGACGGGCACGACCAGGCGTCGTCCTTCCACATCTGCCCGGCGGCGACCCACACCACGTTGGGGGAGGAGGAGGCGGCCCACACCACCAGCGGGTCGTCGGCGTTGGCGACGACGACGGCCTTGGAACCGGCCAGCCCCTCGCGCCAGTTCTCGGCGAGCATCCGGGTCTCGGCGGCGCGGTCCAGCTGGTCGCGGGAGAGGTTCAGCAGGGCGATGCACTTCGGGGCGGTGTCCCGGGCGACGCCGGCCAGGTACTTCTCGTCGACCTCGATGACGCCGTACTTGGCGTCCGAGCCGCCCGCGAGCGCCGAGGTGATGCCGGCCGGCATGTTGGCGCCGAGCGCGTTGGACACGACCGGTCCCGCGGCCCGCAGGGCCTCGGCGATGAGCCGGGTCGTCGTGGTCTTGCCGTTGGTCGCCGACACCAGGATGACGTCCAGGTTCTGGGCGAGCCGGGCGAGGAGATCGGGGTCGAGTTTGAGTGCCACCCGGCCACCGATCACCGATCCGCTGCCGCGTCCGGCCGCGCGCGATGCCGCAGCGACCGCCTTGCCCGCGGTCACGGCGATCTTGGCCCGCGGCGTGAGCGGGTCCGAGTTGCCTGCCATCAGTTCTCGATCCTCCTTGCGTACGCGCCGCGCCTCTGCCGTACGGCAACGTGGTAGGTGGTCAGCCTATCGAGATCCATTCGCAGCCCCGAATCGTGCCACCACCTCACGCCTGTACGACATGCGCGTGTCAGAAGGGACCGTACCCTTGCCGCCATGCGACACGGCTCCATCCAGGGCGCGCACGGACGCGTCCGGCCCCTCACGCTCCTCGGTGACCCCGTCCTGGCACAGCCCTGCCGGGAGGTCACCGACTACGGCCCCGAACTCGCCCGGCTCGTCGAGGACATGTTCGCCACGATGTACGCCGCCCAGGGCGTGGGCCTCGCCGCCAACCAGGTCGGCGAACCCCTGCGGGTCTTCGTCTACGACTGCCCCGACGACGAGGACGTCCGCCACCTGGGCCATGTCGTGAACCCGAGGCTGGTGGAGGCCGACGGAATCGTCCTGCGCGGCCCGGAGGGCTGCCTCTCCCTCCCGGGCCTGGAGGCGGGAACGGAACGCTACGACCACGCGGTCGTCGAGGGCTTCACGGCGACCGGCGACCCGGTCACCGTCCACGGCACGGGATTCTTTGCCAGATGCTTGCAACACGAGTCCGACCACCTGGAGGGGATGATGTACGCGGACCGGGTGGAGGGCTGGCGAAAGAGAAGACTCATGAGACAGGTGTCCCGAGCCTCTTGGAGCCAGGGGTGAGGTGTCTCACCCCAGGGGCGCGGGGAACTGCGCGACAAGCCACATCGGACCCGCACCCGACCCGCAACCCTCAGAACCCAGGACCCCCGATCTTGTCCCCCGCAGCAGCAAGCCGCCCCCACAAAAGATCCGCAAGACTCCGCACCAGCTCCGCCCGAGAACAAGGCCGCTCCCCGAGCCACCAGTCCCCCGCCGCATGCATCATCCCGACGATCCCATGCCCCCACACACGGGCCACCCGCTGACTCTCGGGCCCGAGATCCAACCGGTCCTCGATCACCTGAGCCAGTTCCTCGCCCATCCTGCGGAGCAGCGGCGCACTGTGCTTGCCCACGTCGAACCCCTGGTCCGCGCCCTGTCCGCCCTCGGAAGGGTGCATCAGGAACCGGTACACCTGAGGCCGCGCCTCGATCGCCGCGAGGTACGTGTCGAGGGTCGCCTCCACCCGCTCCCGCCGCTCCGCGGGCGCGTCCAGCGCCGCCCGCAGGGAATCCAGCAACGCGTCCGTGTGCCGCTTGGCCAGGGCCGCGTACAGCCCGCCCTTGTCGCCGAAGTGGCGATAGAGGATCGGCTTCGTGATGCCGGCCTCCGCGGCGATCGCGTTCATCGACGCCTGAGGGCCGTCCCGGAGCACCACCCGGTCCGCGGCCTCCAGCAACTCACGCCGACGGCGGTCGGCGGACCGCTGCTGCTCGGTCCGCTGTGTGGTGTCCATGTGCTCTCCCCACCCGTGATGTTCCGGTACCGCCTGCGCAAACTAACACCTGACAGCAGCCTGACAGCGAACAGGTCTGAGGGCTCCCTGGTCGTCGTCAGGAGTTGACTTTTCCTACCCGCGAGTAACAGACTCGGGGTTACCGCTAGTAACACGCACGCCCGCCGCTGGAGGGGACATGGCCGAGTTCACCATGGAGCTCAACGACGAACAGAAGGAGGTCCGGGACTGGCTGCACGGTTTCGCCGCCGACGTCATCCGCCCCGCGGCCGCCGAATGGGACGAGCGTGAGGAGACTCCCTGGCCGGTCATCCAGGAAGCCGCGAAGGTCGGCATCTACTCCCTCGACTTCTACGCGCAGCAGTACTTCGACCCCACCGGCCTCGGCATCCCGATGGCCATGGAGGAACTGTTCTGGGGCGACGCGGGCATCGCCCTGTCGATCGTAGGCACGGGCCTTGCCGCCGTGGGAGTCCTCGCCAACGGAACCGAGGAACAGATCGGCACCTGGATCCCCCAGATGTACGGCGACGCCAACGACGTCAAGGTCGCCGCGTTCTGTTCCTCCGAGCCCGACGCCGGCTCCGACGTCGCCTCCATGCGCACGCGTGCCGTGTACGACGAGGCCAAGGACGAGTGGGTGATCAACGGCACGAAGACCTGGGCGACCAACGGCGGTATCGCCAACGTCCATGTCGTGGTGGCCGTCGTCGACGCGGAGCTGGGCTCCAAGGGGCACGCCTCCTTCATCGTCCCGGCGGGCACGCCCGGCCTCGCCCAGGGCCAGAAGTTCAAGAAGCACGGCATCCGCGCCTCGCACACCGCCGAGGTCATCCTCGACAACGTGCGCGTCCCCGGCTCCTGCCTGCTGGGCGGCAAGGAGAAACTGGACGAGCGCCTCGCGCGGGCCCGGGAGCGGGCGAAGGCGGGCGGCGAGCGCGTGAAGAACGCGGCGATGGCGACGTTCGAGGCGTCGCGCCCCGCGGTGGGAGCCATGGCGGTCGGCACCGCCCGCGCCGCCTACGAGGTCGCCCTCGACTACGCCAAGACCCGGGAGCAGTTCGGGCGGCCGATCATCGACAACCAGGGCGTCGCGTTCCAGCTCGCCGACATGCGGACGCAGATCGACGCGGCGCGGCTGCTCGTGTGGCGGGCCTCCTGGATGGCGATCAACGGGAAGCCGTTCACCGCGGCCGAGGGCTCGATGTCCAAGCTGTTCGCGAGTGAGACGGCGAAGAAGGTGACCGCGCAGGCGATCCAGATCCTCGGGGGGAACGGGTACACCCGTGAGTACCCGGTGGAACGGATGCACCGCGATGCGGCGATCTACACGATCTTCGAGGGGACGAGTGAGATCCAGCGGCTGGTGATCGCCAGGACGCTGTCGGGGATGTCCATTCGGTAGTACGCGGTCTGCGGGTGCGTGGGGGCTTGTGGCGCAGTTCCCCGCGCCCCTTTAGGTAGGTGCGGTGGACGTGCCTGTCAGGGGCGCGGGGAACTNCGCGACCAGCCACAACGCACCCGCACCCGGCAACGAACCGACCCCCTACGGAGTCCCCCCGCTGCTGTGCGCGATGCACGCGACATCGATCCGGTCGGCCAGCTTGGCCAGCTCGATGGTCAGCGCAGCCACCGTGTCCTCGTCGAGTCCCTCCGCCCCCGCCTCGACAAGGTGCAGCCACCGACCGCCCAACGTGCGGAGCAGCTTGCTCACATCGCCGGCAGCCACCTGCAAGGTCCCCCGGTCGTCGACGATCAGGGGCAGGGTCACTTCGCGGTTCACACCCGGGATCGTAGCCGCGCAGCACTCACGCGCCGTGCCAAACCGTGGTGATGTTGCAGAACTCGCGGATTCCGTGCCCGGACAGCTCACGCCCGTACCCGGACCGCTTCACCCCGCCGAACGGGAACGCCGGATGGGACGCGGTCATCCCGTTCACGAACACACCACCGGCCTCCAGGTCCCGGACGAAACGGTCCACCTCGGCCTCGTTCTGCGTCCATACGTTCGAACTCAGTCCGAACGGCGAGTCGTTGGCGATGAGCACCGCCTCGTCCAGGTCGGCCGCCCGGTACAGCGTCGCGACCGGGCCGAACGCCTCCTCGCGGTGGATGCGCATCTCGCGGGTGATGCCGGTCAGGACGGTCGGCGGGTAGTACCAGCCGGGCCAGTCGGGGCGTTCGCCTCCGCACAGCACCGTGGCGCCGCTGCGGCGGGCGTCGGCCACCAGTTCCTCGATGTCGGCCCGGCCCTGTTCGCTCGCCAACGGGCCGACCTCCGTGTCCTCCTCCAGCGGGTCGCCGACCTTCAGTGCCTTCATCCCTTCGGTGAACCGCTCGGCGAACGCGTCGTACACGTCCGAGTGGACGATGAACCGCTTGGCGGCGATGCACGACTGACCGTTGTTCTGCACCCGGGCCGTCACCGCCACCCGTGCCGCCCGGTCGAGGTCGGCGGAGGGCATGACGACGAACGGGTCGCTGCCGCCCAGCTCAAGGACCGTCTTCTTGACCATCTCGCCGGAGGCGGAGGCGACGGCCCGTCCGGCCGGTTCGCTGCCGGTCAGGGTCGCGGCCTTGACCCGCTCGTCGCGCAGGATCTCGTCCACCGCTCCCGACCCGATCAGCAGGGTCTGGAAGCAGCCCTCGGTGAAGCCCGCGCGGTGGAAGAGGTCCTCCAGGTACAGGGCGGTCTGCGGGACGTTGGAGGCGTGCTTGAGCAGACCCACGTTGCCCGCCATCAGCGCGGGCGCGGCGAACCGGATCACCTGCCAGAGGGGGAAGTTCCACGGCATCACGGCGAGCACCGGGCCCAGCGGGCGGTAGCGGACCAGGGCCCGGGTGGCCCCGGAGTCCTCGACGTCGGCGTCCGCCGGCCGCTCGTCCGCGAGCAGGCCCTCCGCGCGCTCGGCGTACCAGCGCATCGCCTTGGCGCACTTCGCGGCCTCGGCGCGCGCCTGCCTGATCGGCTTGCCCATCTCAGTGGTCATCACCCGGGCGATGTCCCGCTGGTCCTCCTCCAGCAGGTTCGCCGCCTGGAGCAGCAGGCGTGAGCGGTCGGTGAAGCTGCTCAGCCGGTACGTACGGAACGTGGCCTCCGCGAGCTGGAGCCGGCGCTCCAGTTCCTCCTCGCCCATGGGCTCGTACGTCTTGAGCGTCTCGCCGTCCGCCGGGTTCACCGTCGCAATGGGCATGACCGACCTCCTGGAGAGCTGCCTGCTTCGACCTTCCCGCGCCGCACGGGACACCGCAACGCGTGCGGGCCCCTGCGGGCGCGTGGGGGCTGATCGCGCCCGCGCGGCGGAGCCGCACATCGATACAGCCCCGCGCCCCTGACAGGCACGTCCACCGCACCCACCTCACACGTCCACCGCACCCACCTCAAGGGGCGCGGAGAACTGCGCGACAAGCCACAACGCACCCGCAGGGGCCTCGGGCCGATCCGAACGACACGCCCTCAGGGTGAGTGTTCCGGCAGGCGGTCGAGGAACGTGGCCTGGGCCGGGACGATCAGTTCGCGGGCGCGGGGCAGGCCGTACCAGGCCACCCGGTCCAGCTCCGGGAACTCCCGCGTCCGCCCGGAGCGCGGCGGCCACTCCATCGTGAACGTCCCCGGCTCGACCGTCGCCGGGTCGAGGTCCGCCTCGATCGCCCATACGGTGACGATCTTGCCGTTGGTCTGCCGGACCTCCCCGAGGGCGATCGCCTCGCCGTCGGGCGGCTCCAGCCCCAGCTCCTCCCGGAACTCACGGCGGGCCGCGTCCCAGGCGGGTTCGTCGGGCTCGTACTCGCCCTTGGGCACGGTCCAGGCCCCGGCGTCCTTCTTCGCGAAGTAGGGGCCGCCCATGTGGCCGAGCAGCACTTCGGTGCCGTCCGCGGTGTGCCGGAACAGCAGCAGGCCCGCGCTGCGCTTCTGCGTCACGGGTGCACCTCCGGGTGGGCGGCGAGCAGGGTCTCCACCGTGTCGGCCTCCTCCGGCCGCTTGTCCTCGCGGTAGCGGACCACGCGGGCGAAGCGCAGGGTGACTCCGGCCGGGTAGCGGGTGGAGCGCTGGAGGCCGTCGTAGGCGATCTCGACGACGAGTTCGGGGCGTACGCTCACCACCCAGCCGTCGTCCCGCACGGCGAGCCGCTGGAGGTGTTCCGTCTGCCAGCCGAGCATCGCGTCGGTCATGCCCTTGAAGGTCTTGCCCAGCATGGCGAAGCCGCCGTCGGCGGTGCGGGCGCCGAGGTGGAGGTTGGAGAGCTTGCCGGTGCGGCGGCCGTGGCCCCACTCGGCGGCCAGGACGACCAGGTCGAGGGTGTGCACGGGCTTGACCTTCAGCCAGGACGCCCCGCGCCGGCCCGCGCTGTAGGGGGCGTCGAGGGACTTCACGACCACGCCCTCGTGACCGCGCCGGAGGGTTTGGGCCAGGAACTCCTCGGCCGCCGGAAGGTCTCCCGGACCGTCCACCACCGTCCGCCGCACCCGCATCGGCTCCGGCACCAGCCGGGCCAGCTCCGCGTGCCGTTCGGCGAACGGCAGGTCGAGCAGGTCCCGGCCCGCCACGGACAGCGCGTCGAAGAACACCGGGGAGACCGGGACCGCCTCGGCGGCCGACGCCACGTCCACCCGGGAACCGACCCGCCCGGCCGTCTCCTGGAACGAGCGGGGCCGCCCGTGCTCGTCGAGGGCGATGACCTCGCCGTCCAGGATGAACCGGTCGCCCGCCAACTCCCGTACTGCCGAAGTCACTTCGGGCAGGCGGTCGGTGATGTCGTCGAGCGTGCGGGTGTAGAGGCGGACGGTGTCGCCGTCCCGGTGCGCCTGGACGCGGATGCCGTCCAGCTTCTCCTCCACCGCGCAGCCGCCCAGCTTGCCGACCGCCTCGGCGACGGAGGACGCGGAGTGGGCGAGCATCGGCAGCACCGGGCGGCCGACGGTCAGCCGGAACGCCTCCAGCGCCGGCGGGCCGTCCCTGAGCAGGGACTCGGCGACCGTCTGGAGGGAGCCCGCGAGCATCACCGCCCGCCGTACGTCCGCCGGGGGCGCTCCGGTCGCCTGCGCCAGGCCCTCGACGGCCACCGCGTCCAGGGCGCCCTGGCGGACCTCGCCGGTGATCAGCCCGAGCAGGAACCGCTGTTCGTCCGCCGTGGCCGCGCCCATCAACTCGCCTACCAGGCGCAGCCGTTCGGCCTGGGAGCCGGGGCCGGACACCTTGCCCAGCCCGGTCAGCAGCGCGTCGACCTCGCGCACGGTCAGCGCCGGGACCTCGGCGGGGTCGACCGGGCGGCTCAGCACCTTCCAGCCGACGCCGAGCCGGCCCTGCGGGAGCCGTCCGGCCAGGTAGGGGATGACGATCGGGACGTCGTCCGCGTCCGCCTCCCGGAACAGCTCGGCGAGCAGAGCGATCTTGCGGGAGCGCGCCGAGGTGGCCGCGACCTCCCGGGACACGTCGGCGAGCCGGGTCAGCAGCATGCAGCCATGGTGCAACGGCGGTGCCGGGACTACACCCCGGCCGCGTCCAGGTCCGCGAAGAGCAGCTCGCCGTTGATCGCCGCCCCGGCCCGGTAGCCACGGCTCGCCGAGTTCACCACCTGCTCGGCGAACCCGCTCGCGTTGCCCGCGGCCCACAGGCCCGGCACGGTCGTCAGGCCCCGCTCGTCGATCACCGGGTAGGCGCCGAAGGGGGTCTCCCTCAGCTCCGCGCCGAGCTGGACCAGGAGGTCGTTCCGGGGGACCGGGCGCGGGGCGACGAACAGGGCCTCCCGCTCGTGCACGCTCCCGTCCCCCAGCCGAACCCCGGTCAGCCGGTCGTCCTCGATCCGCAGCCCCGCCACCTCGCCCGGCACCACACGGACCCCGGCGGCGGCCAGGCGTCGCAGGTCGTCGTCGGTCAGCTCCTCCTCGGCGACCCGGTGCAGGAAGAACGTCACGTCCTTGGACCACTGGGTGACCATCAGCGCCTGGTGCGCGCTCATCGGGCTGGTGGCGAGCACGCCGAACGCCTGGTCGCGGACCTCCCAGCCATGGCAGTACGGGCAGTGCAGCACATCCCGGCCGAAGCGCTCCGCGAGCCCCTCCACCGGGGGCAACTCGTCCTTCAGGCCGGTCGCGAGGACCAGCTGCCGGGCCCGCACGGTCCGGCCGGACGCGAGTCCGACGGCGAAACCGCCCTCCTTCCGGGCGGCCGCGTCCGCCCGGTCCCGGACCAGCTCCACGCCGTACCGGGCGATCTCCTCCCGTCCCTTCGCGAGGAACTCGGCGGGCGGCATGCCGTCCCGGGTCAGATAGCCCTGCATATGGGCGGCGGGCGCGTTGCGCGGCTCGCCCGCGTCGACCACCAGCGTGCGGCGCCGGGCCCGGCCCAGGACGAGAGCCGCGGACAGGCCCGCGGCGCCGCCGCCGACGACGATCACTTCGTACGTACCAGTCGTATCGGTCAAGGTGACCACCTCCACCGAGAAGGTGACCCGGACGGCACCGGATTGACAAACTTCTTTGCCGATTCTGCAATAAGGGGTATGAGTGCCGAAGACGTTCTCGCGGAAGTGGGCCCCCGGCTGCGCCGGATCCGGAAGGAGCGGGAGGTGACCCTGGCGGCGCTGTCCGAGGCGACCGGGATCTCGGTCAGCACCCTGTCCCGGCTGGAGTCGGGGCTGCGCAAGCCCAGCCTGGAGCTGCTGCTGCCGATCGCCCAGGCCCATCAGGTGCCGCTGGACGAGCTGGTCGGCGCGCCACCGGTGACCGATCCCCGGGTGCGGGCCAAACCGCTGGTCCGGCACGGGCGCACCTTCTGGCCGCTGACCCGGCAGCCCGGCGGCCTCCAGGCGTTCAAGGTGCTGGTGCCGCGGGCAGTCGAGGAGCCGGACCTGCGCACCCACGAGGGCTACGAGTGGCTGTACGTGCTGTCCGGGCGGCTGCGGATGGTGATCGGGGAGCACGACGTGGTGCTGGCGGCGGGGGAGGCCGCCGAGTTCGACACGCGGGTGCCGCACTGGTTCGGGTCGACGGGGGAGGGGCCGGTGGAGTTCCTCAGCCTGTTCGGTCCGCAGGGGGAGCGGATGCACGTACGGGCGCGGCCTCGCGGGAAGGCGTGACGCCGTTCCCCCGGACGCGGTGTCACCTCGGACACGGTGTTACCTCGGACACGGTGTTACCTCGGATACGGTTCCCTCGGTGGCAAGCGACCGCTTAGTATGCGGTGGACCCCGACGAAGCAGTCTGTGGAGGCACCGCATGCAGGCATGGCAAGTGCACGAGAACGGTGAGCCGAGCGAGGTGATGCGGCTCCACGAGGTGGAGCGGCCCACGCCCGGCGACGGCCAGGTGCTGCTCAGGGTGCGTGCCGCCAACATCAACTTCCCCGATGTGCTGATGTGCCGGGGCCACTACCAGGTGCGCCCACCGCTGCCGTTCACCCCGGGGGTGGAGATCTGCGGCGAGACCGAGGACGGCCGTCGTGTGATCGCCAACCCGGCCCTGCCGTACGGCGGTTTCGCCGAGTACGCCGTCGCGGACGCCGCCGCCCTCCTGCCCGCCCCGGACGCGCTCGACGACGCCGAGGCCGCCGCCCTGCACATCGGCTACCAGACGGGCTGGTTCGGCCTGCACCGCCGGGCCGGACTCGAAGCCGGCGAGACCCTGCTCGTCCACGCCGCCGCGGGAGGGGTCGGCAGCGCGGCCGTGCAGCTCGGCAAGGCGGCCGGAGCCACCGTCATCGGTGTCGTGGGCGGCGCCGACAAGGCCGCCGTCGCCCGGGAGCTGGGCTGTGACGTGGTCGTCGACCGGCGCGCCGAGGACGTCGTCGCCGCCGTGAAGGAGGCCACCGGCGGCCGGGGCGCCGACGTGATCTACGACCCGGTCGGCGGCGACGCCTACACGCAGTCGACGAAGGTCGTCGCCTTCGAGGGCCGGATCGTGGTCGTCGGCTTCGCGAGCGGCACCATCCCGAGCCCCGGTCTCAACCACGCCCTGGTGAAGAACTACTCGATCCTCGGCCTGCACTGGGGCCTGTACAACACCAAGAACCCGAAGCTGGTCCGAGACTGCCACGAGCGGCTCACCGACCTCGCCGCCCGGGGCGCGATCAAGCCGCTGGTGAGCGAGCGCGTGCCGCTGGCCGGGGCGGCGGCGGCCGTGCAGCGGGTCGGCGACGGGGTCACCACCGGCCGGGTCGCCGTCGTGCCGACCCTGGAGAACGGAGCCGCGGTATGACCGACGCAGCCGAACTCACGCGCCGCACAGCCGAGTTGCTGGCCGCGCACCCGCCCGCCACCACCGACCGCCTCGACTTCCTCAAGGCCCGCTTCGACGCGGGACTGGCCTGGGTGCACTACCCGGAAGGCCTCGGCGGCCTGGGCGCCCCGCGCTCCCTGCAGGCCGTCGTGGACGCCGAGCTGGCGGCCGCCGGCGCCCCCGACAACGACGCGCGCCGCAATGGCATCGGGCTCGGCATGGCCGCCCCGACGATCCTCAGGTACGGCACCGAGGAGCAGAAGCAGCGCTATCTGCGGCCCCTGTGGATCGGGGAGGAGGTCTGGTGCCAGCTGTTCAGCGAGCCCGGCGCCGGCTCCGACCTCGCCGCCCTCGGCACCCGGGCCGTCCGGGAGGGCGACGAGTGGGTCGTCAACGGGCAGAAGGTGTGGACGTCCGGCGCGCACAACTCGCGCTGGGCCATCCTCATCGCCCGCACCGACCCGACCGTGCCCAAGCACGCCGGCATCACCTACTTCATCTGCGACATGACCGACCCCGGCGTCGACGTCCGCCCGCTGCGGCAGATCACGGGCGAGGCCGAGTTCAACGAGGTCTTCCTCACCGACGTCCGCATCCCCGACTCCCGCCGCCTCGGTGAGATCGGCGACGGCTGGCGGGTCGCGCAGACCACCCTCAACAACGAACGCGTCGCCATCGGCGGTATGCGGCTGCCCCGAGAGGGCGGCATGATCGGCCCGGTCGCGAAGACCTGGCGCGAGCGCCCCGCACTGCGCACCCACGACCTGCACCAGCGGCTGCTCAAGCTGTGGGTGGAGTCCGAGGTCGCCCGCCTCACCGCCGAGCGGCTGCGCCAGCAGCTCGTCGCCGGTCAGCCCGGCCCCGAGGGCGCCGGCATGAAGCTCGCCTTCGCCCGCCTCAACCAGGAGATCAGCGGCCTGGAGATCGAACTCCGGGGCGAGGAAGGCCTGCTGTACGACGACTGGACCATGCGCCGCCCGGAGCTGGTGGACTTCACCGGGCGGGACGCCGGGTACCGCTATCTGCGCTCCAAGGGCAACAGCATCGAGGGCGGGACCACCGAGGTCCTGCTGAACATCGTCGCCGAGCGCGTCCTGGGCCTGCCCGCCGAGCCGCGCACCGACAAGGACGTCGCCTGGAAGGACCTCGCCCGATGAAGCCGCAGCCGACGCAGCCCGACCTGCTGTACTCGGAGGAGGAAGAGGCGCTCAGGGCGGCCGTACGGGACCTGCTCGCCGACCACTGCGACGCACCGGGCGTCATCGCCCGCACCGAGTCGGACGCCCCGCACGACCTGGCCGCCTGGAAGGCGCTCGCCGACGGCATGGGCCTGGCCGGCCTGCTGATTCCGGAGGCGCGGGGCGGACAGGGGGCGACCCATCGCGAAGTCGCCGTCGTCCTGGAGGAGTTGGGCCGCGCCGTCGCCCCCGTGCCGTATCTGACCAGTGCCGTGGTCGCCACGGAGGCACTGCTGGCCTGCGGTGACGAGGAACTGCTCGAAAAGCTCGCCTCCGGCCGGACGATCGGCGCGCTCGCGGTCGGGCTGCACACCGCCCCCGGCGCCGCCTTCAAGGCCGTACACGTCGAAAAGGGCAACCTGCACGGGGAGTTGACCGGCATCGCGGACGCCGCGGTCGCCGACGTACTGCTGGTGCCGGCCGAGGACGGTGCGCTGTACGCCGTGGAGGCGGGCGCCGTGACCGTGACTCCGCAGATCTCCTTCGACCTCACCCGTCCCCTCGCGACCGTCACGCTCGACGGGGCCGCGGCCCGGCCGATCGGTGACGCCGAGGACGCCGTACGGCGTGCCCTGCGCGCCGGCGCCGGACTGCTCGCCTCCGAGCAACTGGGCGTGGCCGACTGGCTGTTGACCGAGACCGTGCGGTATCTCAAGGAGCGCAAGCAGTTCAACCGGCCCGTCGGCGGCTTCCAGGCGCTCAAGCACCGGCTCGCCCAGCTGTGGCTGGAGGTCGTCAACCTGCGCGCCGCCGCCCGGGGTGCCGCCGACGCCCTCGCGACCGGCGAGGACGCCGATCTCGCGGTGGCCGTCGCCCAGGCCTACGCGGCGGGTGTCGCCGTGCACACCGCCGAGGAGGCGCTGCAGCTGCACGCCGGGATCGGTATGACCTGGGAGCACCCCATCCACCTGTACCTCAAGCGGGCCAAGTCCGACTCGATCGCCTACGGCACGGCCGGCGCCCACCGGTCGGCCGTGGCCGAACTGGTCGATCTGCAAGCCCCCTGACCTCCGCCGCCGTTCATCCGGTGAAGCCCGCCCCACCTGGGGCGGGCTTTTCCGTGCGGCGGGGCGGAAGGAGTGAACGGACGACGGCGGTCCGGCCAACTCCTGGCATGTACAGGTTCGTTGGGGGTCGTACGGCCCCATACTCCCTGTGGTTCGGACCCGCCCCGCAGGGAGGATCACCATGGCCCACGTCACCCGCCGCAGAGTGCTCACCGGTCTCGCCGCGACCACCGCCGCGGTCCTCGCGCCGCCCGCCGGCAGCGCGTTCGCCGACGCACAGAAGCGCGGCCCCCGCCCGCTGTGGCACGCCCACGCCCACAACGACTACGAGCACCCGCGCCCCCTCTTCGACGCGCTCGACCACCGTTTCGGCAGTGTCGAGGCCGACATCTTCCTCGTCGACGGCGAACTCCTCATCGCCCACTCGGCGGACCAGCTCGACCCCACCCGCACCCTGGAGGGCCTCTACCTCGGCCCGCTCGCCGCCCGCGTCAAGGCCAACCACGGTTCCGTGTACCGGGGTTACCGGCAGCCGCTGCAACTGCTCATCGACATCAAGACCGAGGGGTCGTCCACCTACCTCGCCCTGGACGAGCTGCTCAAGCGCTACCGGCACCTGTTCACGACGTACTCTCACGGCCGGATCCGCCGCGGCCCGGTCACGGCCGTCATCTCCGGCGACCGGGCGGCCCGCGTCCCCATGGCGGCACAGACCGTCCGCCGCGCCTTCTACGACGGCCGCCTCGCCGACCTCGGCACCAGCGAGGCGTCCTTCGCCTCCCTGATCAGCGACAACTGGACCCTCAACTTCACCTGGCTCGGCGCCGGCGCCTTCCCCGAGGCGGAGCGGACCAAGCTGCGCGGGATCGTGGACACGGCCCACGCGCGCGGACAGCAGGTCCGCTTCTGGGCCACCCCCGACCTGGCCGGCCCCGAGCGCGACGCCCTGTGGACGGAACTCCTCGCGGCCGGCGTCGACTACCTCAACACCGACGACCTGGCGGGCCTGGAGGCGTTCCTCGACGCACACCGGTAGGCCCGGACACCACCCGTTCGGACGACAGGTCAGCTGCCCGGACGAACCCTCCGTTACGCCACACTTGCGGCCGAACGCCGTGAAAGCGGACGTGGCGGAGGAGGTTGACGATGGCCATTTCCATTTCCGTGGTGCTGTTGCTGTTCGTCCTGGCGGTGATCTTCGTGCGCAACAGCGGACTGAAGGTCTCGCACGCACTGGTCTGTCTGCTGCTCGGCTTCTTCCTGGCCGGCACGAGCATGGCCCCCACCATCCACAGCGGTCTCATGGCGACGGCCGACCTCGTCGGCAGCCTTCGGCCGTGAGGCCGGTGGGGATCCCGATCACTGGGTGAAGACCCCGACGCCGTTCGGCACCGGGCGCTCCACCCCGTCGGACGGGTGGTTGCGCACCGCGACCCTGGTCGAGCCCGCAGGGCGGGCCACCAGGGTCGAGGAGCCGCCGCCGTCGAGATTGAAGCCCTCGGTCGCCCCGAGGCTCTTCAGGGCGGCGGCGACCTCGGCGATCGTCAGCCCCTTGCGATAGGCGGTCGCGCCGTCCAGCGCGAACAGGAACACCCGCCTGCCCCCGTCGCCCACACCGACCGCCGTCCGTACGGCCGACACGCTCGTGTTCAGCCCCGTCAGCGGCTGTCCGCCCGACAGCACCGGACTGCCGCCGAGGGCGAAGCGGTACGCCGTGCCCGACCCGGACACGAGCCCGTACCGCACCGTCACGCGGGCGCCCACCCTGAGCGTCCTCAACTGCTGCGCGCCCGCCTCCCGGCCGACGAGGACCGTGGTGCCCGCCGCGACGGCACCGCTGCCGGGCGTCGTCGAGACCGACACGACCCGGCCGTGCTTGACCGCCACCTCGTACGTGCGCGTGCTGCACGGCGCGGCCCGACTGGTGTCCGTGCCGCAGGTGGCCCGCTTACGGGAGACGCTGCCCCAGTCCGGGGTGAACGCGCCCACCGAGTTCACCGGCAGCGCGTACTGGTTGAGCCCGGCCAGCGTGAACCGCCGGTGGAACGCGGTGACCGTGCCCTTGAGCGTCAGTGTGTCCAGCCGGGCCCGGCCGTCGGTGCCGACCCCGAGCACCGCCCTGGTGTTCGTGCCCGGTGGCAGCCCCGGCCCGAACCGCTGGGCGTCCGGCACCGCCGCCTTCAGTACCCTGCCGTTCCCGATCGCCGGACCCACGCTCGCCCCGGTCGCGCTGACGCCGGGGTGCTGGGCCTCGGAGACGTTGAAGAAGTCGCCGTTGACGCCGGCCACGGCCTTCTGCGCGTTCGCCATCGAGGAGACGGCCGAGCGCTGGGCGACCCTCCCCGGGTACAGCAGCCCGAGCCGCACTCGGGCGAGGTCGACGCTCAGCACATGGACGTGCGCGGTCCCGGCGGCGGCCGACAGGTCGTAGTGGCGGTAGGTCACGCCCGCCGCCACGGTGGTCCAGCTCGCGGCACCGGCCGGCGCGGCCCCCAAGAGGCCCGCGCCGGCCAGCGTTCCCAGTGCGGTGAGCAGCGTCGGCGTCGTCCTGCGTGCCCTGGAGACCGACGTTCCGCGTGCCTCGGACCCTTTCTGATGCCGTGTCACAGACCCCCCTGAGTCGATAGGCCGCGCAACCTTCTCACGGGTCACGGGACCGGTCGCCAGAGGGCGAGGGGACAGAACCACAAGAACGGGTGACGGAATCCACGAATCCGGGTGTCTTCCCAGGCCGTTCGGGCGTGGCGCCGGGGGCGTTCGTGCTACTCGGTCCGCAGCGCGGTCGCCGTACGGACCCGCACCGCCCGGGCGGCGGCATCACCGACGTCAGGACCAGGCGGGCGTGAGCAGGGCCGTCATCGAGTCCATGACCCTCCCGGGTCCTCACCAAGCTCGGGGCTGGTCAGTCCGAGGGCGGGGGAGGGGTGACGGGAGCCGCGTAGGGCGTGAAGCGGGCCGGGGCGTGGTCGATCGGCAGGTCCGGGCGCCAGGCGGTCAGGGACTGGGCGCTGCACTCGAACAAGGAGGGCGGGAGCCGGTCCAGCGGATACCAGCGCCAGTCGCCCACGCTCTCGCCCGGCTGGTCGGCCGGTTCGCCCGTCCACCGGTCGACGACGGCGCCGACCGTCATCCGTACCACCCCCTCCACCCGGTCCAGGCTGGTGCCGAGCAGCCGTACGTCCGAGGGGGCGGCGCGCAGCCCGGTCTCCTCGCGCAGTTCCCGTACGACCGTCTCCTCCAGGGACTCCCCGGGTTCCACCGTGCCGCCGGGCAAGCTCCCAGGTGCCCCGGCGGTGGCGGCCCAGGAGCAGTCCCCGGGGGCCGTAGAGGATGGCGCCGACACCGAGGGCGGCGTGTGCGACGGGCGGATGCGCGGTGCGGGGACGGGCCGTGATCCGTAGGGGGCGGCGGGCGCGGAAGACGCGATAGGAGGCGCGGTTGACGGCGGGGTCGGGCGCGTCGACCGTCTCCACACGCTCGACGTGCAGACCGTGGCCGGTGAGGAGTTCCTCCCACCGCTCGGTGTCCAGCACCCACATCCGGACCGTGGTCTCCCCGCCGCCCGCGAACCGCAGGGTCTCGGGGCGGGGGGCGAGCTCTGAAGTCGGCCCATTTCCCCGGGAGTTGGTGTGCAGCACGCTGAAGCACAGCGTCCCGCCGGGCTTCAGCGCGGTCGCCAGCGCGGGCAGCAGCCGGCGAGGGTCGATGTACGGGACGGCGTTGACGGCGTAGATCACGTCGTACGGCTCCGAGGCGCGCAGATGGGCGACGGCGTCCGCGTGCGCCAGGCGCAGGCCGGGCAGGGAACCGTACCGGGCGCGGGCCCGCTCGATCTGGCCCGGCGCGGAGTCCACCGCGTCCACCTCCGCGCCGTACGCCCGCACCAGACGCGCGGCGTGCCGGGCCGTGCCGCAGCCTAGGTCCAGCACGCGCCGCCCCTTCAGCTCCCCGAGGAACGCCTCGTCCGGCCCGGAGCCCGGGAACCCCCAGTCGATCCGCTCCGCCTCGGCGGGGGCCGTGCCACGCCGCAGGTGGTGGACCGCGTACGCCTGCCAGGCCTCGGCGTTGACGGACTCGGGCATCGGCGGGCCTCCAGGGGACGACGGTCGGGGGGCGGGAAGCTGACAGGGAGGGGTCAGCGCACGGGGTGCTTGCTGAGGATGGACACCCGGTTGAAGGCGTTGATGGCGACGGCGACCCAGACCACCGCGGAGATCTGATCCTCGGTGAGCACCTCCCGGGCCTCGGCGTACGCGGCCTCCTGGGCGTCGGCGTCGGTGGGGTGGGTGGTCGCCTCGGCGAGGGCCAGGGCCGCGCGCTCCAGCGGGGTGAAGAGCCCGGTGTCGCGCCAGGCGGCCAGGACACCGAGCCGCCGGGTGTCCTCCCCGGCCCGCAGGGCGGCCTTGGTGTGCACGTCCAGGCAGAACGCACAGCCGTTGAGCTGCGAGACGCGCAGATTGACGAGTTCCACGACGGTCCGTTCCAGACCCGCGTCGGCGGCGGTCGCCCGGACGGCCTCGGACGTCTGGACCAGCGCGTGGTAGGCCTTGGGGCTCTGCTTGTCTATGAAGATCCGGCTCATAGTTGAATATTAAACCATTCGTGGGCATCCAGAGGTGAGCGAGACCGCCAAGGTGGAGGTTCTCACGCCACGTGACGTACCACCCTTTCGGCCCCGCCTTCAAACATGGCCTCGCCGCACCGCGCACTGACCAAATGACCAATCTGGTCAGTGAGTATAGGCTGGGGGCATGAAGACGAACACCACCCCGCGACAGCGGGCGCTCGTAGTCGGACTCGGCGTCAGCGGAACCGCCTCCGCGTTGCGGCTGCACAGGGCGGGCTGGGACGTTGTCGTCCTGGAGAAGGCAGCCGAGCGCCGCCGCGGCGGGTACTTCCTCACCCTCTTCGGCACCGGGATCACCGCGGCGGAGCGACTGGGCATCGAGGTGCCGGACCGCTTCTCGACGGACATCGCCTACTACAACGTCGATCGCGCGGGCCACCGGCGGCGCGGCATGGGTTTCGCCGAGGCCGTGCCCGGCGAGTCACGCCCGGTCGTGCGCGGCGACGTCGAGCAGGCCGCGTTCGACGCCCTGCCCGAGGACGTGGAGATCCGGTACTCGTCCATTCCGGTCGCGCTGCGCCACGACACCGAAAGCGTGCAGGTCGACATCGAGGACCGGGCCGCGGGGACGGTGACCACCGAACGGTTCGATCTCGTGGTCGGGGCCGACGGCCTGCGGTCGACCGTGCGCCGGCTGGCGTTCGGGCCCGATGAAGGCAGCATTCACCGTCTCGGCTACATGCTCGCGGCGTGCGCCCTGCCCGGCCCGGTCCCCGGTTTCCGGGGCACGGACGGAATCATCATGGCCGAGCTGGGCCGGTCGGCATGGGTGTTCGCCTTCGCCGACCGGCCGCCGACGGTGCTGTTCAACTACCGGACCGACGATGTGGACGGCGAGTTCACCCGGCCCGCCATCGACTCGCTGCGGGCGGTGTTCGGACCGGAGCCCACGGGTGCGACGCTCGGCTGGCTGCTCGACCGGTTCGAGCAGGCGCCGGACCACCTGTTCGACACCGCCGAGCAGGTGCGGCTCGACACGTGGCACCAGGGCAGGGTGGTCCTCGTCGGCGACTCGGCGTGGTGCCTGACCCTGTACTCCGGGATGGGGGCCTCCAGCGGCCTGGCCGGGGCCGACATGCTGGGCACGATGCTGGAGCGGTATCCCACGGACGTGCCGCGGGCGCTGCGGGCCTGGGAGGCGAAACTCCGCCCCTTCATCGAGTTCCACCAGGGCTCCGGCATGGCCATGCGCAAGCTCTTCGTCCCGGCCGACCGCACCGAGTACGGGATCCGGTTCGTCTTCGACCATGTGGCAGGGACGACGCTCGGCAGAACGCTCCTCTCGGAGGCCGAGCACCGCAGCAGGGCCTCCCGGATGAAGACGGTCGACATCGCCCTGGAGTGACCCCGTCTCAGGCCCGCCGCACGGTCGGCTCACCTCCGTGAACCTCCGTGAACCTCCGTGACATCATGCTGCGGAAGAGCGAACGGGAGGAACCACGACGGTGAGGCGGCTGATCGAACACGACTCCGTCAAGGCGGCCAGAATCCTCGACAGCGCGCGCGAGTTGGTCCTCGAACACGGCGTCCGCAAGGTGACCATCGCCGAGATCGCCGCGTCCGCGGGCGTGGGCAAGGGCACGGTCTACCTGTACTGGGAGACCAAGGAAGACCTGTTCGTGGGGCTGGCCGCGCGCGAGGTACTCGCCTGGATCGAGACCATCAATCGCCGGATCGCCCAGGACCCGCAGTCCATCCTGCCCCGCCGTCTCGCTCCGCTGCTCATCCGCACGACACTGGACAACCCGTGGCTGCGATGGCTCCGGAGCGACGAAAGCGCCCTGCGGCAACTGCTCCACCGCCCCGCCGACCAGGAGCGCTTCGCCGAGGCCACCACGGGCGCGATGGGCAACGCGGTCATCACGATCCTGCGCGACCACGGGATCGTGCGCGACGATCTCCCGCTGCCCCGACAGATGTACGCCCTGCACGCCGTGCTGGTCGGGTTCCTCACCGTCATGAGCGACGCCGATGTCGCAGGCCCGCTCGGCGTCGACGATCCCGAAACCGCCCTCGCCGACACCGTCCACCTGCTGCTCGAACGGCCTCGCGACCCCGCCGCGCGCGATGTCGCCAAGGCCGCGGAAGCGGTGCGGGCCCGGTTCACCGAGATTCACGACAACCTCCTGGGACTCGTCGCGACGGGCGCCGCCGGAACCAGATGACCGGCGTCCTCAAGGCCCTGCCGTTCAGCTGCGGATCAGCGGAAGGGGCCGGGGGCTTCGCCGCGTCCGATGTGGGCTACGTCTCACCTGGGGGCTGTTACACCGGACGCGTGGCCGGTGTCTCAATGCCGAGTCCATAAACACCCAGGGAGAAGTGATGAACGGGAACGTCCAGGTGGTCGTGATCGGCGGCGGGTACGGGGGCGTGACGGCGGCCAACAGCCTCGCTCGGCGCGATGGCGTGTCGGTGACCCTGGTCAATCCGCGTCCCGACTTCGTCGAGCGGATCCGCCTGCACCAGCTCGTGACCGGCTCCGACGACGCGGTCGTGGGCTTCGGTGAGGTACTGGGCGGGAACGTCCGGCTGGTGGTCGACACCGCGACCCGGATCGACGCCGGCGAGCGCCAGGTGTCACTGGCGGGCGGTGGCACGGTCTCCTACGACTACCTCGTCTACGCGGTGGGCAGCGGCGCCGCCGATCCCGGCGTGCCCGGAGCGGCGGAGTTCGCACACTGGGTGTCGGACATCGAGGGGGCGGAACGACTGCGGTCGGCGCTGGCCACGTCCGCGTCGGCACCGGTGACCGTGGTCGGTGCCGGCCCGACCGGCCTGGAGACCGCCGCCGAGCTGGCGGAAGCGGGGCGCAAGGTCACCCTGGTCTGCGGCGACGTGCTCGGCCCCTCCCTGCATGCCCGGGTCCGCCGCCCGGTCGCCCGCCGACTTGCCGCGCTGGGTGTGTCCGTCCTCGAAGGTGCCGGCGCGCAGGTGACGGAAGTGACACGCGACGCCGTACGGCTGGAGGACGGCCGTGAGCTGCCCAGCGCGGTGACGATCTGGACCGCGGGATTCCGTGTACCGGACCTGGCCGCCCGCAGCGGGCTGCGCACCAACACCGAAGGCCGCCTGGTCACCGACTCCTCGCTGACCTGCGTGGACGACGAGCGCATCGTCGCCGCCGGGGACGCGGCGGTGATGACGGACCACCCGTTCCGGATGAGCTGCCAGGCGGCCGTGCAGCTGGGCCCGGCAGCCGCCGCCACGATCCTGCGCCGGATCGGGGGGAAAACACCGGCTCCCGTCCGGATGTTCTTCGCCGGGCAGTGCCTCAGCCTCGGCCGGAACGAGGGCGTCACCCAGTTCTCCTACCCGAACGACAAGGTGAACGCGCTCCGTATCAGCGGGCGGCCCGGTGCCGGCGTCAAGGAGATCGCCTGCCGGTTCACCCTCAACAAGTTGGTGTCCGGGGCACGCAAGGCCAGTTGACATGAACGACCACGTCACCGACCCCGCGACCGAGGCCTTCGTCGCCCATCGCGACCTGCTGTTCACCGTCGCCTACGAGATGCTCGGATCGGCGGCGGACGCCGAGGACGTCCTCCAGGAGGCCTGGCTGCGGTGGGTCAAGGTCGACCTGACGCAGGTGCAGGACCAGCGCGCCTACCTGGTACGGATCACGACCCGGCTGGCACTCAACCGGCTACGCACCCTCAAACGGAGCAAGGAGGCCTACGTCGGCCCCTGGCTGCCCGAGCCCCTGCTCACCTCGCCGGACGTGGCCGAGGACGTCGAACTGTCCGAGAACCTGTCGCTGGCACTCATGCTCATCCTCGAAACCCTCTCACCGACCGAACGCGCCGTCTTCGTGCTGCGCGAAGTGTTCGACATCGGCTACGAGGACATCGCGGCCGCGATCGACAAGAGCCCCTCCGCCGTACGCCAGATCTCCTACCGCGCCCGCCGGCACGTCGACGCCCGCCGACCGCGCACATCGGTGTCCCCGGAGGAGACCCGGGCGGCGATGAACTCGTTCCAGTCCGCGTTGGAGACCGGGGACCTGCAAGGACTGCTCGACGTACTCGCCCCGGACGTTGTTTTCGTGAGCGACGGCGGCGGCCTCAAGCTGGCGGCGCTGCGGCCGGTCGTCGGCGCCGACAAGGTGCTCCGTTACATGGCCGGCAGCGTCGACAAGGCCGGCGGCACCTTCACCAGCGAGCCCACGACGGTCAACGGCAACCCCGGACTCATCCTGCGCGTGGACGGCGTGATCGACGGCGTGCTGGCCCTCCGCGTGGAGAGCGCCCGCGTCACCGGCCTCTACTACGTCCGCAACCCTGAGAAACTCACCCGCATCGAGTCCGAAACCCCCCTCACCTCCCGCTGACCGGAGTCGTGATGCGGTTCCGCCGCTCGGCCCTGTCACACCGTCCCGCCCCGCGTTGTCTATCTGGTGTCGAACAACCACCAGAGGGAGTCATGCGCGAGATTCTGATCATCGGCGGCGGCTACGCGGGCTTCTACACCGCGTGGGGCCTCGAGAAGACCCTGCGTCCGGACGAGGCACGCATCACGGTCGTCGATCCACGCCCCTACATGACCTACCAGCCGTTTCTGCCGGAGGTGACGGCCGGCTCGGTCGAGGCACGTCATGCCGCCGTGTCCTTGCGGCGGCACCTGCGCCGCACCCGTCTGATCGCGGGGAGAGTGACCGAGATCCGCAACGCCGACCGGACCGTCACCGTCCGGCCGGTGAACGGAGCCGACTACGCGCTCCGCTACGACATCGTCGTGGTCACGGCCGGAGCCGTGACGCGCACCATCCCCATACCGGGGCTGGCACAGCAGGCGATAGGCCTCAAACACGTGGAGGAGGCGGTGGCCATTCGGGACCGGCTGATGACCGCGTTCGACGAGGCCGCGTCACTGCCGCCCGGCGCGGAGCGGCAGAGGCTGCTCACCGTCACGTTCGTGGGCGGCGGATTCTCCGGCGTCGAGGGCTTCGGTGAGCTGCTGTCACTGGCGACCGCGATGCTCAGGTTCTATCCGGAACTGAGCATCGACGACCTGTCCTTCCACCTGGTGGAGTCCCGAGGCCGCATCCTGCCCGAGGTGGGGGACGAGCCCGGTGCCTGGGTGGTGCGTTCGCTGGAACGCCGGGGCGCGCAGGTCCACCTGAACACCCGGCTCGTCTCCGCGGAAGAGGGGCACGTCGTGCTCTCGAGCGGAGAGGAGTTCGACTCGGCGCTGATCGTCTGGACCGCGGGAAACGTCTCGAACCCCGTGGTGCGCAACCACACGGACCTGCCCGTCGACGAGCGTGGCCTGCTCGTGGTCCGGCCTGACCTGCGGGTGGGCACCGACAGCGAGCCCGTGCCGGACGTGTGGGCGGCCGGAGACGACGCTGCCGTTCCCGACCTGGCCTCGCCCGTATCGGGGGCGCACACAGTGCCGAATGCCCAGCACGCCGTACGGCAGGGCAAGTGTCTCGCGAGGAACATCGCGGCGAGCCTGCGCGGAGGCAGGGTCCGGGACTACCGCCACAGCAGTCTGGGAGTGGTGGCGACGCTGGGGCTGGGGCGCGGCATCTTCCAGTACAGGAGCCTGGTCATCAAGGGACTTCCGGCTTGGCTGATGCACCGCGGCTATCACGTCCTGGCCGTGCCCACCTGGGAACGGAAGGTCCGCGTCCTTTCCGTCTGGCTCATCGCGGCCTGGTGCGGGAGGGACCTCGTCTCCCTGGCCTCCGTCCAGCACCCCCGGGACGCGTTCGTCGGGCGATTCTCCGCAGGAGCACACCATGGACACGAGCGAGGAGGCCGCACGCGGCCTGAGTGACATCGAGGGATTCCTGTACCAGGAGGCTCATCTGGCGGCGGCGCGGCGGCGCGTGGCGGACTTCACCACACGAGCGCCGGGGCTGACCCGGGAGCAGAAGGCGGACATCGAACGGTGGTACCTCGAAGAGCAGAGATACGTCGCCCGCATGGTGACCGAGCACATAGCCGCATGCATCGACGTGGTGAAAGAGCAACAGCACATCCGCTTCGGGCGATGGCTCCGCGGAACACTGACGGCGATGGTCCTGATCACCATGGCGCTGGGACTGTGCGTGACCGTGGTCCTGGGATCGTTGAGCTGAACTGTGCCCGCCGGAGGGCACTCTCAAGAACGCTTGGCGCGGTAGAGCCCCCGGCCGGTGCGCTGGACTCGCGACGCACCGACGAGGCGGTCGAGGGTGCTGCGCACGCCGTTGATGCTTCCGCTGTCGGTGTCGCGGCCGAGGGCCGCGGCAACATCACGGGCCCGTACGTCGGCGTCGCCGACTGTGGCGAAGTACTCCATGATCTGCTCGGTGACCTTGCCGTATTTCGTCTGTACGTCCGCCTCGGTGCCTGCGGTGACAGGGTTTCCCGCGGACTCGGGGGAGGCGACGTCCGCCCGGTCGTGCAGCAGGGTCTCGAGAGCGCCGAGAGCCCGCTGTACCGAGCCGAGATGCGCCACGACCGCGGCGAGTTCCCTTTCCAGCGCCTGCTTCTGGATCTGCAGGCGGGCCAGGTCCGCCTGAAGGCTCTCGGCGGTGATCTCAATGTTGTGCCCCGTTGCGGAGACCATGTGTTCCTCTCGTCCTCAACCCCGCGTGCCATCATATGCAGTGGCCCACTCGGAGCACAGAGGTGACAGGGACGCGCCCCAGGTTCACAACAGGGACTTCGTGTGTCAATCGTTGCCACTGTTTGCACCGGAGGACGCCGGGTCAGCGGGATGCAGCCGGCCCAGCGCGTCGGAGATCGCCCTGATGCGTGCGTCGACGGTGGCGATCGCCTCCTGAAGCAGGCGGAGGCGGGCCTCGATCAGCGCGGCCTCGGCCGCCAGGAACACACCTGCGACGGCGGGATCGGAGTGCTGGTCGGAATCTCGTGGCATGACGTGTCTCTCTGCGCGGCTCAAGCCGGGGGCGTACCCAGGCGGAGGGGCGTGTGGCGGGCGGTCCGCAGGCCTCCCCTCCCACATGGACCGAACAGCTCACGCAGGTGTGACACGCGGGCACTGGACGAGCTTGGCCCCCGTCACTGTCACAAAGGCGGTCCGAGCCCGGTCTTAGTGGAACGGAAGCGACGGGAGCAGCCCGGAGGAACGGAGACCGCAGGACCATGGATGTCGAACCGTCTCCCACGACGAGTGACCTTGACGACGCTGTTTCCGTCTTCGTGCAGCACCGGAACCGTCTCTTCGGCATCGCCTACCGCGTCCTCGGCAGCGCGGTCGAGGCGGAGGACGTGGTCCAGGAAGCGTGGCTGCGGTGGCAGAACACCGACCGTTCCGTGGTGGTCAGCCCGGTCGCGTTCCTGTCGAGTACGACGACCCGCCTGGCCATCAACGTCGCACAGTCCGCGCGGGTACGTCGGGAAACCTACATAGGACCGTGGCTGCCAGAACCCGTCGACACGAGCGCGGACCCGGAGGTGGGCGCGCAGCGCGCGGAGGCGCTCGAACTGGCGCTGCTTCTGGTCCTGGAGCGGCTGAGCCCCACTGAACGCGCCGCATACGTACTGCGCGAGGCATTCGACTACGCCTATCCGGAGATAGCCGAGATCCTGCGGCTCAGCCTGGTCAACGTGCGGAAGATCGTGAGCCGTGCTCGCAAGCATCTGTCGGAGGAACAGCGGGAGCGGGTGGACACGGCCGAGCACCGACGGCTTCTGAGCGTCTTCGTCTCGGCGGCTCAGACGGGGGATGTGGCGTCACTTGAGGCCCTGCTCACTCCCGATGCCGTCAGCCTGTCCGACGGCAACGGTATGCGGGGCTGCGCTCGTGTACCCGTGCTCGGCCGTGCGAGGGTGGCCAGGATGGTCACCTATCGGAAGCTCTGGCGGGAGGCGGAGCCCAGGTTGGTCGACGCCAACGGATCTCCGGGCGTGATGGTCTACCGAGACGGCCAACCCGTCGTGTTCATGACGTTTGCGGCCTCGAAGGAAGGCATTCACACGTTGATGTGGATGTTCAGCCCGAGCAAGATCGCCGCGTTCCTCGGTTCCCGCGCGGGGTGGGCGGTCGGTTCCAGGAGCGGAGTTTGTCGGGATTGAGGACGACCCAGACCTGGACGACGTGGTGGCCGGCGATGTCGAGGCTGATGACGGCGGCGACCTGGCCGTCGTAGCGGGCGACGAGGCCGGTGCGGCCGTTGACGGAGTGCGTGGTCACAGTGGTGCGCGAGTGATGGGCCAGGAGCGTCAGCAGACTGCGGGCGACCTGCCGGCTGCCGTGGACGGGCCTGGTGAGTGCCCTGACCTTGCCGCCGCCGTCGAAGAACGCGGTGGCGTCGGGGCACAGCAGCGACACCAGCGACTCGGCGTCTTCGTCCACGCAGGCCCGGCGGACGGCGTCGGCGACGGCATCGTGCTCTGCCGCTGTCGTGGGACGTGAGCGCAGCCGGCGAAGGCTGTGGCGGCCCCGGTCGGCGAGTTCGGCGCACTCCGGCGCGGTGCGTCCCATGATGTCGGCGACCGTGTCGGGCGTCATCCCGAAGACGTCACTGAGGACGAACGCCGCCCGCTCGGCCGGCGGCAGGGAATCCAGCACGTTCAACAGAACCCGACTGACCTCCTTCTCCAACTGCTCCCGCGCCGCCTCGGCGTCTCCCGTCCGCGTGCGGTGATCCTCCCGCCGGCCCGCCGCACCCCGGTCGGGGAGGGCGAGCCGCCTCAGGCAGATCCCGCCCGCGGTCCTCGCGAGCCAGGACCGGGGCGCCGCGATCTGCCGACGCGCGGTGTCGGACAGCCCGTACCACCGGCGGTAGGTGTCGTCGACGACGCTGTCCGCCTCACCGGGGCTGCCCAGCATCCAGTAGGCGACATCCAGCAGGAATTGACGCTCCTCCAGCAGCTCCGCGATCGGCACCGTGTCGGAGTGGTCCATACGGCATCCTCCCGCGTCCTGACGGCCCTCGTTTCCCGGCTCGGTCCGATTGACCGGGCACGCACGGATCTTGTGACATGAGCGCCGTGTGCCGGCCGCCGCTCGCCGCTCGCATGTCACAGCTGCGCCGGTTGTCCGGTCCTACATGAGAGCCCCGGTATTTCCTGCCGGCCGGCGAATCGTGGAGGTCTGCGTACTCATGGCTGCTGAACGAGAACACCACGCCGTGCACTGGCGCGAACGGGCATTGTGCCTGCACGTTGACGACCCCGACCTTTTCTTCCCCATAGGAATCAGTGGCCTGACGGTTGTTCAGATCGACGAGGCCAAGGCCGTCTGCGGCCGTTGCCCCGTCGTGGAGCAATGCCTCGACTGGGCTCTGCGGGCGGTACAGGTGGAAGGCATCTGGGGCGGCACGACGGAGAGTGAACGTCGCGCGATGCGCCGACGTGCGTCCCGCCGGGAAAAGGTCTTGGTGGTGGGGCATGGGTGACAGGAGTCAGGACACCGAGGTGCGGCCGGAGAGAAAGGGGGAAAGGGGGGAAAAGGTCGCCGAGTGGACTGAAGGGCGCCTGGGTGTCTACAGCCTGGCCAGGGAGAAAGCGCGAACGGCTTTCCCGGATCACTGGTCGTTCATGCTGGGAGAGATATGCCTCTACAGCTTCGTCATCATCGTCGTCACGGGTGTGTATCTGACCCTGTACTTCCACCCGTCGATGGAGGAAGTGACGTACCACGGCAGCTACGCGCCGCTGCGGGGACAGCTGGTGTCGGAGGCATTCGATTCGACCCTGCACATTTCCTTCGACGTCCGTGGCGGCCTGCTGATCCGGCAGGCCCACCACTGGGCGGCGCTGATCTTCGTCGCTGCGATGCTCGTCCACATGATGCGCGTGTTCTTCACAGGCGCCTTCCGCAAGCCTCGCGAGCTCACGTGGCTGTTCGGATTCTCACTGCTGATCCTCGGAATGTTCGCAGGCCTGACCGGATACGACCTTCCTGACGACCTCCTTTCCGGAACCGGGCTCGCGGTCGTGAACGGAACGATCCTGTCCATCCCGATCATCGGAACCTACCTCTCGATGTTCCTCTTCGGAGGCGAGTTCCCGGGGAAGGATATGGTGGCGCGCTTCCACACGATCCACATTCTGCTGATTCCCGCCCTCATGGTGGGGCTGCTGGTCGCCCATCTGCTCCTGATCCTCCGTCACAAGCACACGCAGTATCCGGGTCCGGGACGGACCGGCAAGAATGTCGTGGGCCTGCCGCTGAAGGTGCGTGCCGTGAAATCCGGGGGATTCTTCCTCCTGGTCACTGGCGTCGTCTTCGGCATCGCTGCGGTCGCGCAGATCAACCCGGTCTGGGTCTACGGCCCCTACCGTGCCGACCAGGTCTCCGCGGGATCGCAGCCCGACTGGTACATGGGCGTGGCGGACGGGCTGCTGAGGGTCATGCCCGGCTGGGAAATCACCTTCTGGGGCCACACCCTGGCCCTGGACAACCTGATCCCCCTGCTGGTGGGGGTCGGTCTCTTCCTGGCCATGGGCGCGTACCCGTTCATCGAGTCCTGGGTGACCGGCGACGACCGTGAGCAGCACCTCCTCGACAGACCACGCAACCGCCCGGTACGAACGGCACTCGGTGTCGCATGGCTGAGTTTCTACCTGGTGGCCCTGATCGCCGCCGCGAACGACATCATCGCCGTCCGCTTCAGTGTCTCGGTCGAATCGGTGACCTGGGCTGTACGCATCGGTCTCCTCGTCGTGCCTCCCCTCGCCTACGTGCTGACGAAACGGTGGGCACTCGGCCTCCAGCGACGCGACCGGGACAAAGTGCTGCACGGCCGGGAGACGGGGATGCTGAGGCGTTTGCCGCACGGTGAGTTCGTCGAGGTGCACGAGCCGCTCGGCAAGGAGCAACTGCACGTTCTCACCCAGCATGAGCAGTACCAGCCGATCGGTTCCGGAGCCCGCCCTGCTCAGCGCCTGCGTGCCAGGCTCAGCCGAGGCTTCTACGGTGAAGGCACACAGATCATCAAGCCGACGGCTCATGAGTACAGGGAGATCACCGGCAAGAACCGACACTGAGGGTTACGGTCGGCTGACTCCTCATTCCCCGGCGGCGGAGACGGTGGTGCACAGGTGCTTGGCCGAAGCAGTGAGTGCGCTGCGCTGGATCAGCTTGCGGCGAGCGTACGAACCGGCCGGAGCGCCGCTCTCGTACTGCGCGGTGAGCCAGGCATCGGCAAGACCGCACTGCTCGACCATCTCGCGGAGGGTGCGGCCGACTGCCGGGTGGCTCGAGCCGGCGGCACCGAGGCCGAGATGGAGCTTCCGTTCGCCGGACTGCACCAGCTCTGTGGGCCCTTGTCCGAGGACATCGAGCACCTTCCCGCCCCGCAACGCGATGCGCTCGGCGTCGCTTTCGGACTGTGCGCAGGCCCACCGCCGAACCGGTTTCTGCTCGGTCTCGCGGTACTCGGCCACTTGGCCGTCGTCGCCGAGGAGCGGCCGTTGATCTGCCTGGTCGACGACGCGCAATGGCTCGATCAAGCGTCGGCACAGGTCCTGGGTTTCGTGGCGCGACGCCTTGGTGCGGAGTCGGTCGGCTTCGTCTTCGCGGTGCGGGAGCCGGAGGACGAGGAGCACACGTTCGAAGGGCTTCCCGAACTGCGTGTGCGCGGTCTGAACGAGCATGACGCCCGGTCGCTGCTGGGCTCGGTGGCCCCCGGGTGGATCGATGAGCGCATCCGCAGCAGGATTCTCGCCGAAGCCCGAGGGAACCCGCTCGCCCTCGTGGAGCTGCCGCACGGGTCGACGGCGGCCGACCTGGCCGGCGGGTTCGTCCGGCCCGACGCCCAACTACCGGCGAGCCGGATCGAACAGAGCTTCCTGAGCCGGGTTCGGTCACTTCCACCGGCTACACGGCGACTGCTGCTGATCGCCGCCGCCGAGCCGGTCGGGGAGGCAGCCCTGCTCAGAGGTGCGGCGGAAAGACTCGGGATCGGAGTGGACGCGGAGTCCCCGGCCCTGGACGCGGGACTGATCGAGCTGGGCACGCACGTGCGTTTTCGCCATCCGATGGTGCGCTCGGCGTCCTACCGGGCCGCGACCCCGGCCGACCGCAAAGAGGTTCACCACGCGCTGGCCGAGGTCACCGACGCCGATCCCGATCGTCGGGCGTGGCATCGCGCCCACGCGACAGCGGTCCCCGATGAGGCGGTGGCCGTCGAGCTGGTGGCCGCGGCGGATCGGGCGCGGGCGCGCGGCAGCGCCGCGGCGGCGGCAGCCTTCCTCAAACGGGCGATGGAGCTGACACCCGACGCTTCCCTCCGTTGCACGCGGGCGCTCGCGGCCGCCCAGGCGAAGTTCGAAGCGGCGGCGCCCGAGGCGGCGTACCAGCTCGCGAGGGTCGCGGAGCTGGGGCCGCTCGACGAGCTCGATCGCGCCCGGCTGGCCCGGCTGCACGCGCGCATCGTCTTCACCCGCAGTCGAAACGGTGAGGCCATCCCCCTCTTCCTCGACGCGGCCAAACACCTGGAGCCCCATGACGCGGCGCTGGCACGCGAGACCTATCTCGAGGCGCTCGCCGCGGCGATCTCCGCCGGCCGACTGGACGACGGACAGACTGTCCGGGATGCCGCCGAGGCCGCCCACTCCGCGCCCCGCGGACCCAGCCCGCCACGGGAGACGGATCTTCTGCTGGAGGCGTTGTCGACCCGCCTCACCGCGGGCTACGCAGCGAGTGTGAAACAGCTCCGGAGGGCACTGCGGGCATTCCAGACCGACGCCTGGGGCAGCCGGAACGACGTCGCGCGTCGGCTCTGGCCGGCATGCCCGGTGGCACCCGAACTCCTCGCACCGGAACTGTGGGACGACGGGGCCTGGCACGAGCTGTCGGGCTGTGCCGTCCGACTGGCCCGCAACGCCGGTGCGCTCGCCGTCCTTCCCCTCGCGCTCGCCCATCGTGCGGCCGTACATGTGCAGGCCGGTGAGTTCGCCGACGCGGCGGCCCTGATCGACGAGGCGGACGCGATCAGCAGAGCGACGGGCAGCGCCCGGCAAGGGTGTACCTCCCTCATGCTCGTGGCCTGGCGTGACGAGGAACGGCAGGCGATGAACGCGATCGACAGCGGCGTCCGGACGGCGATGGCCAAGGGCGAAGGACGAACCCTCGGGCAGGCCGCCTACTTCACCGCCGTGCTGTGCAACGGCCTGGCCCGGTACGACGTCGCCCTTGAGCATGCCCAACGGGCCTGTGCCTACGAGGACCTGGGTTGTTTCGGCTGGTATCTCGCCGAGTCGGTGGAGGCGGGGGTCCGCGGCGGCGATCGCGACGCGGCCGTCGCCGCCCTGGCCCGGCTGGTCGAGACGACCGACGCCGCCGGCACGGACTGGGCGCTGGGTGTCCAGGCGCGCTCGCGTGCTCTGCTCAGCGAGGGCGAGGCCGCGGAGCGGCTCTACCGTGAGGCGATCGAGCGGCTCGACCGCACCCGAATCCGCGTGGAACTCGCCCGTGCACACCTGTTGTACGGCGAATGGCTGCGCCGGGAGAACCGTCGCGCCGACGCCCGCGACCAACTGCGGACCGCCTACGAGATGTTCACCCGCTTCGGCGCCGGCGCCTTCACCGAACGCGCGCGAAGGGAGCTGCGGGCCACCGGGGAGACGGTGGCCAGGCGCACGATCGCGGCCCCCACCGCGCTCACCGCCCAGGAAGCGCAGATCGCCCGCCTCGCCCGCGACGGACTGACCAATCCCGAGATCGGCGCCCAGTTGTTCCTCAGCTCCCACACCGTCGAGTGGCACCTGCGGAAGGTGTACGCCAAACTCGGCATCAGCTCCCGCAGACAACTGCGCACCGCACTCTCCAGCCAACCGCCCACCACAGATCCGCCGGACAGGCCCTAGGGCGTGTTTCGAAAGTCCCGCCTGCCCGGCGACGCCTGGCACGCACGCTCGCCGCGTTGTCGGGATCACCCCG